>JAOPYL010000355.1 GCA_025964625.1 Actinoallomurus sp. | reverse complement strand
GCGCGCAATGCTCCAGCAACACCCGCTCCTGGGCGGACGTGGGCTCAAGACGAAACCGCATCCGAACACGCTAACGACCACCACCGACATTTCCAGGAGGGAGCGGCGTTTCCTCCCCGGCCTGAAGGCCAGGGTCTCCACACCGCGCATGCGATGAACCCCCGCGCCGGTCCTCGCCCCGGCCGGCGCAGGGAGCGCACCCCGCCAGGCGGCCACGCGTGGGATGCTCTCCTATCTCAGCGTGGCGGTGCCGCCGACCACCGCCGTCAGCCCCGGCTCCCCCTGACGGACGTCCAGCTCGACGCCGAGGGCCGCGAGGTGGCGGCGTACGGTGTCCGGCTCCGGGTGCCGGCCGCCCTCGACCGGCCGCACGCCGGTCAGCTCGGCGATCCGCTGGACGGACGCGTCCAGATCCGGCGTCGCGTAGACGAGATGATCGAGTGTCATGGCGCCCCCAGCCCGATGGCCCTGCTCGCCCATCGCGCCCGAATGATGATACGGCTGTCTCAGTCTTCACCTCTTACCCCGTACGATCGACGTGTGAGCACGAACGGACGGGAGAGGTCATGCCCTCGCTGAGGTCGCGAACGGTCACGCACGGCAGGAACATGGCGGGCGCGCGCGCCCTCCTCAGGGCGACAGGCGTGGCCCGTGAGGACTTCGGCAAGCCGATCATCGCCGTGGCCAACAGCTTCACCGAGTTCGTACCCGGGCACGTGCACCTCCGCGAGGTCGGCCAGGTGGTCGCCGCGGCCGTCAAGGAGGCGGGCGGGATCCCCCGCGAGTTCAACACGATCGCGGTCGACGACGGCATCGCCATGGGCCACGGCGGCATGCTCTACTCCCTGCCCTCGCGTGAGCTGATCGCCGACTCCGTCGAGTACATGGTCAACGCGCACTGCGCCGACGCCATGATCTGCATCTCCAACTGCGACAAGATCACGCCGGGCATGCTGATCGCGGCCATGCGGCTCAACGTCCCGACCGTGTTCGTCTCCGGCGGGCCGATGGAGGCGGGCAAGCCGGTCGACGGCACGACGAAGCTCGACCTGATCGACCCGATGGTCGCCGCTGCGGACGAGTCGGTGTCGGATGACACGCTCGCCCAGATGGAGGAGAACGCCTGCCCCACCTGCGGCTCCTGTTCGGGCATGTTCACCGCCAACTCGATGAACTGCCTGACCGAGGCGATCGGCCTGTCCCTGCCGGGCAACGGCACGATCCTCGCCACCCACGCCGCGCGCAAGGGGCTGTTCGAGGACGCCGGGCGGAAGATCGTGGAGATCACGCAGCGCTACTACGCCGACGACGACGCGTCGGTGCTGCCGCTCAACATCGCCACCCGCGACGCCTTCGAGAACGCCATGGCCCTCGACGTCGCGATGGGCGGCTCGACCAACACGATCCTGCATCTGCTCGCCGCCGCACGCGAGGCCGGCGTCGACTTCGGGCTCAAGGAGATCGACGAGCTGTCTCGCCGGGTCCCCTGTATCTGCAAGGTCGCACCGGCCACCGCCAAGTACCACGTCGAGGACGTCCACCGGGCCGGCGGTATCCCCGCCATCCTGGGCGAGCTGGACCGCGCGGGACTGCTCAACCGCACCGTCCACACCATCCACGGCGCCTCGCTCGGCGAGTTCCTGGACGCCAGCGACATCCGCTCCGACGCCGTCTCCCCCGAGACGCTGGAGATGTTCCACGCAGCGCCCGGCGGGGTCCGCACGACCAAGCCGTACAGCCAGAACACGCGGTGGGACTCCCTGGACCTCGACCGCGCGGAGGGCTGCATCCGCGACGCCGAGCACGCCTACACCAAGGACGGCGGACTGGGCGTGCTCTACGGCAACCTGGCCGTCGAGGGCGCGGTCGTGAAGACGGCCGGGGTCGAGGAGGCCCTGTGGACCTTCGAGGGCCCCGCGGTGGTCTTCGAGAGCCAGGACGACGCCGTCGAGGGCATCCTCGGCGACAAGGTCAAGCCCGGCGACGTCGTCGTCATCCGCTACGAGGGCCCCAAGGGCGGCCCGGGCATGCAGGAGATGCTCTACCCGACGTCCTTCCTCAAGGGCCGCGGCCTCGGCAAGGCCTGCGCGCTCGTCACGGACGGGCGTTTCTCCGGCGGCACCAGCGGGCTGTCCATCGGCCACGCCTCGCCGGAGGCGGCCGCCGGCGGGGACATCGCCCTGGTCGAGGACGGCGACCGGATCGTCATCGACATCCCCCGTCGTGAACTGCGGCTGGACGTCCCGGGCGACGTGCTGCGCGAGCGCCGCGAACGCCTCCTGAGCGACCTGGGCAGCTACCGCCCGCGCGACCGGCGCCGTCCGGTGAGCGTGGCGCTGCAGGCGTACGCCGCGATGGCCACCTCGGCTTCCACCGGTGCCGCCCGCGACATCTCCCAGCTCAGCGGCTGACCGGGCCCGGCAGACCTGTGAGGGTGCCCCTCACCGCACTATGGCGTGCTGAGGGGCACTCTCACAGGGTCGGTCGAAACAACGCTCAGGTGAGCGTGGCGCCGGCGAACTGCATGAGGCCGTACGAGCGCCGGCAGATGGCGGTGAACCCGCGGGCGGCCAGCGCCTCAGAGATCTCCGAGGACCCGAACATCCGGATCCCGGCGAGCCCGCTGAGGGCCCCGGCGCCGTCGCCGATGAGCGGGAGGGCCGGACGCCGGGTCGTGAGGAGGACGAGCCGGCCTCCGGGTTTGAGCACCCTGGCCATGCCGGCCATCGCGGTCCACGGGTCATCGAAGAGGTAGAGACCGCCGAAGCAGCAGACCGCGTCGAAGGACCCGTCCCGGAACGGCAGGTGCACCGCGTCGCCGCGGACGTATCCGATGTCGGCGGAGTCGTCCGCGCCCCGGTCAGGCGTGTCGGCCACCGCACGGCCGAGCATGGTCGCCGAGGCGTCGATGCCGACCACGAGGCCGCCTCCGGTGACGCCCGATGCCAGCGCACGGGTCACGTTCCCGGGCCCGCAGGCCACGTCGAGCACTGTCGCGCCCGGAGTACCGGCGAGTCCCAGCCAGTCGCGGGCGAGGGTGTACTCCTCGGCCGTGCTCGGCCCGAGCGGGCCGCCCTTGGAGAGCCCGAAGAGCACCGGCCGCCACACGTGCTCGTAGATCTTCGGCAGCGCCCCGGACCGCATCAGCCGCTGCGCGATCGTGTCGTGCGGCCGCGGCACCTCGCCGAGCAGGTCCAGATGGCCGCGGCTGGTGTCCGGCTCGGCCGGGACGGGATCGAGCAGCTCGAGGACGCGGTCCAGAGCGGTCACGAACGGTATTAGACACCATCCTTAATAGTGAGCCCGGTGTGGGCGGCCGTGAACGACAGCGTGTCCACGGTCAGATCGACCGAGCGGCTGATGGCACGGGAGCCGTGCCCGACCTCGGCCTCGTTGCGCAGCAGGATGGGTCCGGGCCGCCGCCCGGGCGCCTCCTGTTCGGTCACGGAGGTCGCGTGCTGGAGTGCCGCGCACATCTTGCGGGCGTGCATCGGGTCCACGCGGGTGTCGCTCTCGAACACGGTGAACAGCGTCGCCGGGTAGGCGGCGCCCGCACGGACGCGGTGGTACGGGGAGTAGGCGTGGAGCCACTCGAACTGCTCCGGGTCGTCTGCGGAGCCGTACTCGACGTTCCAGGTCTGGCCGAGCCCGGACTTCTCATAGCGCACCATGTCCAGCAGCGGCGCGGAGCACACCGCCGCGGCGTAGAGGTCGGGCCGCTGGGTGATCGCCGCGCCGACCAGCAGCCCGCCGTTGGAGCCGCCGGCGATGCCGAGCCGGTCGGCGGTCGTCCACCCGTCCGCGATCAGCTTCTCCGCGGCGGCGTGGAAGTCGTCGAAGACGTTCTGCTTCTTGTCCAGCATCCCGGCGCGGTGCCACTCCTCGCCCTCTTCCGAGCCGCCGCGCAGGTTGGCGACCGCGTAGACGCCGCCCGCCTCCACCCAGGCAAGGATCGTCGCGGAGTACGCCGGGGTCAGCGGGACGTTGAAGCCGCCGTAGCCGTACAGGATCGCCGGGCGCGGGCCGTCACCATCGGGGCGGGCGACGACGATCATCCGCACCTCGGTGCCGTCGTAGGAGGTGTAGGTGACCTGGTGCGCCTCGACGTCGGGCACCTCGACCGCCCCGGGTGCCGAGGCCCACAGCGTGGTCTCGCCGGTCCGCGCGTCGAAGCGGTGCACGGATACCGGCGTGGTGTTGTCGGAGTAGACGAACCACGCCTCGTGGCCGCCCTCCGGGCGTTCGCCGATGCCGCCGACGGAGCCGAGCCCGGGCACGGGCACCTCGCCGATCCGCTCCCCGGTCTCCAGGTCGTGGATGGTGATCTCACTGATCGCGTGCCGGGTCCACCCGGCGAGCAGGATCGGCCGGTCGAGGTCGTCGAGGATCGCGAAGTCCGACAGGACCGCCTCGGCGTCCTCGGGGATGAGATCACGCCACGTCTCGTGGGCCGGCTCCGCCGGGTCGGCCACGCACAGCCTGCCGCGGGGGGCGTCGCGGTCGGTGAAGACGTACGCCCGCCCGTCACGGCCGATGTGCAGACCGGTCTCCGCGTCGACGCCCTCCTGCACCACCCGCAGCTCCGGCGCCTCCGGCGGCGAGGTGCTCAGGTCGGCGATCCAGAGGTCGTTCCGGGGCGCCGTGCCCTGCGAGGACGCCAGCGTGAGCCAGCGGCCGTCGCGGCTGACCCCGACGCCGTAGTAGTTGGTCTTCTCCCGGTCCGCGCCGAAGATCATGACGTCGTCGGTCTCCGGGTCCGTGCCGACCCGGTGCAGATAGACGCGCCGGTGGTACTGGTCCTCCCCCGCCGGCACCTGGTCGGCGGGAAGCCGCCGCACGTAGTAGTACGCCTCGCCGCCGGGCAGCCACGCGACCGGGGTGTAGCGGCACCGCTCGATCGGCCCCTCCACCAGGTCACCCGTGGCGATGTCCATGATGTACAGCTTGGACTCCTCGTCGCCGCCGTGGGAGAGCTGGTAGGCGAGCAGCCGGCCCTCCTTGTCGGGCTGCCAGGAGTCGAGCGTCGTGGTGTGCGTGGAGTCGAGCTCCATCGGATCGATCAGCGCGCGCTCCGTCTCGACCTCTGCCGGTGCCGCAGGAGGGTCCACGGTGTAGAGCACCGCGTGCTCCTGTTCCGCCGTGCGCCGCATGAAGAAGCGCCGTGCGCCACGCCAGACCGGCGCGCCGACGGTGCCCGAGCCGAGCAGCTCCCGGACCCGGGCGCGCAGCCGCTCCCGGCCGGGCAGACCGTCGACCTCGCGATGGAACAGCTCATCCTGGTCCGTCAGCCAGCTTTTCGTCTCTTCGCCCTGAGGGTCCTCCAGCCACCGGTACGGATCGGCCACGCGGTGGCCGTGAATCTCCTCGACGATGTCCTCGCGGCGGGCGGATGGATACTGCGGTCGGCTCATGTGCGAACTCTATGAGGTCACCACCGCTGCCCGGGCCCTGGCGTGACGGTTTCTTCTGGCCGGGATGTGGGAGAAACATGTAAGCATTCCTGCATGTCAATCGGGGGGTAGGACATGAGATACAACTTTGCGCTGGTCGCGGTTCCCGTGCTGGCCGCCGGCACGCTGCTCGTTCCGGCGGCGCACGCCGCGGACCCGCCGGCGGACCCGCTGGCGGCCGATCTTCAACTGGTGTACGAAAGCCCGGAGATCACTGCCGACAATTCCGGCGCTACCTGGCATTGGACGCTCTCTAACCAGGGTTCCGGCGGCGCGGAAACGGTCATCGCGACACAGAAGGTCTCCGCCGGCCAGAAGGTCGTTGGGGTCTCCAAGCCCTGCACCGACAAGGGCGACGAGGTCGTGTGCCAGTACGGCTCGATCGGGCCCGGCGAGAAGCGTGTCGGCTGGATCAAAACCACAGTGGCGGCGGGCACCGCCAGGCTCCGCGTCAACGCCCAGGTCACCTGGCGGGAGAGGCAGCTCACGCCGCCCAGCACGGACGCCGGCGCCGGCGCGCCCGGCGAGCCTGGCGAGGGCGCGTTCAGCACCGAGACCACCACCGACATGCCGAAGCCGGCGGGTGACACCGGTGCACCGAAGGTCCCGGGCAAAGACGGTTTGCAGCGATTGCCGCTCAATGGGGTAGCGGGATCCACATCTCAGCAGCCACACTGATCTCAGTTCGGGTATCACCCGTGAGGAGGTCCTCATGACGGGTGCGCTGGCGCCGAAGACGATCATTGAGCCTCGTGCCGGGGCGCGCTGGAGCGTGTCCCGCGGGGCTGTCGGCGCCTCGTGCCCGGAGGCCGTCTGATGAGACAGGTCCTACTCCTCAACGCCAGCTACGAACCACTCACCACGCTGCCGCTGCGGCGCGCCGTGTGCCTGGTGCTCCGGGAGAAGGCCGAAATCGTCCACCACGACGTCTCCGGCGCCCACCTGCGTTCGGCCTCCGTGGTCGTGCAGATGCCCTCAGTGATCCGCCTGCTGCGCTACGTCCGGATCCCCTACCGACAACGCGTGCCGCTCACGCGGGCGGCTCTCATGCGGCGCGACAACTTCCGCTGTGCCTACTGCGGCCGCCGCGCGGAGACGATCGACCATGTGACCCCGCGAAGCCGCGGCGGCAAGCACATCTGGGAGAACTGCGTCGCCTCCTGCATGCCCTGCAACCATCGCAAGGCCGACAAGCTCCTGGAGGAGCTCGGCTGGAGGCTGCCCGTCACGCCCGCGGTGCCGCGTGGCGCCCACTGGCGCCTCATCGGGCTGGTGCACGACGGCGACCCGCAGTGGGCCCCGTACGTCTCCGAGCCCGCCGCCTGATCGGCCGGCGAAGCCGTACTCTGGATACGTGCCACGCTATGACTTCCGCTGCCGCGCCTGCGGGTCGACGTTCGAGATGTCCCGCCCGATGAGTGAGGCCTCCGCGCCCGCGACCTGCCCGGACGGCCATGACGACACTGTGAAGCTGCTTTCCACGGTCGCCGTGACCGGTGGCGCCACAGCGCCGCGGCCGAGCGGCGGAGGCTGCTGCGGAGGCGGCTGCTGCGGCTGAGGCCGCCCCGGCGGGCGCCACGGCCCGCACTCCGATGCCCACGCCGGCGCCGAAGCCCGGACCTGCCACATCGACAGGACCGGTCCGGTCTGCCGGGCGCACGGCCGTGATCAGGCACCGAGGAACTTCTCGAAGTAGACGGTGACGGTCGCGCCGGTGACCTTGCGGTCGGTCTCGTGCCAGCCGAAGGAGCGGTAGAGCTCCATGGCCACCGGCTGCTTCACGGTCGTGTCGGCGCGCAGCACCCGGTAGCCGAACTCGGCGGCGCGTTCTTCGAGGACCGTGACGACCGCGGCGCCGTACCCCTGGCCCTGCTGGTCCGGGCGGACCCGGAGGCGCACCATCTCGGCGACCAGGTCGTCGACGCGCCGCAGCCCGCCGATCGCGGTGATCTCACCCCGCACCTCTCCGACCAGGAACTCGCCCCGCGCGCGGAGGTAGATCTCCTCGACCCGGGCGAAGTCGTCGTCGTAGTAGACGCCGTCGCCGGGGCGCAGGCCGACCTGCGCGAGACACAGCTGGTGAAGCGCGAACACGGCCGGGTGATCCTCCGACGCGTATCGCCGGATGCGCAGTTCCGAGAACGTCCAGACAGGGGGCTCCTCCCGCCGTCGCCGGGGTGCGGCGGCGGTGCCGAGTACGCGGGCCACCGGTCAGGTCTGCTTCTCGGCGAGGCCGGTGGTGCCCGGCGCGGTGAGCGCCTCCCGGAACTCCCGGGCCGCGTTGATCTCGCCGTACTGCGAGACGACGGCGCTGACGAGCTGGCGCGCGCGGTGCATGATGATGTCCGTCCGATGCCCGGGCGACAGGGCGAGCACGGTCTCCCTGGCGGTGCTCAGCGCCTCTTCCGGCTGGCCCTCCTGCAGCCTGCACGAGGCGCGGTCCAGCCAGATCAGCGTGCGGTCCAGCTCCTCCGAGGCCGGATACAGGGTGAGCGCCCTGCGGAGGGTCTCCTCGGCGTTCCGGTGATCGCCGAGATTGGTGTAGGTGTCGCCCATGTGGAAGGCGAGCTGCCGCTCGGTGTAGCCGAACGCCGTGTCCGCCAGCTGGTCCTTGCCGAGCTGGCCGAACACGGCCTGCCCCCGCGCCATCGCCCGCTTGGCGCTGCCGGCGGCGTCGCTGCGTCCTCGCTTGACGAGCATGCCGAGCGCGCGGGCCTCCACGATCGGGGCCATGGCGGCGGCGACGTTGGGGGTGCGGCCGGCCAGGTCCTGCGCCCGCCGGGCCAGGTGCAGGGACTCCCGCGGGTCGCCGTAGTACATGGGCACCAGCGCCTCGCGCACGCTCACCCACGACCTCAGGGCGCGGTCGCCGGTCTCGTCCGCGGCTGTGCGGGCCGTGCGGAAGAAGGACCGTGACAGCCGGTGGTCGCCGAGATCGATCATGATGACGCCGGAGAGTCCGGACAGGTGCGCGGCGAGCCGGCACAGCCGCTCCTGCAGCTCGATCGGCTGCCGCTGCTCGCACATCCGGCGAACCTCACTGAAGTCGAGCAGCACGTCGCACAGCAGCCGGAGCGGCGGCGTCGACATGTACTGCTGCCCGTATCCGTTGGCGGTCTCCTCCCACTGGTCGAGCATGGTCGGTGAGACGGACGCGTTGACCAGCGTGTCGTCCATCTTGCGGCGGATGCCGTCCACCGCCCCCAGGATCTGGCCATCGAGCGCCACGCCCGCCCCGGCCAGGACTTGCAGAAGGGTTCGCCGAAGCACAGTCTCCTCCTCTTCTCCCCCGCCGCAATCGGAGTCCTCGGCGCGGTACCGGACCCCGGAGATGTGCGGGACGGAGGACAGGTCTCGTATTGCCCAGTGATCGTTGTCGATGATTAGGGTGCCGGGCCCGAGCACGACGTCGGGCTCGCGGGGGGACGCGTTGTGTGTCCCCGGCCTCGGCGGATCGTGCGTCCGAGCGCAGACACACGGCCCCTGGAAGCCCAGGTCTTCGGGCTCCACCCGGTAGACGCGGCAGAGGTAGTGCAGGTAGGCCGGGCCCGGACGCTTAAAACCGCTTTCGTACGCGGACAGAAGCGTCTCGCCGAGCTTGGGGAGAGGCTTTCCCTCCATGTCGTACAGCGCTCTGACCTGAGCGACGACATCGGACAGTGCGATGCCGTGTGACAGACGCTGCGCCTTGACCTGGCTGGTGCCGAAGATCGGCGCGCATTGGTCGTGGATTTCTCTGGCGATCTGCGGCGGCGCGTGTCCGAGCGCCAGCCCCCGGGCGCGGATGCGGCGGGCCAGGTCCGCTTCCTTCGTCGGGGGGGCCACCTTTGCGGGATCTGTCACTTCCGGCCTCCTCGGGGGAAGAGCCGACCGGGTTACTTTTTGGCCACGGATGAGGAAAACTCGCGTACGCAGCGTAACGCTGGCATCGCCGTACGCCAACAGGATCCACCATAAACGCGTCGACCCGCGAGCCTCTCCCCTCACAGGAGCGGAGGTTCCTCATCCTCGGGGTGAAGAACCTCTACCCGGAGCGGGCGAACGTGGTCCGCGGGCCCGGAGCACCCCCTTGACCCCTCCCCACCGGCTTGCGATTCTCGCAGCGCGTAGCGAGACGCGTTCGCACCGTAAGAGGAGATGTGCCGGATGGTCGATGAACGCCGTGTGGGATACCTGGAAGGCCTCGTCCGCGAATTAGGCGAGCGCGGCCTGGTGGCCCGCGTGATCCGTACCCGATCCGGGCCCGCCTTCTGCCGGGTGGTCAACCCGGCCGCGGCGAGCATGTCGGAGAACGTCATGTGCGCCCCGGCGCCCGGCGCGCTCGACAAGCCCGCCTGGTACTTCTGGTGGTCATGGGGGGAACCCATGCACGGCGTCGACGATCCGTGCGGCGCCGCCGTCAAGGTGGCCCACGTCCTCGAGGCTCATCGGGACTAGGGGCGGAGCGCGTCCCGCGGGGCCGGTGGCCAGTGGCGCGGACTGACCGGTCCCGCGGGGCCGGTCGGCAGCGGTCCTGTGCCCGGGGCGTCGGCGACCCGTCCCCATACCGAGGTCGCCGGCGGTGGCCCGGCGGCGGTCCGCACTCCCGCCGCCGGGTCCCGGACCCTCCGCGGTCGCCTACGATCAGGAAGGTTCGCAGGCTACGACGCGGCCCTCCTTCGGCGGGGACCGTCGAAGGAGGGTCTTTCTCGTGCTCGCGCTTTCCACCGCATCCGTGTTCGCACCCTTGACCGGCGGTGGGGATGCCGCTGACTACTGCACAGCACCGGCCAGCGTGGCCTGCAAGCTGGCCTGGGACATCACCAAGAACGGCCACCTGACTCGCACGTACAGCGTATGGCTGGACGGCCCGCTCACGCTGCTCGTGAAGATCGTGCTCACCATCGTCGTCGCCCTGCTGCTGCGCCGGGTCATCAACAAGACGATCACCAGGATCACCCTCCGCATGGCCGAGAGCACCATGTCCGAGCGGCTCCGGGAGAGGACACGCACGATCTTCGACGGCAGTCCGGTCCTGATCAGCGAACGGCGCCGGCAGCGCACGGAGACCATGGGGTCGCTTCTCCGGAGCATCGCCTCGAGCATCGTCCTCGGCGCCGCCGCGCTCACCGTGCTCGGCTACCTGGGGCTGGACCTCGCGCCGTTCCTCGCGAGCGCGAGCATCGTCGGCGTGGCCGTCGCCTTCGGCGCACAGAATCTCGTCAAGGACTTCCTCACCGGCATGTTCATGCTGCTGGAAGACCAGTATGGCGTGGGCGACGTGATCGACGTGGGCACGGTCACGGGCACGGTCGAGGCGGTCTCGTTGCGCACCACCCGCCTGCGCGACGTCAACGGCATCGTCTGGTACATCCCCAACGGCGAGATCAAGCGGGTCGGCAACGAGTCGCAGAACTGGGCCCGGGTGGTGCTGGACGTGCCGGTCGAGTACGACGCGGACATCGACAAGGTACGCACGCTCCTGACGGACACCGCCGCCGCGCTGGCCGTCGAACCCCCGTGGGACGAGATCATCATCGAGGACCCGACCGTGTGGGGCGTGCAGGCACTGTCCGGCGAGGCGGTGGTCGTCCGCGTCGTGTGCAAGACGGCACCGGGCAGGCAGAGCGACACAGCACGCGAGCTGCGCGAACGCGTGAAGAAGGCGTTCGACGCGTCAGGCGTGGCCGTGGCGACTTTCAAGAAGGATACGTCGGCCGCATAGGCTGGGGGACGCCATGACACAAGAGGCGACATTCTTTGAGGCGATCGGCGGCGAGGAGACCTTCCGCCGGCTCGTCCACCGGTTCTATCAGGGAGTGGCGGACGACCCGCTCCTCCGCCCGTTGTACCCCGAGGAGGACCTGGGGCCCGCCGAGGAGCGGCTCCGGCTCTTCCTGATCCAGTACTGGGGCGGCCCGCGCACCTACGGGGAGCGGCGCGGCCATCCCCGGCTGCGCATGCGACATGTGCCGTTCACGATCGGCGAGCCGGAGCGGGACGCCTGGCTGGCGCACATGCGTACCGCCGTGGACGAACTGAAGCTCCCGGAGCAGCTGGAGACGATGCTGTGGGACTACCTCGTCATGGCGGCGAACAGCATGGTCAACGCCCCCCGCTGACCCTGGCCTGGTGACGCGCGCCGCGCGGTCCGCGTCGGGAGTGGTGGGCAGCATCGGCAGCGCGAGCCCGTAGGTCGCGAGCAGCACGCTCGCCACCGGCCGGGTGAGCCGCCGTCTTCGCATGAGCAGTAGCAGTGCGATCACGTTGACGCCAACCATCGTGACCAGCAGGCCGCCGCCTACGCCCGCCGCCCTGTTCTGCCATGAGGCAAGGCCCGCGGTGGCGCCCCCGGCCAGGCTGTTGAACAGGTTGCTGCCGAGGAGGTCGCCTACGATCAGCTCCGTCTCGCCGCGCCGCTGAGCATGCACGCACGTGACCAGTTCGGGTAGTGACGTCCCCAGCGCGAGCACGGTGAAGCCGATCACCGCCTGGGGAACGCCGGCCCGTGCGGCGATGTCGGATCCCCCGGAGACGAGCAGGTCCGCTCCTGCGAGCGTGCCGCCGAGGCCCAGGAGGACGCGCACCACCTCACGCGGGAGCCGGTACCGGGAGCCCACCTCGAGGTAGTCGGTCACCTCACCGGCGAGCCGGCCCTCCGGAGTCGTACGCGCCCAGCGCAGGAGCAGGACCAGGGCCGCACCGCAGAGAACGGCCAGGACGATCCCCTGGGCCGCACCGACCCCCGTGAGCAGCAGCAGGGCGAACGCGGCGACGGCGAGTACGGACAGCCGCGCCTCCCGCCGCAGGATCGACGCGCGTACCGCGAACGGCCCGATGAGCCCGGTGACGCCGAGGAGCAGCGTGACGTTCACGACGTTGGAGCCGACGAGGGTGCCGACGCCGAGCGGCACCTGCCCGCGCAGGGCCGCCAGCGTGGAGACCAGCAGCTCGGGTGCGCTGGTGCCGAGTCCGATCACCACGACCCCGATGGCGACCGGTGCGACGCGCAGCCGGGCAGCCAGCCGTCCGGAACCGATAACCAGCTGATCGGCCGCCAGCGCCAGCATCGCCAAGCCGGCGACCACCACGACAATCGGAAGCACGCGCCCCCCCGTTGAGCACTTCCTAACAGCCTTTCACGAGGTCACAGCGCCTAAACGGGGTCTGAGAGGATCAGGAAACGGAGTCATCGCCACGCGACGCGGTCGCGCTGCCGGCCGCTCCGGCCGGCAGCTCCCCGCCATCCGGCGCTGCCCGGTCGCGCGGTCCACGCTCGAAGCGGATGGGGATCAGCAGCGCCGCCGCCAGCGGGAAGGCCGCGACCGCCGCGAAGGCCGTGCCATACGCCGACCTGGCGACGAGCGAGCCGAGCACCGGCGGAGTGGCGGCGGCCAGCAGGTTCTGGCCGGTGTTCTGGATGCCCAGCGCGCGTCCAGCCCATGATCGCCCGGCATACTCGGCCACGGCGGTGAACGCGAGCCCGTTGGTGGTGACAGTGATCACCGCGGCGGCGAGCAGCGCGACAGTGGCGACCTCCCAGCCCGCCACGGTGCCTGCCGCCAGCGCCAGCATGACCAGGCCGATGCCCACCGCCAGCGTGCGCATGGGCCGTACGCGGCTGCCCGCCCGGTCCGACCAGTGGCCGACGGCCAGCCGCGCGGCGGCCCCGCCTACCTGGGCCACCGCGAGTACCCGGCCCGCCGTCGCGCCGTCCCAGCCGCGCGCGTCGACCAGGTAGACGAGCGCGAACGCCGAGATCGCGAACTGCGGCACCACGAGCAGCGCGCTGGCCGCGTGGATCCGCCACAGCACGGGCGTGCGGTAGGGAGAGCCGCCGCCGTGCGGCTCGCCCACCGCCGTGCGGGCGGGGTCTCGGACGAGCAGCGCCACGAGCAGCGCGCTGGCCAGGCAGCAGCAGGCGAGGAGGTCCAGCCCGGAGGTGAGGCCCGCGTGCGCGGCCAGCGGCGGCAGGGTGAGCGCGGCCAGCCCGACGCCGAGCGGCTGCCCGGTCTGCCGGATGCCCATCGCCAGGCCCCGTTCGTGCGCGGCGAACCAGCCGAGGATGAGCCGGCCGCTCGCGGCGTGGATGGACGCGCCGCCGGCCCCGGCGACGAGGAGGCAGGCGCCCAGGGCGACCGTGTGGTGTACGGCGGTGGCGGCCAGCAGCGCGAGCCCGGCGATGGTGAGGCCGCCGCTGAGGATGATTCGCTCGCCCCAGCGGTCGGCGGCCATGCCCCAGAGGGTCAGCGCGACCAGCAGACCGGCCACCGGGCAGGAGATGAGGATCGCCGCCTGGCTCAGTGACAGCCCTCTGTCCGCGCGCAGCGCCGGGATGAGGTACGGAAGCCCGTACTGGTAAGCGCATCCCGCGATCATCGCGAGCACCCCGACAAGGAGGACCAACCACCGCCTGTTCATACTATGACACTAGTGTCTCACTACCTGATACGACCGGCGGGCGCGAGAAGGCCCCCGCCGCGGCGGGGGCCTTCTCGGGCGCGAGCCCTACAGCGGCGGGCGCTGGGCCAGCATCGGGTCTTCGGAGACCTGCGGGCTGGTCAGGGTCCTTGCCTGCTGCGACACACCGGCCCAGCGGAGCAGGTCGGCGATGGCCTTGGCGCGCTGAGCGTCCAGCAGGCTCGCGATGAGCCGGCCACTGTGGTCCATGCCCGGCGCCACGTAGACCGCCGAGTCCCGGCTGCCCGAGCCGAGGCGGAAGGGCTCGGCGCCCCACGGGTCGTTCTGACCGTAGATGAACAGCATGTGGTCCGCGTGCTCGCGAACCCAGCGGTCGACATCGGCCATCGCCGTCGGGTCGAACTTCATCGGGATGTCCTGCGGCACGTACGTCCGCGGCTGGTAGGTGCTCTCATAGCGGAGCAGGGGATGCAGTTGCGGGAACTTCGGCGACGGCCAGCCGAGCTGGGTGCCCGCCTGGTAGTAGTACGGGATGAACGGCTCCAGTCCCTGGTCCGTGTAGGTCAGCGCGCCGGAGATCGTGTCGAAGTACGTGTAGATGGCGTCGGTCGAGGCGGTCGTGGCCGGGATGTCCTTGCACTCGGCCTGCAGGTGGTACTGCCAGAACGCCCACTCGAAGTCCATCACGGAGTTCTCGAAGGCCCGGTCGACCGTCTTGATGATCTTCCAGGTGTCACCGGCCTTCTGGGCGTCGGCGCTCATCCGCGCCTCCATCTCGGGGCGCCGCTTGAGCAGCTCGCGCTGCAGGCTCTCGAGGTCGGTCCGGCACTTCGGGTCGGTGCCGACCTTCTTGAAGAACCGGTCGTAGGCGCTGTCGTCCTTGTTGTTCACGTCGTTCGGCGCGACATAGGCCACCGTGCCGTCGACGTCCGAGGGGTAGAAGCGCTTGTGGTAGGTGGCGGTCATGCCACCCTTGCTCGCCCCGGTGGAGATCCACTTGCCGTGGTAGATCGTCTTGAGCGCCTTGATGATCTCGTGCTCATCGGTGGCGGCCTGCCAGATCGTGTCCTTCGTCCAATCCGCGGGCGCGGGCCGTGAGGGCGTGAAGTAGCGGTACTCCACCGAGATCTGGTTGCCGTCCACGAGCCCGGTGGGCTCGGACAGGAACATCGTCTCGGGCGTGTTGTAGCCACTCGTGTAGAGCACCATGGGCCGGTCCGCGGACTTGTGCTCGAGCAGGATCCGCTGCTCGAACCAGCCCTTCTTCGGGTTCCGGTGGTCGATCGGCTGACGGTAGTCGAGCCAGAACCATCGGTAGCCCGTGAGGGTGGAGGTCTTCTCCTGCACCGTCATGCCGGGGATCGCCTTGAGCTTGGCGGCGATGTCGTCGTTCGACCTGCCCGGCGCCGCGTGCGCGGCCCCACCGATGCCACCGAGGCCCGCCACGAGCAGGAGGGCCAGCACCCCACGTGAGATGTTCCGCATTCGCACCCCTCTGTGTCGCCCCATTGCAGGCGCGACATTACGGGTACGGGTGCGAAAACAGGATCTTTCGCGTTTGTTTGTTACGGAACTGTCGCCGGTCCACTCTGGACCGCCGCCGCCGCCGCGCCGTCAGCCCGTCATGGCCCCGCCCTCGTAGGCGATGCGCGCGAAGGGCCGCCGGCCACCATCACCCGTACGCCTCCAGGAAGGAACGCTCCGCCTCGGTGAGCCTGCGGGTGCGGCCCCGCTCGACGTCGTAGGCCACCATGACCGATGACGCACGCGCGTACACGTGCTCGTCGTCACGGATCTCGTACGCGAGCGCGAACGAAGCGGCGCGCATCTCCGTCACCCACGTCTCCACGCGCACCGGGTCGGGTCCGAAGAGCAGCGGCCGCTTGTAGTCGATCTCATGCCGGGCCACGACGAGACCCCGCAGCTGCGGGCGGCCCTCACGCAGCGGATCGGTGAAGAACATCGATATCCGCGCGTCCTCGAGGTACGTCAGGTAGCGGCAGTTGTTCACGTGCCCGAGCGAGTCGATGTCGCCGAACCGCACGTGGAACTCGTGCACGTGCTTGCGGGGCTCGCCGACGAGGTCGGTGTCGAGGGCAGGCTGGGCCATTCAGTCATCCATCTCGCGAGGCGGTCGGAGGCGATTCCCCCGGGGTCGCACAACAGTGTCGCGGCCCGGCAGGTCGGTCCGTACGGCCGGGGGTGGGCAGCGGACACGGCTCCCTCGCTTCGCCCGACGATACATCCTATGAATGCCGACACTCTTGCGGCGTTTGACCTCTTGACGGCAGCCGTGTCCACGTGCTCCGTCTATGTCATCCGATCTCTTGGAGTCAGCCGTGCCCTCACCCTCCCGCCGTACCTTCCTGCGCACCACCGCGATCGGCACCGCCGCCGCGGGTGCGCTCCCGTACGGTTCCACCGCAGCCGCCGGGGATACGCTCCCGCCCGGTTCCACGACCGCCGCCGCGACGCAGGACGGCATGCGCACCGAACGCGAGTGGGCCGCGTTCCTCGCCGGATCCGACCTGCGGTGGAAGCGCGTGCCCGTGACGTTCTACGAGGGGCCCTTCCTGGGGAACGGAGCGTTCGGCGCGGCCGTCTACCGGCATCCGTCCCGGCAGCGGCTCACCTTCGTGCTCGGCGACAGCCGCGTGCGCGACCACCAGGACAACGCGGGTGGGGCGCTGTTCGGCCATTCCCGGCTGCGCATCGGCTACCTGACCCTGGAGACCGCGGGCGACGTCACCGGCGTCGACCTGCGGCTGTCGCTGTGGGACGCGGAGCTGTCCGGCACGGTCACGACGGCCGCCGGCACCGTCGAACTGCGGGCGTTCACCCATGCGACGCGCGACCTTCTCGTCGTCAATGCCGTCCCGGGCGGCGGGGAGGCCGTCTCCTGGTCCTTCACGCCGTTCCCGGCGGAGTCACCGCGACTCGCTTTCAAACCGCGCCCGGCGGGGCTCCGGGACAACCCCGCGCCGGTCGTGACCGGGGGACGGTGCGTCCAGGACCTCGTCGCCGGCGGCCGTACGACCACGGCCTGGCGGGTGGACGGCCCGACGCTGACCGCGACGGTCGCGCACACCTTCCCGGACACCACCGCCTCAGAGGTCGCCGCCCAGCGGCTGCGGCGGGCCGGATCGCTCGACCGGCTCACCCGGGAACATCGGGACTGGTGGCATCGCCTCTACCCGAAGAGCTTCGTGTCGCTGCCCGACGCACGGCTGCAGGGCTTCTACTGGATCCAGCTATACAAGATGGCCTGCGCCACCCGCGCGGACCGCCCCGTCATCGGCACCGCGGCGCAGTGGCTGGAGCCGACGCCGTGGCCGGGCACGTGGTGGAACCTCAACGTGCAGCTGGAGTACTGGCTCATCAACGCCACCGGGCACACCGAGCTGGACTCGCTCACGCACTCACTCGACCAGCGCCGCGCGAATCTGGTCGCCGACACGGCGGAGCCGTACCGGGCCGACTCGGCGGGCATCGGCCGCGTCACCCAGGAGGACCTGCGCTCGGACGCCCTGGGCGTGCCCGGGCAGACGCCGAGCGGCGACTTCGGCGTCCCGGAGACGGGCAACCTGACCTGGGCGCTGCACAACGTCTGGCTGCGCTACCGGCACACCATGGACGAGGGGCTGCTGCGCAACGTGCTGTTCCCGCTGCTGCGCCGCGCGGTCGGCTACTACCTGCACTTCCTCGAGGACGGACCGGACGGCCGGCTACACCTGCCGGAGACGTACTCGCCCGAGTACGCCACCACCAGGGACTGCAACTACGACCTGGCCCTGCTCACGTGGGGCTGCCACGCGCTGCTGGAGTCGGCGGCGCGGCTGAGGATCGACGACCCGCTCCTGCCGAAGTGGCGCGACGTCCTGACACGGCTGACCGCCCCGCCACAGGGCGCCGACGGGCTGTGGATCGGGGCGGACAGGCAGCTCACCTCCAGCCACCGGCACTTCTCGCACCTGCTGTGGTTCCATCCGCTGCACGTCCTGGACGTGAACGATCCGGCGCAGCGGGACCTGCTGCGCCGCTCACTGGCCCATTGGCTGAGCCTGCCGGGCGCCCTGCAGGGCTACACCTTCACCGGCGCGGCGTCGATGAGCGCGCTGCTGGCCGATGGCGACGCCGCCCTCGGCTACCTGAACACCCTGCTCACGACCTATGTTAAGCCGAACACCATGTACGCCGAGTCCGGGCCGGTCATCGAGACGCCACTGTCCGGCGCCCAGTCGCTGCACGACATGCTGCTGCAGAGCTGGGGCGAGACGATCCGCGTCTTCCCCGCGGTACCGTCCGCCTGGGCCGAGGTGGCCGTACAGGACCTGCGGGCCGAGGGCGGGTTTCTGGTCACCGCCGCGCGCCGCGGCGGCCACACCGTCTTCGTGCGGGTCCGCAGCCTGGCCGGTGAGCCGTGCCGCCTGGTACCCGGCGGCATGACAGGCCCGTACGCGGTGCTCCGGGACGGCCGCCCCGCGAAGTGGCGCGAGAGCGGCGGCGTGCTGGAGATCGAGCTGGGCAGGGGCGAGGAGGTGCTCGTCTACCCGCGGGGCACCCGGCCCGACACTCACATCGGTCCGGTCCAGGCGTCCACCGCGCCGCCCTGGGGTCTGCCCTGACGCGGAGGCCGCCGCGGGAGGTCACGCGATGCGGCCGGGCCGCCTCGGCCCCGAGCCGCTCGATCTTGTTCTTCTCGTAGTCGGCGAAGTTGCCTTCGTACCAGTACCAGTTCGAGCCCTCTTCCCACGCCAGGATGTGGGTCGCGACGCGGTCGAGGAACCACCGGTCGTGCGAGGTGATCACCGCGCAGCCGGGGAACTCCAGCAGGGCGTTCTCCAGGGAGCCGAGGGTCTCGACATCGAGGTCGTTGGTGGGCTCGTCCAGCAGCAGCACATTGCCGCCCTGCTTCAGGGTGAGGGCGAGGCTGAGGCGGTTGCGCTCACCGCCGGACAGCACGGCCGCCCGCTTCTGCTGGTCCGGCCCCTTGAAGCCGAATGCGGCGACGTAGGCACGGCTCGGCATCTCGACCTGGCCGACCTTGATGTGGTCGAGACCGTCGGAGACGACCTCCCAGACGTTCTTCTTCGGGTCGATGCCGCTACGGCCCTGATCGACGTAGGAGATCTTGAGCGTGTCGCCGACCTTCAGGATGCCCTCGTCCGGCTGCTCGGCGTTGTCCGCGGCCCCGGGGGGCGCGCCGGCCCCGGCGGCCCCGATGATCATGCGGAACAGCGTGGTCTTGCCGACGCCGTTCGGGCCGATGACGCCGACGATGCCGTTCGGCGGCAGGTTGAACGAGAGGTTCTCCATCAGCAGCCGGTCGGCGAAGCCCTTCGTGAGGTTCTCCGCGACGATCACCGTGTTGCCCAGGCGCGGGCCCGGCGGGATCTGGATCTCCTCGAAGTCGAGCTTGCGGTACTTGGCCGCCTCGGCCGCCATCTCCTCGTATCGCTGCAGACGGGCCCGGCTCTTGGTCTGGCGCGCCTTGGGGTTGGAGCGGACCCACTCCAGCTCATCCTCCAGGCGCTTCTTCTTCTTGACGTCCTTCTGACCCTCGACCTTGAGTCGCTCGGCCTTCTTCTCCAGGTAGGTGGAGTAGTTGCCCTCGTACGTGTGGCAGCGCCCCCGGTCGAGCTCGAGGATCCAGCCGGCCACGTTGTCGAGGAAGTACCGGTCGTGGGTGACCGCCAGCACGGTGCCCTCGTACTTTTCCAGGAACTGCTCCAGCCACTGCACGCTCTCGGCGTCCAGGTGGTTGGTCGGCTCGTCGAGGAGCAGCAGGTCGGGCGCTTCGAGCAGCAGCTTGCACAGCGCCACGCGCCGGCGCTCTCCACCGGAGAGGTTGGTGACCTCGGCGTCCGGCGGGGGGCAGCGCAGGGCGTCCATCGCCTGCTCGAGCTGGCTGTCCAGATCCCACGCGTTGCGGTGGTCGAGCTGCTCCTGGAGCTTGCCCATCTCATCGAGCAGCTCGTCGGAGTAGTCGGTCGCCATCTTCTCGGCGATCTCGTTGAACCGGTCGAGCATCGCCTTGGTCTCGGCGACGCCCTCCTCGACGTTGCCCAGGACGGTCTTGTCCTCGTTGAGCGGGGGCTCCTGCTGCAGCATGCCGACCGAGAAGCCGGGCATGATCCGGGCGTCGCCGTTGGAAGGCTGCTCGACGCCGGCCATCATCCGCAGCAGCGTCGACTTACCGGTGCCATTGGGCCCAAGGACACCGATCTTGGCTCCGGGCAGGAAGCTGAGGGTGACATCGTCAAGGATGACCTTGTCGCCATGCGCCTTGCGCACGCGCTGCATCGTATAGATGTACTCCGGCATGTCCTCAAGCCTATGGCCTCTGAGGCGATGGCCCTGCCGCGACGGCGTGACGCCCGGAAGCAGCCGACGACCGCATGGGGTGCGGCGCGCTAGGACTTCTGGGTGGCGGGGAGGCAGATCCGGTCCCGGCCGGACTTCTTGGCGCGATAAAGGGCGAGGTCAGCGGAGGCGAGAAGCTCGAGCAGGTCGTTACCGTGAGTGCGGAACAGCGCGACGCCGACCGAGATCGTCACGGTGACCGCCTCGTCGTCGGCCGGGACGGACAGCCGGCGCACCCGGTTGCGCAGCCGCTCGGCCACCCGGCAGGCCTCGAGGATGTCGGCGTTCGGAAGCAGCACCACGAACTCCTCACCGCCGAACCGGCCGATCAGGTCGTAGTCGCGCAACTGGTTGACCAGAGTGCCGGCGACGCCGACCAGCACCTGATCGCCGGCCAGGTGCCCGTGGGCGTCGTTGACCCGTTTGAAGTGATCGATGTCGATCAGCAGGAGAGCGAGCGACTCGTCGGTGCGCGTCGCCCGGCCGATCTCGGTGCCGGCCTCCCGCTGCCAGGCCGCCGCGTTCAGCAGCCCGGTCTTGGCGTCCGTACGCGCCGCGGCCTGGAGCTGCTGGTGCATCAGGCTGCGCTGCAGCAGCATCACCGGTGGGAGGGCGACGAGGAGCAGCGCGGGCGTGAGCGCGCAGGAGACGGTGACGAGAACCCCCACACACAGCTCGACGACGTCGAGCACCAGCCGCTCGCGGTTCCACAGCACCTCGTGCCAGCGGCATCCGGGAGCGGCGCTGTGCGCGGCGACGGCCACGATCGCCGTGTTGATCACGGTGAACAGCACGGCGCTGGCGATCACGGCCGGGATGACGGCGTCCAGGTCGGTGAGCCAGACGGCGGTGCCCCGCAACGGGTCGGCCACGACCAGATGGAACGCGGCGGAGGCTCCGGCCCCGGCCAGACCATGGGCGGACGACACGATGACCCGCCGGTGCAGCAGCGTGCGCCGCACCCTCAGCTGCAGGAGGGCCTGCAGCGGGATCGGCATCAGCAGCGCGTAGACGGGGGGCAGCAGCAACGCCACCGGCAGCCACCAGGCCGAAAGCAGGTCCCGCGCCACCCCGGCGGGCATGCCGAGCCGCCGCGAGGCCTCGATGCAGATCGCACCGCAGGCCATCAGCGCGCCGAACGTGAGCAGCGCGTCCGGCCGCCACCGCGTCTGCAGGGCCAGGAGGCAGATGAGCACGGCATGCAGGCCGACCACCACGAAGACGTAGGCGACGAGCGGAGGGGGCTGGGAGAACAGGAACCACCGCGGTGGCTTCCTGGCCAGGTCACTCCGTTCTTCGGCGGCCGACTGATGCAATGCCGTCATTCTGCCCCCAACGGGTCGGACCGAAGCCGCACGTCAGAACGGCTCCTGCGACGGAACGGCTCGCGCTCACCCCATCATCGAATCACGTTCAGTAATAGGATAGTTGCAATGTGTGCGGAGTGGGCCAGAAAAACGGTACCTTCTTAAGGCGCCCGACGACTGGAGGGCGTACGCCCGGGCCCGCAGGTGCTGCGAAAGGCCCCGCTTGGGCGCCCCGCACCCGACCGGCCCTGGTACCGGGCGGGACGCATCATTCCGGAAGGGGAATCAGGATGCGCGGAGTCTCCTGGATCTGACGGCGACAGGTCCAAGGCCCTGCAGTCCGCCCGATCCCACTGGCATCGCCCGGGCCGAGCCGCTTCGCGCTGCGTTCTTCCTCGGCAGGGTCACGGTGGCCGGCGAGGCGCCGCCCGGCGGGCGGCGCCTCCCCTGCATGCGGCGTAGTCGTCCCGGCCCTTCGATTCAGCGCCTCCGGCCGTGCCGCGGGGCCGTCAGCGGCGCCTGGGACCACTCCATGCGCCCCCCGTCCGCTCTCCCTCCCGGGCGACGCACGATGCGCGTCGCCCGGGGACATCCTCGGCGGTCGTCCGGGCGTGTTCCGCCCGCAGTGTTCGGCCCGCAGTCTTCCGCTCAGGCCACCGCGCGGAACGCGCTCGGCTCGGCTCCGTCACCCGAGCCCTCCGCCGTCTCGGTGGCCCCCGCCGTGACCTCCTCGCCGGCCTCCTCCGGCTGCTCGCCTTCGAGCCAGCGGTCGGCCAGGTCGTCTGCCTGCCTGCGGTCCTCGGGCTGGTTGGCGGCGGCACGCTGCGAGCGCTGGAAGCGCGCGACCCCGCGGCTGAGATCGTGTCCGACCGTGGTGGCCTCGATCTGGGCGGAGAAGCGCTTCTGCCCGTCCTTGGTGTACTCCCGGATGCGGAGCTTGCCGGTGACGATGACCGGATCACCGCGCTTCAGCTCGCACCCCTGCAGATTGTCGGCAAGCGAGCGCCAGCAGCTGACGGTCAGGAACATCGGATCCTCTTCGCGCCACTGGCCGAGATCCCGGTCGAAGCGGCGTGGGGTGCTGCCGATGCGCAGCGACATCAGCGACGTGCCGCTCGCGAGAACCTCGAAGTGTGGTTCGGCGGCGACGAAACCGACCACCGTGATGAGCGCGTCGTTCACGAAATCCTCCGGTCTGTCCGCGGCGGCCGGATGCCGCCGGCGTGACAACAACCGTGGAGGACGGGGAGCAGGGACCACCAGCCCCCGAAGTCACCTGTGGATAACTCTGGGTAAGCGGAAGCCCTAGGAGGGAAGGGCGCGAATCGCCCTGCCGGTCTCGTCCCGGAAGCTCGTGTACACGGCGAGTTCGCGCTCGGCGGGCTCGATGACCAGCGTGCGCGCCGAGGCTGCGACGCCCTCGCGCATCTGTTCCTCCATGCGCTCGCTGTGCTTCACCGAGGACAGCGCGATCATGCTCCGGGCGGCGGAGGCGGTCAGCGCGCCCAGCCCGAGCGTGCACAGGAAGAGCAGCCCGACGTACGTCGCCACGCCGGTGTCGCCGGCGATGCCGATCGGCGCGTGGCCGAGTTCGAGAACGCCGAAGGCGAGGATGGCGCCCAGCCAGATCAGGCTGAGCGCGGCACCGGTGAGGAGGAGGTACTGCCAGGCGCGGACCACCCACCACCAGGCCGGGACCTGGTTGAAGCCGGGCACGACGTCTCGGAGCGAGGCGCCGAGGGCCTCCGGGAGCTCCTCGGCCTGCGACCGCCCGGCGTCGCGCACAGAGCGCTGCCAGGACGGCGGCAGATCGCGGATGACACCGTCGGTGACATTCTGCAGGGCGTTGTCGACGTGGGCCTGCTGGGCGTTGACGGGCGTCGTGAAGGCGACGCGCAGCTCGTCTCGCAGCTCCCCGAGGCGCATACGGCGCAGCGGATCGCCGTGGAAGCGGGCCGCGATCCGGCCGAGCGGCCAGCCGACGTAGTCCAGGGCGCGCAGTCCGTACGCGCTCTCCATGGCTTCGGCGACGGCCGGCACACCGGCCGCCTCCGCGAGGGCTTCGACCAGCGAGGCGGCCCGCTTGTCGTCGATCGTCGACGGCGGCTCGGCATCGGCGTACTGGCCCTCGAACCGCTTGGTGAGCCGGTCGATGTCGGCGACGAGCCGTTCGAGCCGAGCCTGCCGGGCGGCCACCGTGTCGGTCAGCACCTCACGGAAGCCTTCGATCCCCGCGCCGGACGCCGCCGAGGTGGTCAGAATGTGCGGGTTGCTCAGGCCCTCGGCCTCCAGCAGCCGGCGCAGGTCCTTGACGCACTCCTCGACCTCGTCGGTCTGGAGGCGGTCGACCTGGTTGAGCACGATCAAGGTCACGCCGGTGTGCCCGGCCAGCGGCTCCAGATAGCGCCGGTGAACGGCGAAGTCGGCGTACTTCTGCGGGTCGAGCACCCAGATCAGCAGGTCGGCCACGCGGATGTACTTGTCGACCTCGGCGATGTGCGCGGCCCGGATCGAGTCGTGGTCGGGCAGGTCCAGGAGGACCAGGCCCTGGAGGGAGTTCATGGGGCCGGCGGCCGGACCGGCCTGGCCGCCCGTCCGGTCGAGCGCGCTGGCCCGCGCATAGCGGTGACGCGGGTCGATCTCCAGCCAGTCGAGCAGCGGGCCCGCGCCGTCGAGACCCCAGACGCAGGCGTGGGCCGAACTGGTCATCGGCCGGCGCAGGCCGGTCGGCGAGAGCTCCAGCCCGCAGACGGCGTTGAAGAGGGAGGACTTGCCGCTGCCGGTGCCGCCCGCCAGCGCGACGACGGTGTGCTCGCCGGACAGCCGCAGTCGTTGCCCGGCGCGGTCGAGCAGGTCGCTCGCGTCGGTCATGAGCGTCTCGTCGATCCGGCCGTCGCCCAGCACGACGATGCGGTTAAGCGTGTCGAGGCGTTCGGCCAGGCCGGAGGCGGCGGACGGCACTGCGGACTCGGCGTCGGTCTGCTCGGGCGAGGCCTTGGAGACCGGTGGTGTCGTCGTCGTCATCGGTCGCGCTCCTCGTCGTGTCGGAGAAGCGCCCGGCGGGCACGCCGCTCGCTTCGCGCGGGCAGCTCGGTCACCGGGCGACCTCGAGGTTGTAGGTGGCCTGATAGAGCTGGACCGGGGCGGTCTCATCGGGCACGCCCGCGCCGTCGAGCGCCTGCCCGAACCTGATGGCCTCCTCGTCGAAGAGCATGCCGATCCGGCCGCGCAGGTCGGCCCGCGCCTTGGCGCTCATGCTACGCAACGACTCGGCCCCGAACAGCGCTTTCAGCAGCCTCTGGGGCACCGCGCTGGTGCCGCCCTCGACCGCGACGTCGCTGGTGCCGAAGCCGAACAGCCCGACCATCATGACCAGTGAGAGTGCCTCGTCGTCGTAGGAGACGAACTTCGCCACGGAGCGCTTGGTGACGCCCTCCGTCCGGATCAGCTCGGTGATGTGGTCCTGCCAGGCGCTGACCGCGCGGGCCGTACGCCGCGAAAGCTGGGCGGAGGCACGGCCGAGCACGTCGACGCGCCCGGCCAGCAGTTCGGCGCCGGCCGACCGGCCCTGCCAGCGGCCCACCGTGTCTTCGGCGGCATGCTGGGCGGCGGCGACCACGAGGGACTCGAGCCCGCTGCGCAGCGCGATCTTGAGGGAGCGGAGACGGGCCGGGGTGCGCCTGCGGCGGCCCCCCCGGTGCCCGGCCTGGCCGCGCCGCACGTGCAGCGCCCGGACCAGGTCGCCGGTGCCGGCGAAGTCCTGCCAGCGGGCAAGGACCTCGCCACGGAGCAGGGAGCCGTTGCGGGTCGCCTCGTCGAGCTCGGCGAGCGCGGTGGCGTAGGCCGCCTCGACCTCCTCGCGCAGCATCGTCCGGAGCGCGACCTGCTCCTCGAGCCGCTTGGCCAGCTCGGGAACGCGAGTACGGAAAGTGTCGAGCACGCTACCGAGAGTAGACCGGATGACCGCCGCGCGGCCATCCTCGTCTTCGGTGATGCCGGTGAGCCAGGCGTGCACGTCGCCGGCCGTCTCGGCGGGCAGCATGCCGCCGGAGACCCTGGTCTCGGGGATGGTGAACTGGGCGGCCTGCTCGAGGCCGTTGTCCTTGAGCATCTCGCTGAAGTACCCGATGACCTCGTCGCCGCCCTCGACCGGAACTCGGGACAGCACGATGCCGAGCGTGGCCCCGTGATCCCTGGCCCGGTTCAGCAACCTCCAGACCTGGGCGTCGGCGTAGCGGGCTGCGGTCGTCACGCACATCCACACGTCGGCCGCGGCCAGGAACTGGGCGGCGAAATCGTGGTGCTCCTCGAAGACCGAGTCGACATCGGGGCTGTCGAGCAGCGCGAGGCCCTTGGGCAGCACGTCGCTCTTCATGATCACCAGCTGGTCGCCGACCACGGCGTCCGCGGCCGGCCCCAGCACCCGCCCGAACCCGGGCAGGACGTAGCGCTCGTCCAGCCACCAGTCCGCGTCATCGGGATGGCAGACCAGGATCGGGCTGCTCGTCGTGGGACGCAGCACCCCGGTCGCGCTGACACGCGCGCCGACCAGCGTGTTGACGAGCGTGGACTTGCCCGCGCCGGTCGATCCGCTCAGGACGACCAGCAGCGGGGAGTCCGTGCGGCGCACGCGAGGCAGCACGTAGTCGTCCAGCTGGTTCAGCAGGTCCTGCTGCGTGACACCGGCCTCCTTGACGCCCGGCGCGTCAAGAACGAACCGGAAGGAGGCGATCTGGTCCCGCAAATCGGCCAGGACTTCGTCAAGTGGGAGGGAAATCGCCGCACGCTTGACGGCGCCCTGATCAGCCGGGGGTGTCACGCAGCCGCCCCATATCCGCTCTCAGTATGTCGATCTCTCGTGCCACCTGCACGACCTCGCCGACGACGACGATCGCCGGTGGCCGCACTCCGCTGGCCGTCATCTCATCCGCCACCGTCGCGAGCGTCGCCATGATTGTGCGCTGGCTCTGCAGCGTACCGTCCTGGATTACCGCGACAGGAGTGTCAGACGACCGACCATAGCGCATGAGAGTGTCGGCGATCACGCCCATCCGTTCCACGGCCATGAGCAGCACGAGCGTGCCGTGCGCCCGGCCGAGCGCCTCCCAGTCCACCGTCGAGCCCGGGTGATCCGGGGTGACGTGCGCCGACACGACGTGGAACTCCTGCGTCACGGCCCGGTGCGTGACCGGAATGCCGACGGCGGAAGGGACGGCGATCGCGCTGGTGATGCCGGGGACGACGGTGACGGGGACACCCTCGCGGAGGCAGTGAAGCACCTCTTCCGCGCCTCTGCCGAAGACGAACGGGTCGCCGCCCTTGAGACGCACGACGAACCGGCCGGCGCGCGCGTGCTCGACCAGTGCCGCGTTGATGTGCTCCTGGGTGACCGAACGGCCGTACGGGATCTTCGCCGCGTCGATGACCTCGACGTCGCCCGGCAGTTCGTCGAGCAGCTCGCGGGGGGCGAGCCGGTCGGTGATCACTACGTCGGCCTGCGCGAGGAGCTGGCGGCCACGCACCGTGATGAGTCCGGGATCACCAGGACCGCCGCCCACGAGTGCGACGCCCACCGGCTTGTGCCGGGAGTGGCGCGCGTTGAGGGTGCCGTCGCGGAGCCCGTCGAGAGCGGCGTCCCGCACGCCCGCGGCGCGCCTCGGGTCGCCGCCGGCCAGCACGGCGATCGTCGTCTCACCGACCCGGCCGCTGGCCGGGGTCCAGGCGGCGGACGCCTGCGCGTCGTCGGCCCGCACGCACCAGATCCGCTGGTCCTCCGCCTCGGCGGCGACCGCCGCGTTCACCTTGCCGTCGTCCGTGCACGCCTGCACGAGCCATGTGCCGTCGCAGTCGCCCGGCCGGTACAGCCGCCGCTCCCAGGTCAGCTCACCGCGGGTGGCGAGGTCCTCCAGGACCGGTGTCACCTCCGGCGAGACGAGCAGCACGTCGGCGCCGGCGGCCAGCAGGGCGGGCACGCGGCGCTGTGCGACCCGTCCGCCGCCGATGACTGCGGCGCGGCGGCCGTCGAGGCGGAGGCCGAGCAGATAGGGGGGCACCGAGGTGTTCTCCTGATCAGGCGCGGGCATCGTTGTCAGGCACCCAAGGTACTCGGAGCCGCTCACGCCTTGTCCGCGACACCGGCGGAGTCGAAGGTGGCGACCTCGTGCAGCACCCGCACGGCGCCCTGCACGAGCGGGAGGGCGAGCAGGGCTCCGGTGCCCTCACCCAGGCGGAGCTCGAGGTCGATGAGCGGCCGCAGCTCCAGATGCCACAGCGCTGCGGCGTGCCCGGGCTCGGCGGACCGGTGGCCCGCGACGCAGGCGTCGCGGGCGGCCGGGGCGAGCGCGGCCGCCACCAGCGCTGCGGAACCCGCGATCACGCCGTCCAGCACGACGGGGACACGCTCCGCGGCACCGCCCAGGATGAAGCCGGCGATCGCGGCGTGTTCGAGGCCGCCGACCTGCGCGAGGACCGCCAGCGGATCCGCGGCGGCGGCGGACCCGTCGGCTCCACCGCCCAGTTCGCCGCCGGCACGGGTGAGGGCGGCGCGGACGACCTTGATCTTGCGCGCGTGAGTGCTGTCGTCGATACCGGTGCCGTAGCCGGTGACGCTCTCGGGCGTCCGGCCGGTGAAGGCCGCGATGAGGGCGGCGGAGGCGGTCGTGTTGGCGATGCCCATGTCGCCGGTGATCAGGCAGCGGTTGCCGGCCGCGACCAGGTCGCGGGCGATCTCGATACCGGTCTCGACCGCCTGCCGGACCTGTTCCGGCGTCATCGCCGGTCCCCGCGTCATGTCGGCGGTGCCGGGCGCCACCTTCCGGGAGATCAGCCCGGGAGCGGGCGGCAGCCCGGTCTTGACCCCGACGTCCACGACGCTGACCGCGGCTCCGAACTGGCGGGCGAAGGCGTTGACGACGGCGCCCCCGGCCAGGAAGTTCTGCACCATCTGAGCGGTCACCTCCTGCGGCCACGGGGTCACGCCCTGGGCGTACACGCCGTGGTCGGCGGCGAACACGGCGACCGCCGCGGGCTCGGGCAGGGGCGGCGGGCAGACGCCCGCGATGCCGGCGAGCCGGACCGAGAGCTCCTCCAGCGCGCCGAGCGCGCCGCGTGGCTTGGTCAGCCGGTCGTGGTGGTCGCGGGCCGCACGCATGGCCGCCTCGTCCAGCGGCGGGACCGCGGCGGCCGTCTCGGCGATGAGGTCCATCAGTTCTCCTCGCAGCAGGGTTCTTCACAGTCGTCTGACACATTGTGAACCATGCAGTCAGGCGGCGCGGGCTCGTCGTGGGAGGCGGTCTCCCCGCAGACCTCCTTCAGGACGGCGACGAACGCGTCACCGGTGGCCTTGTCCCGCACGGCGACGCGCAGCCAGTCGGGGCCGAGCCCGGGGAAGGTGTCGCCGCGCCGGACGGCGTACCCGCGCTCGCGCAGCAGCGCACGCACGCGGAGACCGCCGGGGACACGGACGCACAGGAACGACGCGCGTGCGCCGGGCACGACCCGCAACCCCAGACCGCGCAGCGCCGTCGCGAGCCGTTCCCGCTCCACGGCGAGGTCACGGGCCCATGCGTCGGCCTCGGCCAGCGCCCGCGGGGTCATGCAGGCCTCCGTGGCCGTCAGTGCGGGGGTGGACACCGACCAGAGCGGCTGTGCCTCGGCGAGACACGCGATCAGCTCCGGCCCGGCCAGCAGGTACCCGGCGCGCAGCCCGGCCAGCCCCCAGGTCTTGGTGAGACTCCGGATCACGACGAGCCCCGGGACCGGGCCGGCCGCGTGCGGGATGCGGCCGCCCGCCAGGCTCTCGGCCTCTCCGGGGACGCAGTCCATGAAGGCCTCGTCCACCACCAGGACCCGGCCGGGCCGGGCCAGGCCGGCTACGCCCTCGGCGGGATGCAGCACCGACGTCGGGTTGGTCGGATTGCCGACCATCACCAGGTCGGCTTCCTCGGGGACCCCCGTGAGGCGGAAGTCCCCGTCCAGGATCACCCGCGTCACCTCGTGCCCGGCCGCGCGCAGGGCGGCCTCGGGCTCGGTGAACTGGGGATGCACGACGACCGCGCGGCGCGGCGCGAGCACCCGCGCGAGCAGCACGAACGCCTCCGCCGCGCCCGCCGTCAGCAGGACCTCCTCGGGGAGTCGGCCGTGGCGGCGGGCCACCGCCCGCCGCGCACGTGCCGGGTCGGGGTAGGCCGCGAGCCCTGCCACACTCCCGCGCAGCAACTCGGCCAGCCACGTGGGCGGCGTCCCCGGCCGCACGTTGACCGCCAGGTCGACCAGGCCCGGGCCGATCTCGGCGTCGCCGTGGTGGCGCAGGTCCACGTCAGCGCGCATGGACATGTGACGGGTCCTCCGGGTGATGGTGCGGGCGCTGCGGCGCGCCGACGCGGTCCTCGAAGCCGGGCATCGCGAGCCGGTAGACGCAGGTGTCGCAGTTCATCCGGATGTCGCCGCGCAGCGCCTCGTCGTACCGCTCGGCCACCAGGCCGGCCAGGCCGTCGCAGTCGCCGATCACGTCGGCGCAGCGCACCTCCACGTCCTCGTACGCCTTCGCCTCCGCGACGACGCGGTCCGGAAGCACGCCGGGGAACAGGAAGTACGGCAGGACGACGACCCGCCGTGCGCCGAGCCGCCGGCAGCGTTCAAGTCCCTCGGGGACGCCCGGCCACGCCAGCGAGACGAACGCGGGCTCGACCATGGACAGGCCACGGCCCTCCCACAGCAGCCGGGCGACCTTGTGGATCTCGGCGTTCGCATCCGGGTCGGTGGAGCCCCGGCCGACGAGCAGCACCGCGGTGTCCGCCCGCTCCGCCGGGTCCAGCACGGCGTCCAGACGCTCCTCGAGCAGCCGGAGCAGGACCGGATGGGGCCCGAGCGGGCGGCCATAGGCGTACGACAGCCCCGGGCGGCGCTCCGGTTCACGGGCCAGCGCGGCGGGGATGTCCCCCTTGGCGTGCCCGGCGGCCACCAGCACCATCGGCACCGCGACGAGACGCCTGTGCCCGGAGTCGTACAGCGCCGCGACGGCGTCGGTCAGCGGCGGCGGGGACAGCTCGATGAACCCGCCGGCCACGTCCACCGGCATGCGTGCCCGCACCCGCTCGACGAAGCGCCCGAACTCCGCGGCCCCCGTCTCGTCGCGCGTCCCGTGCCCGACCAGCAGCAGCGGCGTCATGCGTCCTCCTCGTCCTGGTGCTCGCCCTCGTAGTAGAGCAGCGCGTTGAGGGCGGCGGCCGCGACGGCCGAACCGCCCTTCTCGGAGATGTTGCTGACGGCCGGCAACCCGCTGTCACGCAACGCCGCCTTCGACTCCGCGGCCCCCACGAACCCGACCGGCAGCCCGATCACCAGGGCGGGGCCGACATCGCGCGCGATGATCTCCTCCAGCGCGGTCGGGGCGCAGCCGACCACCCAGACGGCGCCCCGCCCCACCTCCGCGTACGACAGCCGGATCGCCGCGGCCGACCGCGTGATGGCGGCCGCCCGCGCCATGCTCGCGGCGGCCGGGGCGGCGATCGAGCAGATCGTTTCACGCGCGGTGATGCCGGCGGCGACCATGGCGACGTCGGTGACGATCGGCGCCCCGTCGCGCAGCGCCCTGAGCCCCTGCTCGAGGTGCGCCTCGTCGGTGACCAGGTCGACGGCGTACTCGAGGTCCGCGCTGGCGTGGATGACGCGCTCGGCGACCGCCCGCCGGAGGGGCGGCATCGGCCCCAGGTCGACGCGCGACCGCAGGATCTCGAACGAGCGCGACTCGATCGGATGGATGGTTCTCATCTCGCCTCGCCCGGTCACGTGAGCTCCTCGATCGCGTCGGCGGGACAGACCTCCAGGCAGTCGCCGCACCCGGTGCACAGCCCGCCGAGGACGTGCAGCGGGCTCCCGCCGTGCGCGGCCCATCCGGCGTGGGGGCGGATCGCGCGTTCGGGACAGGTCAGCAGACAGGCACCGCAGCCCTGGCAGCGAGCGGTGACGCGTACGGGCGCGGCGGGAGGCACATTCAGGCCCATCGGTACCCCCTGGGGGTGACAAAACGCCCGGCCACCGTACGGCTCCGGCTCGATCCGACGACGACCACGGTGAACATGTCGATCGGGGCGGGGTCGAACTCGGCCAGGGTGGTGAGCGTCACGGACTCGTCCGGGCGGGTGGCGTTGCGGACATATCCGACCGGCGTGTCCGGCGGCCGGTGCGCGGCGAGGATGCTCAGCGCCTTCGGCAACTGCCAGTCCCGTGCCCTGCTGCGCGGGTTGTAGAAGCACACCGTGAAGTCGCCGGCGGCCGCGGCGCCGACACGCCTCTCGATGACCTCCCAGGGCGTGTGCAGGTCCGACAGGGAGATGTAGGCGTGGTCGTGGCCGAGCGGCGCGCCCAGCAGGTTCGACGCGGCCACCGCCGCGGTGATGCCGGGCACGCCTTCGACGTCGATGTCGCCGCCCGCGAACTCCAGCGCCGGGCCGGCCATCGCGTAGATGCCGGCGTCGCCCGAGCCGACCAGCGCCACGGCGTGCCCGGCCGACGCCTCCTCGACGGCGGTCCGGGCCCGTTCCTCCTCCTGGCCCAGACCTGACCCGATCACCCGTGTGCCGGGGCGGAGCAGGTCGCGCACCTGGTCGAGGTACTGGTCGAGGCCGACCACGACCGACGCCCGCCGCAGGGACGCGACGGCCTTCGGGGTCAGCAGGTCGCGTGCGCCGGGGCCGAGCCCGACGATCGAAAGCCGCCCGCGCGGCGTCAGCCTGGCCACCGCGGCGGTCGCGTTCGCCGACTTGCGCTTCTCCACCACCAGCTCCGCGGCCCTGCCGTACGAGGCCGCCGACCGCAGGGCGGCCGCCTCGGCGACGCTGGGGGTGCCCACCTCGGCGCGGACGACGTCCGAAGGGTTGGGCACCTCGACGGCGGCGAGGACCCCGGCAGGGTGGGAGACCACCTCCCATCCGCGGTCCGCGGCCGCCCGCAGGATGCCCTCCTCGTCGGCCTTCAGGTCCACCGTCGCCACGCATCGCACCGATTCGGGGGCCAGCGCGGCGGAGGCCAGCGCCTGGTCGATCAGCGCGCCGACCTCCGCGGCGGAGACGCCGCGCGCCGAGCCGACGCCGACGACGAGGGATTTCGGCCGGTAGACGAGCGCGTTCCCGAACCAGCCGTCATGGCGCACGCACGCCGGTTCGGCCTCGTCGCTGACGAGGATGCGGTGACCGTCGCCGTCCGCGTCCGGCGCGACGTTGGGCGGCAGCGGCGGCAGCGGCCAGCCAGCGGCCCCGTCGAGCCGCACGGGTTCGCCGGAGAGCACCGCCGCGCCGACGTGCGCGAGCAGATCCGGGTTGTGCACGGTGAAGCCCAGATCCGTGCCGTAGGAGTCCAGCGGCGTGACGTCGCTCCGGTCGCTCGCGGTCGTCACCACCGGGCGGCAGCCGAGTACGCCGGTGAGCCGATGGGCGAGGAGGTTCGCGCCGTGATGGCCGCCGAGGACGGCGACCGCGAAGGCCATCGACTCGTCCACGCAGACGACGGCGGGGTCGGTGGCCTTGTCGCCGAGGAGCGGCGCGAGGACCCGCACGGTCGCGCCGACGGCGAGGAAGCCGACCACGGCGTCACAGGTCCGCCATGCCTCGCGCAGCCCGTCGGCCGCCTTCTCCTCCGTGAACACCCGCACCTCGTCCGGCCAGGCGGCCTGGAGCGTGGCGGCGGCCGTCCGGCCGCTCGCGGTGGCCGCGACGACCCCGATCGTCGTGCCGGAGGCACGCTCCGGTGTCGCCGTCTCTCCGGCGGGGCGCTCCTGTGTCATCGGGCCCTCCCTGTCAGCAGGAACACCGGGTTCTGCGCGTCCAGGCGGAACGACCCGCCGGGCAGGTCCGCGAAACGGGACGCGGCGAGCTGCACGCCCTCCACGTCGTATCCGGCGTCGGTGAGCAGCCGGCGCGCGTGCGCCGCCCGGTCGACGGCCGCGTACGTCGCCACGACGGTCTCCGGCCCACGCGCGAGCACGCCGCTCAGCGCGTCGAGCCCGCCGCCGCCGACGAACACCGCGTCCGGGTCGGGCAGCCCGTCGTACGCCTCCGGAGCGCTCGCCTGGACCACCATCACGCCGGCCGAACCGGCGTTGTGCCGGATGAGGTCGCAGGCGGCCGGGTCACGCTCGATCGCGATGACGGCGGCGTGATGCGCCGCGCACTCGATGCCCACCGAGCCACTGCCGGCACCGACGTCCCAGATGAGCGTGCCAAGGGTGGGCCGCAACCGGGCCAGCACGAGGGCGCGGACCTCCCACTTGGTGATCATCCCGTCGCGGTGGCGGTAGGCGCCGTCCTCGTCGTGGGCCCAGCCCCGCGGCGGGGCAGCCGGCTGGTTGTGCACCCGTGCGCCCCCGGGGCCGGTCTCCCCGGCCGTGAGAACGACGTTCGGCTGAGCCCAGTCGCGGCTCGCGGCCTCGACCGGAGTGCACCGCGTGATCCGCTCGTCGTGGGCGCCCAGCCGCTCCGCCACATAGAGCGTCCGGCCCCAGCCGGCGAGCTCGGCACCCAACTCGGCGGGCCCGCAGGCCGGCGAGGTGAGCACGGCGGTCTTGGCCATCGCCCGGCAGGCGTTGACCGCGGCGCGCGGGTCGCGGCCGTGCGCGCTCACCACGACGACGTCGTCCCACGGCAGTCCGATGCGCGCGAACGCGCGGGCCACCGATGACACGGCCGGCAGCACCTCCGGCGAGTGCCCGCGCTCGCGGAGCGCCCGGACGATGCCGAAGAACCCGGGGTCGCCGCTCGCCAGCACGACGACGTCGCCGCCCGCCATGCCGTTGCCGTCCGGCGCCGCGACCGCGTCGACCTGGTCGAGCGCCGCCGTCACGTCCCCCATGACGACCCGCCGGACGTGCGCCGGAGACCGTACGGCCTCGAGGTGCCGCCTCCCCCCGGCCACCAGCACGGCCGAATCGAGACGGTCCATCGCCCGCTGGGGCAGCGGGGAACCGTCGCACCCCACAACCGTGATCATCTGGCCAGCCGCCCGTACATCGCGATCATGCGCTGGCCGGTGAAGTCGACCAGCACGACCTGCGCGGCCGGCCCGCGCGCCCCGGCGTCCGGACCGGGCTCGGGCCCCTCATCGGCGGCGAACCGCTCCAGGACACCGGCGACCCGCCGGCACAGCTCGCGGCCGGCACGGCCGAGCAGGCCCTCGGACTCCCAGAGCTCGTAGGCGTGACGCGCGGTGTTGGCCTCGGCGACCTGCCGGGCCAGATCCTCTGATCCGCCCACGGCCCCGGTGATCTCGGCGAGCAGCTCGGTGTCCACCTGCGAGCGCGTGTAGTGCGTCATGAGCACGCCCGAGGCGAGCTTGGTCAGCTTGCCGGCCATGCCGACGAACACCACCTGGGTGATGCCGTGCTCGACGGCGCGGCGCAGTGCGGCGCCGGTGAAGTCGCCGACCTCCACGAAGCACACGCTGGGCAGCTGCGGCAGCAGCCGCATGGCGCCCTTCTCGGTACGGCCTCCGGTGCACAGCACGAGCGTCTTCTCGCCCTGCGCGGCCATCACCGCCACCGCCTGCTCGACGCTCGCCCGCCACGACGCCGTCGAGAACGGGCGCACGATCCCCGTTGTGCCGAGAATCGAGATCCCCCCGAGTATGCCGAGACGCTTGTTCGTCGTCTTGCGCGCCATCTTCTCCCCATCGGGAACCGAGATGACGACTCGTACTCCCCGTGCCTTCAGGTCCACGGACTCCCCCACCGCCTGTTCGATCATCCTGCGCGGCACCGGGTTGATCGCCGGGCCACCGAGCTCCAAGCCGAGTCCGGGCCTGGTGACGATCCCCACCCCTACGCCGCCGTCCAGCTCGATGCCCGGCTCCTCCCGCCACGAGACCGTGGCGGTCAGATGGGCACCGTGCGTGACGTCAGGGTCGTCGCCCGCGTCCTTGATCACCACCGCTTCGGCCCTGTCCGCGCGAATCAGGCAGGAATGAACGGCGAACGTCACGCGCCGCCCCGACGGCAACGCGACCTCGACGACCTCCTGGACGGCCCGCGAGACGAGCGCCTCGGCCGCCGCCTTGGCCGCCGCCGACGCACAGGAGCCCGTCGTCCAGCCGGTGCGCAGGGCCTTCTGTCGGACCTTCATGGTGCGCGGCAGATCCGGCTCGTAGGGCGTGGTCATCGCGGGGCCCGTCGCCAGCTCTCAGCCACCTTTGAGGGCCTTCCGCGCCTCGCGGTCCGCACGCCGGTGACCGTGGAAGTGGCCCGGGTGGTAGAGGTGCGAGCGGGTGCCGCCCGCCTCCAGAGCCGCCCCGACCAGCACCAGCGTGTGCTTCCACAGTTTGTGCGCCTTGACGGTCTCGGCGAGCTCATCCAGCCGGCAGCGGACGATCAGCTCGTCCGGCCACGTGCACTGGTAGGCGACGACGCACGCCGTGTCCGGCGGGTAGCCGCCGCCGAGCAGCTCCTCCTGCAGCTGACGCGACCGTGCCGCCGACAGGAACAGGGCCATCGTCGTGCCGTGCCGGGCGAACTCGCGTACCTCCTCACCCGGCGGCATCGGCGTCTTGCCGCCGCCCAGCCGGGTCAGGATCACCGACTGCGCGACCTCCGGGATGGTCAGCTCGCGGCCGACCGCGGCGGCGACCGCGGAGAAGCTCGACACCCCGGGGATGATCTCGGTGTCGAGACCGAGGACCCGGCACCGGTCGAGCTGCTCCTGCAGCGCGCCCCACAGCGCCGGGTCGCCGGAGTGGATCCGCGCGACCGTGAGGTCCTCGGCGGCGGCGCGCTCGTAATAGGGCAGGACGCCCTCCATCGGTACCCGCGCCGAGTCGACGATCTCCGCGTCCGGGCGGGCGTGCTGGAGCACGTCCTCGTGGACCAGGCTGGCCGCCCAGATCACCACGTCGGCCTCGGCGATGGCCCGGGCGGCACGGAACGTCAGCAGGTCCGCCGCCCCAGGCCCGGCCCCGACGAAAGCGACTCGGCCTGTCATGGCCTCTCCTTCAGCAGTTTTCCGCCCAGGGTCATGCGGCGCCCGGGAACGATCAGCGTCGACAGATAGGGCACCGGACCGTCGATCTCGGCGGCGGGCCGGATGTCCTCGCCGGGCAGGCCGAGCCGCGCGCCGTACACCGCGTCGCCGAGCCGGCCGGCCTTCCTCACCGCGGCCAGCACCTCCTCGGCGACCCGGCCGAACTTGTAGGCGACGACGGTGTCGTGCGACTCCAGCGCGGCGCGCAGACCGTCCGCGCCGCCGGTGAGCGGCAGGAGGGAGAGCGACTCGGCGCCCTCGGTCAGCACGGTGCCCGACCGTGCTGCGAGATCCTGCATGGCGGTGACGCCCGGCACGGTCTCCACCGCGGTGCCGGGCTCACGGCCCCGCACGGCCTGCGCCAGGTAGGTGAAGGTGGAGTAGACGTTCGGGTCGCCGATGGTGGCGAAGGCGACCGTACGGGCGCCGTCGCGGAAGGCGTCGACCACCCGGCGCGCGGCGGCGTCCCAGGCGTTCGCGCGCCGTTCGGTCACCCCGCCCCGGTCGTTGAGCGCGAAGACGACGCGCTCGGCCTTCTCGGTGTGGGCGCGCACGACCGCCTCGGCGCGGCCCGGCTCGCCGGTGGCCATCACCGGCACGAGCACCACGTCCGCCTCGCGCAGAACCCTCACCGCCTTGACGGTGACGAGCTCCGGGTCGCCCGGGCCGACCCCGACGCCGACGAGCCTCACAGGTCCTCCCTCAGCGTGCGGCGTGGTGCGCTCGAAGCCGCTCATCAGAGCTCGCTCGCGAGCAGGCTGAACAGCACGGCGTCGACACGTCCGGTGCGGATGAGCATCGCCTCGCGGAGCACGCACTCACGGGTGAAGCCGGCCTTCTCGGCGACGCGCAGAGACGGGAGGTTGGTGGTGGCGGCGAGCAGCTCCATCCGGTGCATCCCCTTCTGGAAGGCGTACGCCGCGACGCCGCGCGTCGCCTCCACCGCGTACCCCTTGCGCCGTGCCCACGGCGCGATCCAGTAGCCGACCTCCACGCGGCCGTCCGTCCAGTCGGTGCGGCCGAGGCCGACCGAGCCGACGAACCGGTCGCCGCCGACGATGGCGAAGTTCATCGCCCGCGCCGGGTCCGGATGCGCGTGCGTCGTGCACCAGTCGACGGCCGTCTGCCTCGTCTGCGCGGACGCCCACGGCATCCAGCGCAGGATCTCCGGATCCTTGCTGGCGGCCAGAACGTCGCCGGCGTCGTCCTCCTGGAACGGGCGCAGCAGCAGCCGCTCGGTCTCCAGGAGGACGCCCTCATCGAAAGTCATCCGCATGCCCCCACGAAACGTGTTGCCATCTTCGGCATCCCAGCCCAATGGAGATGAAGATAAGAGGCAAGGCAATTCCGCGTGGTGAACCCGTCCGGTCCATCGGCGGACCATTGCCAGGCCGGCTCCGCCCCGCCCCCTCGCCGCACGACGGTGCGGTGGAACTCATGCCCGCGCACCCGCTCACCGGCCCGCGCCACCAGCGAGTCGCGGACCGCGACCGCCTCCCGGTAGCCGAGCGTGAGCCGGCTCGTCATCCGGGCCTCCGCGTCGACGACCCCGCACATCGGCGCGCCATCGAGCGTCTTGGCGAGGTACAGCAGGCCGGCGCACTCGGCGTAGATCGGCCCCTGAAACGCGGTGACCTGCCTGCGCAGCGGCTCGTTGGTGGACAGCTCGGCCGCGTACATCTCCGGGAAGCCACCCCCGATGACGACGCCACGCGTGCCCTCCGGCAGTGCCTCGTCGCGCAGCGGGTCGAACCGTAGGACCTCGGCCCCGGCGGCGGTCAGCAGTTCCTCGTTCTCGGCATAACCGAACGTGAAGGCGGCACCGCCCGCGACCGCGACCCGCACCCGTCCCGCGGCTCGATCATCCGGCGCGGTGCCGCCCGGCGCGCTCAAGGCCGCCTCGGCCGGATCCCAGGGGCCGACGTCGAGCGGAGGCGCGGTGTGCGCCAGGGCGAGCAGGCCCTGAAGATCACAGGACCCGCCGACGAGAGCGCTGAGCCCGTCGACCGTTGCCACCGCCTCGGCGCGGCGTTCCGCGGCCGGGATCAGGCCGAGGTGACGCGACGGCGTGGCCACGTCGTCGCGGCGCCGCAGCACCCCGAGAACGGGCAGCCCGGTCTCCTCGATCGCCTCCCGGCAGATCTGCTCGTGCCGGTCGGAGCCGACGCGGTTGAGGATCACGCCGCCGATCCGCACGCCCGAGTCGTACGTGACGAAGCCGTGCACCAGCGCGGCCACCGAACGGCCCGCGGAGGCGGCGTCCACGAGGAGTACGACCGGTGCGGCCAGCAGCTGGGCCACATGAGCCGTGGACGCGAACGCTCCCCGGCCGGCGGCGCCGTCGAACAGGCCCATGACGCCCTCGATCACGGCGACGTCCGCCCCGCGTGCGCCGTGCAGGAACAGCGGCGCGACCAGGTCCTCCGACGTCAGCCACGGATCGAGGTTGCGACCCGGGCGCCCGGTCGCGAGCGCGTGGTAGCCCGGATCGATGTAGTCCGGGCCCACCTTGTGCGGCGAGACGTCCAGGCCCTGTGCGGTCAGCGCCGCCATCAGCCCGGTGGCGACGGTCGTCTTCCCGCTCCCGGACGCGGGAGCGGCGATCACGATCCTGGGGATCCTCACGCCATGCTCCGGTACGCGCGACGGCTCGACGGTGCGGCCATCACCACTCGATGCCCTTCTGGCCCTTCTGGCCCGCGTCCATCGGATGCCTCACCTTGCCCATCTCCGTGACCAGGTCGGCGAACCCGACCAGCCGGGGGTCGGCGTCCCGGCCGGTGATGACGACGTGCTGATGGCCAGGACGGGCCTTCAGCGTCGCGATGACGTCCTCGACGTCCACCCAGCCCCACTTCATGGGATAGGTGAACTCGTCCAGCACGTAGAAGGTGTACGTCTCCGCCGCGAGGTCGCGCTTGATCTGCTCCCAACCCTCGCGGGCGTCCGCGGCGTGATCCTCCTCCGCGCCGGGCCGCTGGATCCACGACCAGCCCTCGCCCATCTTGTGCCAGTCGACCCGGCCGCCTTCGCCCGACTCCCCCAGCACGCGCAGCGCGCGCTCCTCGCCGATGCGCCACTTGGCGGACTTGACGAACTGGAACACCCCGATCGGCCAGCCCTGGTTCCAGCCGCGCAGGGCCAGACCGAAGGCCGCGGTCGACTTGCCCTTGCCGGGCCCGGTGTGCACGATCACCAGCGGCCGGTTGCGGCGCTGCCTGGTGGTGAGCCCGTCGTCGGGCACCTGCGTGGGCTTGCCCTGCGGCATTTCAGGCGACCCTTCTGTCCCGTACGACCTCGGTGAGCCGGTCGGCGGCGAGTTCCTCCAGCCGCACCGTCTCCGCGCCGAGCCGGACGGCGAGCTCGCCGGCGAGGCCGAGCCGCACCGGGCCGCTCTCGCAGTCGACCACCACCGACGTCACCTCGCGCAGCAGGTCCGCGGCGCGCAGCGCGTCGTTCACCGAACCGTGCGTCGCCCGGCCGTCGGTGACGAGGACGAGCAGGGGCCGTCGTGCGGGGTCGCGCAGCCGCTCGGCGCGCAGCACGCCGGCCGCGCGCAGGAGCCCGGCCGCCAGCGGCGTCCGCCCTCCGGTGGCCAGCGTCTCCAGGCGCCGTGCCCCGGCCTCCACCGACGAGGTGGGCGGCAGGGCGAGCTCGGCCGAGCCGCCACGGAACGTGATCAGGCCGACCTTGTCGCGGCGCTGGTAGGCGTCGAGCAGCAGGCTGAGCACCGCGCCCTTCACGGCGCGCATCCGCTGCCGGGCGGCCATCGACCCGCTGGCGTCGACGACGAACAGCACGAGATTGCCCTCCCGGCCCTCGCGGACGGGCTCGCGCAGGTCACCGGGCCGGATCAGCAGTCCGGGCCCGGTACGGCCGCGTGCGCGCTGGTAGGGCGCCGCGGCGAACAGCGTCGCCGTCAGGTGCACCGAACGCCTGCCCGCCCTGGCTCCGGCCGTCCGGCCGTACGGTGTCCGGGCCCGCGACCGGCGGCCCGGCGCGCCGTCACCCAGGCCCGGGACGGTGAACAGCCGGGGCCGGTAGGCGGCGTCGGCCGGCGAGGACTCCGGGGTGTCCTCCCGGGTGGTCTCACGGCCGGATCCGCCGGACAGCGCCTGCTCGATGTCGACCAGGGCGCCCTCGTCCGGACGGTCGTCCGCGGGGGCGTCCTCGCGCGCGCCCGGACCGGGGCCGTCCGGCTCCGGATCGGGCTCCGTGTCGGGGTCATGGCCGGGACCGGGGCCGGGGTCGGGGCCGGG
>JAOPYL010000350.1 GCA_025964625.1 Actinoallomurus sp. | reverse complement strand
CGTGACGGCGCAGTACGGCGTTCTCATGACGAAGCACCAGTAATTCAACATCCTTGGACACCTCGCGGCGCACAAGGACCGTCACCACGGCGAGCACAACCTGGTGATCATGTAAACCAACGTGAGAAGCACACCGCGAGGCTCTCAGCCTCAACAATGCTGAACTGGATCGAGTCGGAGAACGAGCCTGCCCCAAGACCAGCTTCGCCGCCAGCTCACCTATCCGAAGCTGGACCAGTTACCCAGCCAAGGCTGCGTGACGAGCCACTAGAACCATCCGGCTCGACGGTGCACGTCGAACGGCACGTACTCCGGGCGGTCGGTATGGGGGACCGGCAGGACCGGCTGGCCCATGGCCGCCGAGGGCAGGAACACGGTCGCGTAACCGAGGCAGTGGATCTCGTCGCGCTGGTTAAGGCCGACGATCTCGACGGCCACCGCCGCGTACGACACGGTCCGCCCCGCTGCATCCGTCTTCTCCGCGACGTACTTGCGGATCACCTTCCCCCCATAGATCGCCGCGTCGCCGTAGAAGAGCGGCCTGCGCATGGTGGTGTACATGCGGTGCACGAACGCGTTGTCGCCCGCCCAGTTGGTGAGCAGCCGGATCGGTGCCTGCGCGCGCTGGATGCCAAAGTCGAAGGGCAGCGGCTGGCACCGATACGGCGCGAGATACCTGTCCTCGTGCTCGTCGTAGGGGGTGTAGGGCCATCCGGTCACGGGATGGGTCCGGGCGAAGGCCGGGTTCTGGCGACACCGCCGGTAGGCAGGTCCGAACGCACGCACCAGGCGCGTGCCGTCCAAGGTGGCGAGGAGCCCATGGTCCAGCGACTGATAGGTCAACGCGTCGCGGATGCTGTACGGGGGCTGCACGATGTCCGGCAGCTCGTCGCCCTCGTTGACATCCTCCCAGGACAACACGCGAGCACCCCGGCGCTGCTGCTTCTCGAGCGCCTCGCTGAGTTTCTCGATCTCAGCGGCTGAGTAGCGATGAGGCTCGCGGTTGTAGAGCATCCGCTCGCCCAGCCGCTCGACCGGCATCACGCGGGTCCCACCCATCTGCTCCACCGGCAAATGGATAAGGCGTCCGTAGGCCTTCGCTGTCAGCGCACCACAGTTGTTCCAGTAGAAGATCTCGGAATGATGGAAGATGACCTGCCCCTGCCGCCCACGGGTGATGACGAGCTCGCGTGGGATCTTCGACGAGGTGAAACGCATTCCGGGACGCAGCACGTCGTAGAACTCCCACGCTACCCCCGACAGGAAGTTCGCCACGGGATATCCCTGCGGTCGCTGCGCACCATGGTCGGCCGGGAAACGGACGTGGATGAGGATGGTCGGAGGGGCGACCTGACTGCCCAGCCAGGACCGTTCTCCATAGGCCGGATCCGTGTAGAGCGGGTTGTCCTCGCCGATGGCGTAGGCGTACCGCCGGATCAGATCCTCTGTCAAGATCAGCGCGCTGGGCACAGGGACGGCGTTCGGATCCCCCAAGGGCGCGGGATGCGGCGGCGGGCGGTCTTCAGTGCTTTCCTTGTGGAGGAGTTGCCTGCTTCGCTCGATGAACTCTGCCAGGGCTTCGTCGAACGTCTGCATCAGTTCTCCAGGGTTCATCGCAGGTCAGTCCTCCCCGTACGGGGAGCCTGACCGGCTTTCCAGGGTCCGGCAAGAACACGACGGCGTGAGCCTCCACGACGGGCTGGCCGAGCTGGTTCCTTCCCACGACCAGGAGCGTGATCGCGTGGTAACGGGTGCTCGCCTCATCGGTCACTGTGTAGCGGTCGACGACCGTTCCGGTCAGCCGCAGAGCATCGCCATAACAGAAGGGCTGCATGATGCGCACGCTCAACTGCCGCAGGAACGCGTCGTCACCCATCCAGTGCGTGACATGCTGGCCGGCGAGCGTGAAGAGCAGACCTCCGGGCGCGCTGGGCCCGGAGGGAGCCGTCGCCGCGGAATCCAGCGAGGTCTCGGCATGGTCCCAGGCCGGCCACCCGGTGACCGGATTCACCGCCCGGTGTCCATTGAGCTCGGCCAGCCGTGCGTAGTGCAGGTTGCCGGCTCGTACCGGGCGGCCCTCGGCGAAGACCCACAGCTCGAGGTCGGACAGCGTCAGCGGCCCCTTCAGGACGGTCGGTGTCGTCTCCCCCACGGCAACGTCGCTCCAAAAGCGCGGGACCGCGCCGCGGGAGGGCTGCTCGGTGTCCAGCTCCCGCACCATCTGCTCGACGTCGGCGGGCTCGTACCGGTGGATCGAGCGGAGCGGGAACAACGAAGGGTCCCCGTCGAGCGGGGCGACCTCAACCTCCGCCCAGCCGCGCGCGAACCCTACTCCGTTGCGCTGGTACTCCACGGTGGAGAGGACGCAGGCCCGGGCCTGGCCGGCCGCGGCGAGGCGTCGGGTGACATCGCCCACGCAGACGCGCCCGGCGAGGGCATCACCCAGCCGGACGGTGTCGTCCCAGCTGAGGTGCAACGAACTCAGCGTGCCGGTCAGCCGATGCTCCGTCAGGTCCAGCACCCCGGCCGAGCCGGGCGCGCGGACCGCCAGGACGAACGTCGGGGGCGCGAGCATCGTGTGGTGGACCGAGCCCGCGCCGTATCGCACATCGAGGTAAAGCGGGTTGTCATCACCCGACGCGTCGACGAACCGGCTGACATTGATCCAACTTGCCACGTCGACACCCGGTTCGACGTCGGGGGCCACGCAGCCGATGACCCTCCTGCTCGACTGGATCAGTCGCTCGATGCCGTCTTCTTCCACAGTGTCGTCCTGCTCCGCAGTAGAGGTACCGACGTGGATACCGATATCAGTCATCACTGGTCGCCAGTTCGTCTGCAAGCGCTCCGTAGTCGGTCTTGCCGCTGCTGGTCAGCGGGAGCCGATCGACGTCGAGGACGCGGATGAAACGGGTCGGTATGCGGATGAGCTCGCCCGCGTGCTGCGACAGCTCACGCCTCGACGTCGTCGCGTCACCAGCCGCCCGCGCCAAGACCAGCCGCCCCGACAGTTCCAGGGCGGCCACCCGGCCATGTGCCATTAACAGTATTTCCAGCTCGTCGAGGTTCACGCGCTGACCGCTCAGCTTCGCTATACGGCGCTTACGGCCAACGATCGAGTAGAAACCCTGGTCGTCGACGCTGGCGAGGTCGCCCGTCGCGAGCCGGCCGCGGTTGACGTCGCCGGAGGCGAGATCCGCTCGCCGTCGCGCGTACCCCAGCATGACGTTGGGCCCCTCATAGAGCAGTTCACCGTCGTCGGCGAGCGACAGGCGGCCACGGGGAACCGGCACGCCCACACGGTCCGGCTTGTCCAGCACCCGGTCGGGCGGCACATACGCGATCCGCGCGGTCGCCTCGGTCTGGCCGTACATCACCACGAGCCGTCCGCCCCGTTCCATCATGTGACGTCCGAAGTGGAGCACCATCTCAGGCTCCATCCGGCCGCCGGCCTGGGTCAGGGTCCGCAGGTCCGGCAGGGCGGTGTCCTCGAAACCGACCCGGGTGAAAATCGTGTAGGTGTAGGGCACACCGGCCAGGGAGGTGCACGCATGGTCCCTCGTGGCCTCCCAGAACCGTGGCCGCACGAGGCCGGCACCAGGGAACACGACCGACGCCCCGGCGAACAGGTGGGAGTTGAGGACCGAAAGCCCGTAGGAGTAATGCAACGGAAGGGCCTGTACAGCCCGTTCGTCGCCGTCGATGTCGAGGATCTGGACGATCTGTGCGGCATTGGCATCGACGTTGTGCCGGCTGAGCCTTACGTACTTGGGGCTGCCCGTGCTTCCTGACGTGCTGAGGAGGACCGCCAGCTCATCGTCTATGGGCCCGTCCGAAATGTGGAGCCGTTCGCAGCCATCGCCGTCCAGCAGGAACTCGACCTGGTAGAGATCCAGGAGGCGGTCGATCGCGTCCCTGTCAGCGGCGCCATCGAGCATCATGACCGCGTGGCCGGCCGCCATCGCGCCGAGATAGGCGATGGCTGACCGCGCGTCCGGACGACACAGGCAGGCCACCAGGGACTTACGTCGGCTGGGGATGGCCGCGGCTCGTCGGAGGACATCGGCCGCGAGTTCGGCATAGGTCCAGCTCCGGTCGGCGCCCACATCCACAAGGGCCGTACCAGACGGTGGCCGGTCCAACCACCCCAGAAGCGCTGGTCTCATGAGCCGGCGCAATCCTTGGACCTCAGGACGGCGGCAGCGGAGGCGTAACTGTCGATCTCCAGCACATCCTTCTCCCCAAGCGATACCCCGAAGGCTTGCTCAAGAGTGATGACGAGCGACATGTGGCCCAGCGAATCCCAGTGTTGATGCTGCCCGAAGACCAACGTGGTCACGTCGGTTTCCGCAGGCAGATCCAGCCCCACCTTGAAGGCCTCGGACAACATCTGGTCGAAACTGGGCCCATCTTGCGCAGAATTCAGCGACGACATTCCGGATCCCCGTATTCCTGGCAATCGAAATTCCTGATGTCTTGAGCCGCATAGTTCGATCAATAGGTGGCCGGTGGTACGCAGCAGCGCCCGGATTCGAAGAACAACCACAGCCCGTCGCCGGTGCAGGTGGTCGTGGGCTGGTGCGGATCACTCATCGTCGCCTCCCCGAGACGGCTCGAAGCCCGGCGTCGTCGCTGCTCACGCCTAGTGCCAGTAAAGCCGGTCACCATCACGAGCACACGACGCGACACACAGTGAACGAAGCCGGACGGCTCGCTCTCGGACCGGAACTGAGCACCTGTCAGCGGGGACTGCCGGACTTCCACCGTGATAGTCGACGACGGAGCAGAGCTTGAACTCAAGGCCAGACCCGTCCGTAGAGGTCCGAGCAGACTGCCCGGCCCACTTACCGGCTGCTACGCGGGGTCGGAGCGGTTCAGGACTCGAGCAGATGCGAAGATCGCACCTTCCCGGAGCCGCCGTCAGCCTCGTTCGGGCTCGGCTCGCGCGCCGGCGGCGAGGCTGCCCAGCCCGGCCGCGGCAGAGACGACCAGCGGTCCCGCGGCGGTGCCGGAATCCGAGCACAGCCTCCACACCCGGACGCCTGGTCAAAGGCGGCAGACAGCTCCGCCTGCGCCTCGCCCGCCGCTGGAGCTGGGCCGACCTGATCACCCGCGCCATCACCCGCCTGCAGGCACTGCCAGCCCCCTGACCAGCCGCTAAAAACAAAGGCCGGCCGGATCGCTACGCGACCCCACCGACCTCACGAAAGATCGAGGCTAGATAGCCACCCATCTGCCGAATGATGTCGTTGGGGAAGCGCCTTGTCGCAGACCGAACGATCGCCAGGTACCGATATTTAGATCACCGACCGGTCATCACATTGTCATCGCAGGGACCGGCAACCGCCGGGATGAACAAGGAATAACCGGCATCGCGCCGGGCCGAAGATCGACGGTTCGGCTGGCGCGGGATGCCGGTTACGGTCATCACGATAACGCCGTTGACGTGCAGAAACGCTACCGGACGGGCAGCCCAGTGACGGTGCGGCCGATGACGAGGCGCTGGATCTCCGACGTGCCCTCGAAGATGGTGAATATCTTGCTGTCACGGTGCCAGCGCTCGACCGGGTAGTCGCGGGTGTAGCCGTTGCCGCCGAGGATCTGGATGGCCTCCTCGGTCACCTTCACCGCCGTCTCGCCGGCGTAGAGCTTGGCCATCGAGCCTTCGGCGCTGCCGAACTCCTTGCCGTTGCGCGCCATCCAGGCGGCCCGCCAGACGAGCAGGCGCGCCGCGTCGAGGTGCATCTTCATGTCGGCCAACTTGAAGGCGATGGCCTGGAAGTCGCCGATCTTCTTGCCGAACTGCTCGCGCTCGCGCGCGTAGTCGAGCGCGTACTCGTACGCCGCCCGGGCGATGCCCACGGCCATGGCGCCGACGGTGGGGCGGGAGGCCTCGAAGGTCCGCATCGCGGCCTGGCCGGCCGCTCGCTTGCCCTCACGGACGCGGGCGAGGCGCTCGTCGAGCTTGTCCTTGCCGCCGACCAGGCACGCCCCCGGGACCCGGACGTTGTCCAGGATGACCTCGGCGGTGTGCGATGCGCGGATGCCGTGCTTCTTGAACTTCTGCCCCTGCGACAGGCCCGGGGTGCCGGGCGGGACGATGAAGTTCGCCTGGCCGCGCGAGCCGAGATCCGGATCGACTGAGGCGACGACGACGTGCACGTTGGCGATGCCGCCGTTGGTGGCCCACGTCTTCGTGCCGTTGATGACCCACTCGTCCTTGGCCTGGTCGTACTCCGCGCGGGTGCGGATCGAGCCGACGTCGGAGCCGGCGTCGGGCTCGGAGGCGCAGAACGCACCGAGCTTGACCTCGTCCGCGGTGCCGAACATCTCAGGGACCCACTCGGCGATCTGCTCGGGCAGACCGGTCGCGGCGACCGAGACGGCCGCCAGACCGGACCCGACGAGGGACAGTCCAATGCCGGCGTCGCCCCAGAAGAGCTCCTCGAAGGCGACCGGGATGCCGAGCCCGGACGGCTCGAACCACTGGTTGGCGAAGAAGTCGAGCGAGTAGAGGCCGATCTTGGCCGCCTCCTGGAGGACGGGCCACGGAGTCTCCTCGCGCTCGTCCCACTCCTCGCCGGCGGGGCGGATGACGTCCTTGGCGAACTCGTGCACCCAGTCCTTGACCTGCTGGACGTCCTCGGTGAGTTCGAGGGAGAAGCCCGGGGCCCCGTCTTCCGACATGTTTCCTCCGTTCCGAGCGGCCCGCAGACCGCAGGCGGACTATTAGACTCGACGTCTCTTAAGCGTAGACCTCTCGGCGTTACCGGCGGTAACATCGTGGTCAGTGTCACAATCGGGGCCAGAAAGCGTTGATTTGGCAAATCGGGAGTTACGAGGCTGTAACAACCGGTACCCCCGGCGCGACGTAAGAGGTAGCTTATTTGCGCTCCGCCCCACGTGGCCCAGGTCACTCCAGAAGAACGGGAGTCTGAGTGGGTCTGCTCGGTTCCGCCCGCAGTCGGAATGCCCGTCCCGCCCGCGTGCTGACGTTCGGCGCCGTCGTGCTGGTCGTCGTCATGATCGCCGCCCTCGTCACCATCTTCTGGCCCGGGGGCGACCAGACCCGTGTCACCGCGTATTTCGAGCGGGCCACGGGCGTCTACCCCGGCACCGAGGTGCGCGTCCTCGGCGTCAAGATCGGCAAGGTCACCAAGGTCACGCCCAAGGGCAGCATGGTCGAGGTCGGGATGGCCTACGACGCCAAGCAGAAGGTGCCGGCCGACGCCCAGGCCGTGATCATCGTCCCGTCCCTGGTCGCCGACCGGTACATCCAGTTCACGCCCGTCTACCGCGGCGGGGACGCATTGAAGAGTGGCGCCACCCTGCCGCTGTCCAGCACGGCCGTGCCGGTCGAGCTGGACGACGCGAACGCGGCGGTCAACGAGCTGGCCAAGGCCCTCGGCCCGCAGGGCGCCAATGCCCATGGGTCACTGTCACAGCTCCTCAAGACGAGCGCGCAGACACTCGACGGGCAGGGCTCGAACTTCAAGCAGACCCTGCAGGATCTCTCCGACGTCAGCCGGGTGCTGGCGGACAACCGCGGCAACGCCACTCAGACGGTCCAGAACCTCGCGAAGATCACACAGGCGATGGCGGCCAGCGACCAGCAGATCCGTTCGTTCTCCGAGAACCTCGCCTCGGTCTCGGGCACGCTCAACGCCGAGAAGACCGAGCTGCGGGCCGCGGTGAAGAGCCTGTCGGTGGCGCTGCAGGAGGTCTCCGCGTTCGTCAAGCAGAACAAGTCGGAGATCGCGTCGAACGTCCAGGGCCTCGCCCAGATCACCGGCATTCTCGTCAAGGAGAAGGCCGCGCTGCAGCAATTCCTGGACAAGGCGCCGGTCGCGGCCACCAACGCCCTCGGTGTCTACGACTCCCAGGACGGCTCGCTGCACGCCCGCCTCAACCTGCAGCAGTCCCAGAACATCGCGATGTGGCTGTGCTCGCTGGCCTACTCGCTGGGTGCCCCGCCCAAGCAGTGCGAGACACTGCTCAAGCCGCTCAACGCGCTGGGTGTCCCGCTCAGCAAGCTCAACCTCGACATGTCGGGTCTGAGCACGGCAATCACGCACTACGACGTCGTGCCGCCGCCTCCTGACGCGTACGGCAACGGCTCCCCGCCGGCTCAGAAGACGACGGCCAAGAACTCCCAGCAGACCGGCGCCAACCCGGACCCGACGTTCGGCGGGATCCTCTCGCCACCGTCAAACGGCTGATCCGAGATAGGCCGGGACCTCAATCATCGGCGGCCGTTCGCCGACCGCGACGTCGCGGACCCGGACCTGGTGCCCGTCGCCGTCCCGGCGGAACTGCGTCAGGGTGGTCGACGGCGACTCCAGTGGGACGACCTTGCCCTGTCGTTCGAGCCGTGACCACGCGGTCTGCAGGATCTGACCGGCCATGCCGCCGAGTTCCTCGGCCGACTGGTGGCTGTGGACGCGGGTGCCGAGGTCGACCTGGGCGATCGCATCGAGCCCCGCGAGCTCCAGCACGTCGACGAGGAGACCGAGCTCGACGCCGTACCCGGTGACGAACGGCAGCCGCTCCAGGATCGCACGCCGGCCGGCGTACTCCCCCGACAGCGGCTGGACGAGCCCCGCCAGCAGCGGCCAGTGCATGTTGATCAGCGGCCTTGCGACGAGCTCCGTCACCCGGCCGCCACCGCCCGCCACGACCGTGCCGCCCGCGGTGTACGGCCGGTCGTAGGAGCCCTTCACGTAGCAGATCGACGGATCGGTCAGCAGCGGGCCGAGCAGCCCGGTGACGAACGACGACGAGAAGTTCCGCAGGTCCGCGTCGACGAAGACGATCACGTCGCCGCGCGCGACGTGCAACGACTTCCACAGCGCCTCGCCCTTGCCGGACAGCGGTGGCAGCTCCGGCAGCACGGCGTCCTGGGCCACCACCCGGGCGCCCGCCGCGGCCGCCACCTCGGCGGTGTCGTCGGCGGACCGGGAGTCGACGACGAGGACCTCGTCGACGAGCGGCACGTCCTCGACGAGGTCACCGCGGATCGCGGCGACGATCTCCCCCACCGTCTCCCGTTCGTCGCGGGCGGGCAGGACGACGCTCACCGTCGTCTCGCCCTTGGCCGCGAGCAGCTTCTCGACCGGCCAGTCCGCCGCGGAGCTCGTACGGCTGCGCAGCCACGCCTCGACCTGGGGCAGCACCTGGTCCCCTTTCCTTCCGAGTTTGGCCTATTGACTCCCGGCGCGGTTTCATCGCCGTTTCGGCGGCGTCACACCGAAGAAACGTCTCGCGCCGGGTGACGGACGTCATCCCGCCGCGTGCTGGTCCAGGAACTCGTACACGTCCGACTCGTCCACCCCGGGGAAGGCGCCGGGCGGCAGCACGGCGAGGACGTGCGAGTGCGCGCGCGCCGAGGGCCAGGCGTGGCCCTGCCATCGCTGGGCGAGCTCGGCCGGAGGCAGCTGGCAGCAGTCGCCGTCCGGGCAGGCCGATTTGACCCGCCGGTTCGTCTCCCGGCCGCGAAACCATCGGGAGTGCTCGAACGGCACCCCGAGAGTGATGGCGAAGTCACGCTCATGGCTGGGGTCGACGTGCGACAGGCACCAGTAGGTGCCGGTCGGCGTGTCGGTGTACTGGTAGTAGACGGAGAAGCGGTCATCGGTCGCGAAGACGTGACGCCCGGCCCACTCCCGGCACATCCGCTGCCCCTCGATGGCGCCGTGCTCGTCCGAGGGGAAGATCAGCCCGTCGTTGGCGTACGCCTTGTAGATGGTGCCGCTCTCGTCGTTCTTGGTGAAGTGAACCGGCAGCTCGAGGTGGTGCGTGGCCAGGTTGGTGAAGCGGTGTGCGGCCATCTCGTACGACACGGAGAACACGTCGCAGAGGTCCTCGATGGACAGCTCCCGGTCGGCCTTCGCCTCCTGCAGGTAGGGCACGATGGTCTGCTCGGGCAGAAGCGTGGCCGCGGCGTAGTAGTTCGCCTCCACGCGCTGCCGGAGGAAGTCGGCGAAGTCCTTCGGCACCGCGTGGCCCAGGGCGATGTGCCCGAGGGTCTGCAGCAGGATCGTCCGCGGCGTGTGCATGCCGAGCTGCTGGCGCTCCAGGTAGATCCGCCGGTTGCGCAGGTCGGTGACGGACCGGACCGAGCGGGGCAGGTCCTGCACATAACGCAGGGTGAAGCCGAAGTGCGTGACGAGCGACAGCAGCATGCCCTGCGAGAGGGCGCCCGACCGGTAGCCGGCGGCCTCCAGGCTCTTGGCCGCGACCCGCTCGATCTCGCCGAAGTAGTTGCCGCGGTCATGCATCTGGCGCCGCAGCTCCGCGTTGGCCTTGCGGGCATCTTCAGGACTGGCCGTCGGCTTGGTACGGCTCCGCTTGACCTCCTCGTACATGGCGAGGAGGTGTTCCAGGACGTCGTTGGGCACCCGCTTCCCGATCTTGAGGTGAGGAAGCCCAAGCCCCTGGTACAGCGGGTCGCGCTGGGCCTCCTCGATCGAGATCTCCAGCTGGGCGCGCCGGTTCGGGGGCTGCTTGCGGAGAAGTTCCTCGATCGGCACCTCGAGCGCGAGGGCGAGCGCCTGGAGCAGGGAGAGTTTCGGCTCGCGTCGGCCGTTCTCCAGCAGGGACAGCTGCGACGGCGCCCGGCCGACACGTTTTCCCAGGTCAGCGAGGGTATGGCCACGCATCCGGCGGAGGTGGCGCAGCCGTTGGCCGAACGTCACAAGGTCTAGACCATTCGTCAAGTTCAGCGGTTCTTCTTTTTGAAAGCCCGTCACAGGTTGATGATAGCGGAATTTTTGCTGTTCTTCTTGTTACTTGCTAGTTCACTAATGCCGTGCTTGCCCTGACACTTAGGTCATACGCACCCAGGGGACGACATAGGAGGGCAGTATCCATGAGCGACCGTCGCCTCAAGGGCGCAGCCGAAGAGCTGCAGCATCAGTGGGAGACCGACCCGCGCTGGACGGGCGTCGAGCGCAACTACACCGCCGAGGACGTCGTCCGGCTGCGCGGCTCGGTGCAGGAGGAGCACACGCTCGCCCGGCTCGGCGCAGAGCGTCTCTGGAAGCTGCTGCACGAAGAGGACTACATCAACGCGCTCGGCGCGCTGACCGGCAACCAGGCGGTCCAGCAGGTGCGCGCGGGACTGAAGGCCATTTACCTGTCAGGCTGGCAGGTGGCCGCCGACGCGAACCTCGGCGCGCAGACCTACCCGGACCAGAGCCTCTACCCGGCCAACTCGGTCCCCGCGGTCGTGCGCCGCATCAACAACGCGCTGCTGCGGGCCGACCAGATCACCTGGTCGGAGGGGCACGAGTCGGCGCCGCACTGGCTGGCACCGATCGTCGCCGACGCGGAGGCCGGGTTCGGCGGTGTGCTCAACGCGTTCGAGCTGATGAAGGGCATGATCGCCGCCGGCGCGGCGGGCGTGCACTGGGAGGACCAGCTCGCCTCGGAGAAGAAGTGCGGCCACCTGGGCGGCAAGGTCCTCATTCCGACCGGCCAGCACATCAAGACGTTGAACGCGGCCCGCCTGGCGGCGGACGTCTCCGGCGTCCGCTCGCTGATCGTCGCGCGGACCGACGCCCAGGCCGCGACTCTCCTGACCAGCGACGTCGACGAGCGCGACCAGCGGTTCGTCACCGGCGAGCGGACGGCCGAGGGTTTCTACCGGGTGCGTAACGGCATCGAGTCGTGCATCGCCCGCGGCCTCGCCTACGCGCCCCACTCCGACCTGCTCTGGATGGAGACCGGCACGCCGGACCTGGAGGTGGCACAGGAGTTCGCCGAGGCCATCAAGGCGGAGTACCCCGACCAGATGCTGGCCTACAACTGCTCGCCGTCGTTCAACTGGAAGAAGCACCTCGACGACTCGACGATCGCGAAGTTCCAGCGCGAGCTCGGGCACATGGGGTACAAGTTCCAGTTCATCACGCTGGCCGGCTTCCACTCGCTCAACCACTCGATGTTCCACCTCGCGAAGGGCTACGCGGAGGACGGCATGACGTCCTACGTCGAGCTGCAGGAGGCGGAGTTCGCCGACGAGGCCAACGGCTACACCGCGACCAAGCACCAGCGTGAGGTCGGCACCGGTTACTTCGACCTGGTCAGCACGGCGATCTCGCCGGACTCCTCAACGGTGGCACTGAAGGGCTCCACCGAGGAGGAGCAGTTCGTTAAGGCTCACTGACGACAGTCGTCCAGGTCGTGTGGGAGGGTCCTCCGGTCTCCACCGGGGGGCCTTCCTGGTGTCCGCGGCCTTAACCGGCCAAAGCGGCTTTGTGTCAACGTGTGGACGAAGGGCACGATTCGACGAAGAGTAACCACGTCCCGCTTGCCCTCCGCACAAGGAACCTACATGCGCAGAACACGCCGGCTGCTGGCCGTAGGCGCAACCATCGCCTGCGTCGCGGCCATCGCCCCGGCCGCGTCCGCCGGATCTCGTCCCCACTTCACTCCCGGTGCCTCCGGGATCGGGGACCCCTACTTCCCGCTCGAAGGCAACGGCGGGTATGACGCCCAGCACTACGACGTCGACTTCTCCTACGACCCCGCCACCAAGCGCCTGGACGGCACGACATACGTCACCGCGCGGGCCACCCAGGACCTGTCCCGCTTCGACCTGGACCTGCAGCAGCTCGACGTCAGCAGGGTCACCGTCGACGGGCGGGACACGAAATTCACCCACAACGACCCCGAGCTCGTCGTCACGCCGCGCAAAGGCCTGCCCAGGAACTCGCGCTTCGTCGTCGCGGTGACGTACGGCGGCGTGCCGCAGACCGTGATCGGCTCGCCGGTCGTGTTCGGCTCGCCGTACGGTTTCGTGCACACCGACGACGGCGCCTTCATCGGCGACGAGCCCAACGCCGCCTCGACCTGGTTCCCCAGCAACGACCACCCGAGCGACAAGGCCGCCTTCACCTTCCGGGTGACGGTGCCCAAGGATCTCAGCGTGATCGCCAACGGCCGGCTCGCGTCGCAGCGGACCCAGGGCGACAAGGCGACCTTCGTATGGGACGAGAAGTTCCCCATGGCGACCTATCTGGCCACCGCCGACATCGGCACGTGGGACTTCAAGAGCGGCAGGACGCCGGGCGGGATCCCGGAGACCGTCGCGGTCGACCCGAAGCTGAAGGGCCGGGACCCGAACCACCCGGACCCGATGGCGTTCTTCTACGACACCACGGCCGAGGCCACCGATCTGTGGGCCAAGACGTTCGGGCCGTACGCCTTCGACTCCACCGGCGCGATCGCCGACCTTGCCACGTACCAGGGCCGGCCCATCGGCTTCTCGCTGGAGACCCAGACCCGGCCCCTGTACTCCGACGTGCGCAACACCACGACGATCGCGCACGAACTGGCGCACCAGTGGTACGGCGACGCGCTCTCGGTTCGGACCTGGGACAACATCTGGCTCAACGAGAGCTTCGCGACGTACGCCCAGTGGCTGTGGGACGAGAAGCACGGTGGCATGACCATCCATGACGAGGCGCACGCCGTCTACGGTGCCCACTCGGGCACCGACCCCTGGTGGAACGTAGTGATCGCCGACCCGAAGCGCGACACCATGTTCCACAACCGCGTCTACAGCGGAGGGGCCATGGTGCTGCAGTTCCTGCGGGAGAAGATCGGCGACGAGACCTTCTCCACGCTGCTGCGCACCTGGTATGCCCAGCACAAGTACGGCAACGTGACGACGCCGGAGTTCACCGCGCTGGCCAAGAAGGTCTCGCACCAGGATCTCGACGCATTCTTCAGGACCTGGCTCTACTCGACCGGCAAGCCGGCCCTTCCGCAGGCCTGACCGGGCACGGGCCGGGGAGCCCATGAGGTCCCCGGCCCTCTCCCCGCGCGGGAAACCGCTGGCCGTCGCACCGCCCCGCCCGTACCGTATGACCGGCGCCCCCGCACGCCCGCGTCCGGGGGCGCTCACGCTCGCCCGCAGTGTTCACGATGAGTGAGGAGCGCGTCACGATGCGGCTGTACGCCTGGATCGCGGCCTACGCGTTCCGGCGTTACAGCACCTACCGTGTCGCGGCGCTGTCCGCCACGTTGACCAACACGGTCTTCGGCTTCCTGCGGGCCGGTGTGCTCATCGCGCTGTGGCACGCGCGTCCGTCGCTCGGCGGGTACGACGTCGCCGACGCGGTGACGTTCAGCTTCCTCACGCAGGCGCTGATCGAGCCGGTCCGGGTGTTCGGCGGCAGCCTGGACCTTACTGAACGCATCCGTACCGGTGATGTCTCGATCGACCTGCACCGCCCCGCCGACCTGCAGGGCTGGTGGCTGGCCGACGACCTCGGCCGGGCCGCGTTCGCCGTGATCTCACGCGGCGCTCCCCCGATGATCGGCGGTGCGCTGGTGTTCTCGCTCCGCTGGCCGTCGCCCGCGACGTGGGCCGCGTTCGCCGGAGCGGTGCTCCTCGCGATGCTGGTCAGCTTCGGGCTGCGCTATCTCGTCTCCCTGGCCGTCTTCTGGCTGCACGACGACCGGGGCATCCACGCGATCTCGCTGGTCACCACCATGTTCCTCTCCGGGATGATCATCCCGCTGGTGGTCTTCCCCGGCTGGCTCGGCACCCTCGCGCACGCCCTCCCGTGGGCCGCGCTGATCCAGCTCCCGGCCGACGTCTTCCTCGGCAAGCGCACCGACCTGCTCACCGTGTACGCCTTCCAGACCGCGTGGGCCGCCGCGCTGTTCACGGCCGGGCGCCTGCTCACCATGGCGGCCCGGCGGAGGCTGGTGATCAATGGTGGCTGAGTCCGTGCGGATGTACGTGGTGCTCGCCGGCACCTGGATGCGGGCGGCCGCGCAGTATCCGGCATCCATGGTCATGCTGGTGGTGACGCAGGCCGCGGTGACGTCGCTCGATCTCGCCGCGATCCTGATCATCTTCGTGCACACGCCGCGGCTCGGCGGGTTCTCCCTGCCCGAGGTGATGTTCCTGTACGGCACGGCGGGCGTCTCCTTCTCCGTGGCCGACATCCTCCTCGGGACGGCCGAGCGCCTCGGCGAGCACATCCGCCAGGGCACCTTGGACGCGTTGCTGGTCCGCCCCGTCAGTCCCCTCCTGCAGATCGCCACCGAGGATTTCTCTCCGCGCCGGATCGGCAAGCTGGTGCCGACCGGAGCCGTGCTCGTGCTGTCCCTGCCCCGCCTGGACGTGCACTGGACCCCGGACCGCATCGCGCTCGTCCCGCTGATGGTCGCGGGCGGCATCTGGATCTTCTCCGCGCTCTGGGTGCTCTCCGCCACCTGGCAGTTCGCGGTCGTCGACGGCAAACAGGCGACGAACTCGGTCACCTACGGGGGCGGCTACCTCACGCAGTACCCACTGAGCATCTTCGGCCGCGACGCCCTCCGCGCGCTTACCTGGGTCTTGCCCCTCGCGTTCGTGAACTGGGAGCCGGCGTTGCGCGTCCTCGACCGTCCTGATCCGCTCGGCCTGCCGGTGTTCTTCCACTTCGCCTCACCGCTCGTGGCGGCGGTCCTGTCCCTGCTCGCGGCCCTCGCCTGGCGCACCGGGCTGCGACGCTACCGATCGACCGGGAGCTGACCGTGATCGAGGTGGACGATGTCTCCAAGTCCTTCACCGTCCGGCGCCGCACCGGACGCCTGCGCCGCAGCCGCACTCTTGTCGGCGCGGTCGACCGCATCTCCTTCACCGTCGCGGCCGGCGAGTTCGTCGGCTATCTCGGGCCGAACGGCGCCGGCAAGTCGACCACGATCAAGATGCTCACCGGCATCCTCACGCCCTCCTCGGGACGCGTGCGGGTGGGAGGGCTGGACCCGTCACGGCAGCGTACGGCGCTGGCCCGCCGCATCGGCGTCGTGTTCGGCCAGCGCACCACCCTGTGGTGGGACCTGCCGCTGCGCGACAGCCTGACTCTCATCCGCCACCTCTACCGGGTGGACCGCTCCACACACCGATCACGGCTCGCCGAGCTCACCGAACTGCTGGACCTCGGGGCGTTCCTCGACACCCCGGTCCGGCAGCTCAGCCTCGGGCAGCGGATGCGCGGCGATCTGGCCGCCGCACTGGTGCACGATCCGGAACTCCTGGTCCTCGATGAACCCACGATCGGCCTCGACGTCGTCAGCAAGGCGACCGTCCGCGGCTTCCTGACCCGCCTCAACGCCGAGCAGGGCACGACGATCCTGCTGACAACGCACGACCTCGGCGACATCGAACGCCTCTGCCGCCGCGTCATGGTCATCGACCACGGCCGCCTCGCCTACGACGGGTCGCTGCAGGACCTGCGCGCCACCGTCGACGCCGACCGGATCCTCATCGTGGACCTCGCACGCGCCGCCGCGCCCATTGAGGTCGACGGCGCCCGCGTGGTGCGCACGGACGGGCCGCGCCAGTGGCTCGCGATCCCGCCCGCGGTCAACGCCGCCACCGTGGTCGCGGCCGTCGCGGGGCGCTACGACGTGGAGGACATCGCGTTGCGCGAGCCCGGCATCGAGGACGTCATCACCCGTCTTTACCGCACCGGCGTACCAATCTGATCACCGCTGGAAACCAATCAGTAACTGCTCTTTACCGATCTCGTCGCGCAAACGCCTCCGAGGGCGACTCGAATGAGTAGATGAGAGAACCAAAGGAACATTGATCCCGCCATGCATAACTCTCGTCGCGCACGTAAATTACCGACATTATTACGACCCCTCGACATGAGTTGCGCATTGTGTTATCACACGGGCAAAGTGGCACCCTAGCGCAATCCACGCACCACCGGACGCCCTAGAGAGCCTGATCTGCGCAGATGTAATCGAATGCACAGCGCAAAGATCGGGCAGCCGAAAAAAGATTCCACAAGCACAGGCAAAATATTAGCGATAGACAATGTCGGACGCGACGCGCTAGCCTCCTCGATGTTTCTCTGTTATCGCCGACGAAGGCCACGATGGTGATTTATCGGCGACACGAGAATTGTCCGTTTCGGCCCCGGGGGGAGCCCAATGATTTCAGTTGTTAGAATGGCAGGCCGCATAGCGGCCGGCGTGCTCGCAGGAACGATGTCGATCGCGACCGTGTCGGCGGCGGAGGCGCAGTCGGCGCCAACCGTGCAGATCATCCGGGTACCGTGCGACTCGGCCGCGCTACCTGGGGCGATCGCGGCGGCGAATACCACCGGTACGGCAATCATCAGGCTCGCCAGGGACTGCACCTACACGACGGTCGCCCCGTTGACGATCACCGGGACGAATGTCACCATCATCGGTGGCCCGAGCACTGCTGTCCGGGAGAGCCCGGCCACCGGTTCGGTCTTCATCGTGGCGGCCGCCGCCACGCTTCGAGCAGCAGGATTCTTCATTCTCGGCGGGAATTCCGCCGATGTCGGCGGCGGCATCAGCGTCCTCGGCACCGGCACGCTGGTTCTCCGGAACATGACGATCAGCGGTAACGCGGCCGCAACCACCGGCGGCGGAATCAACATCGCCGCAACCGGCACCGCCACGATCATCAGGAGCATCATCAAGGCGAACACCGCGACCGCCAGCGGTGGCGGAATCAGCAACCTGGGCACATTGCGGCTGTTCGAGAGCCTCGTCTCCGGGAACAATGCCACCACTTCCGGTGGCGGAATCTTCAACAGCGGTACAGCGACGATCGTTCAGAGCACGATCGACCGGAACACCACAGCCGGGACCGGAGGTGGCATCCAGAACGCCGCCGGGGGCACCGTCAGACTCGTCCGCACACTGGTTCGGCACAACAAGGCGAGCACCGTCGCTCTGGGGAGCGGTGGCGGGATCAACAACGCCGGCGCGGTCGGCAGCGTGACTTTGGATCAGCCGATCGTCCGCAGGAACAGTCCGGACAACTGCGCTCCCGCAGGCTCCGTGCCGGTCTGCCTCGGCTGACATACCGTCTGTCAGCTGTTTCCGCAGGCATGTAACGCGGGCTGCGCAGGTTGATCTCACGACCGGCCGGATGGTCAAGTGACGACCTGCTTGGCCTGAGAAGGGTGGCGGGGAGGCGATTCCCCGCCACCCTCAACCTTGGGCTGACGCGCGATCTTGTCCACTGCCGGGTCGCGGCCGGCGAACGGCCCTGGCTCGACAGGGTGGCGGGGAAGGTGATCGCCTGCCACATCAGCCGATAAGGGGCACGGCGACCTTGGGCGCGGTCAACTGGGGCACGACCGCGTCGATCCCGCAGCCCGTCGACCGCCGCGAGCAGCGCCGTACAGTCCGTGGCCTCGGCGACGATGGTCGCCGCTCCGGCCCTGACATCGCGATGGCGGCCTGCGTCACATGTCGACGGCGAGGTACTTGATCTCGAGGAAGTCCTCGATGCCCTCGTAGCCGCCCTCGCGGCCGACCCCGGACTCCTTGACCCCGCCGAAGGGCGTGGCCGGGTTGGAGACCAGTCCGCGGTTGATGCCGACCATGCCGGTCTCCAGGGCCTCGCCGACGCGAAGCGCACGCTTCAGATCGCGGGTGTAGGCGTACGCGACGAGGCCGGCCTCGGTGTCGTTCGCGGCCGCGACCATGGACTCCTCGTCGGGGAAGGCCGCGATCGGGGCCACCGGTCCGAAGATCTCCTCGCGCATGACGCGCGCGTCCGCGGGCACGTCGCTGAGCACGGTCGGCAGGTAGAAGTAGCCCGGGCCCTCGGGTGCCTTACCGCCGACGCGCACGGTCGCGCCGCGTTCCACGGCGTCGGCGACGAGCCCGGCCACGCGGGTGCGAGCGCGTTCGTCGATGAGCGGCCCGACCTGGGAACCCTCTTCGATGCCCGGTCCTGGCCGCAGCGCGCCGAGGCGTTCGGCGAGCCCGGCGGCGAACGCCTCGGAGACCGACTCGTGGACGATGAACCGGTTGGCTGCCACGCAGGACTCGCCGGTGTTGCGCATCTTGGCCACCACCGCGCCGTCGAGGGCGGCATCCAGGTCGGCGTCGTCGAAGACGAGGAAGGGGGCGTTGCCGCCGAGCTCCATCGCCGTCTTTATCACCTTGCTACCGGCCTGCTCCATCAGCTTCTTGCCGACCGGTGTGGAGCCGGTGAACGAGAGGACGCGGAGCCGGCCGTCGTCGATGAGAGCGGTCGTCACCTCGGGGGCGCGGTTCGTCGGCAGCACGCTCAGCACGCCGTCGGGCACTCCCGCGTCGGCCAGCAACTGACCGAGTGCCAGCGCCGACAGGGGCGTGGCCTCGGCCGGCTTGATGATCATCGTGCAACCGGCCGCGATCGCCGGGCCGACCTTGCGCGTGACCATGGACAGCGGGAAGTTCCACGGAGTCACCAGGTACGCGGGCCCGATGGGCTGGCGCGTGGTCACAATGCGATAGTCACCTCCGGGCGCGACCCGGTAGTCACCGCCGACGCGGACCGCCTGCTCGGAGAACCAGCGCAGGAACTCCGCCGCGTAGGTCACCTCGCCGAGCGACTCCGCGAGGGGCCGTCCGATCTCCAGCGTGGTCAGCCGGGCCAGTTCGTCGGCGCGCTCGTGCATCAGATCGTACGCCCGGCGCAGGATCTCCGAGCGCTCTCGTGGTGCGGTCGCGGCCCACGACGCCTGGGCGGCCGCGGCGGCGTCGAGGGCGCGCACGGCGTCGCCGGCTCCCGCGTCGGCGACCGACGCGAACACCTCGCCGGTCGAGGGATCGACGACGTCGAAGGACGACTCCGTCGTCTCCCAGACCCCGCCGATGAACAGTCCGTCCTGCATGTTCCCTCCCAATCCTCACCTGGCACGTTACCCACCCGCGGCCATCGGCCGGACCCCGGCCCGGGGGACGCCGAAGCGACCGGGCCGCCAGAAGTCGCCCCGAAGGTAAACAGAAGGCAAACTTTGCATTCGCCTCATGCGTCCCCTACCGACAGGACAGGAGCGTCGACGCTCTTGGCATTCCGCACCGTCCGAAACATGAGGGGCTTGCCGCATGGGCTGACACTGGACGAGGTCCGATCACGCACCTGCATGGACGACAAGATCGCCCGGTTGAAAGGCACCGGTACGGTCCTGGGCGGCTGGCTCGACTACGTTTTCGACCGGGTACGCGTGCTCACCTGCACACTCACCCTGATGTGGGGGGCAGTTCGACGCGACCGGAAGCGAACCGCCGAGGTCATCGACCTGCAAGAGGAATTCCGCCAGCGCTTCACGTGGTACTTCCGTGTCCGCGACTGGCTGCGCGAGCATCGTGTCCGGACCCACCTGGTGAGCGGCATCGAGTTCCAGATGGCAGTGTTCATCGTCGGCCCGAGGGCCGACATCTCGGCTCGTCAGCGGCTTGGCAAGGAGGACCAGATCGACGAGCGCACCTTCAGCGAGGCCGTCTGGACGAGCGTGAAGGGCGCCCGGTCGCAGATGCCCGCCCCCGGCACCTCCTGCCCGTCCTGCCGCCGACGGATGGCGACTGACGGCCGACCGGCTGAGTGCCGGCCGTGATCCTGACGGTAGCGGCAAGATCGAACCGTCAGGATAGGTGAAGTCTCGTTGCGGTTCAACCGGCACCCGTACCGGTATCGGCAGCCGTACCGGCACCCCCACCGGTCCCGCCACCTCCACCTCCTCCCCCGCCGGCGGCGGCGGCCGCGGAGGAAGAGGTGCGGGGGTCGTTTTGGAGTTGCTGGCGCTGCTGCGCGTCGCTGTCGCTCCTGTTGGAGTTGCCGATCCGTATTCGGTTGGCGACGACGACTCGTTCCTGAAGACGGCTGAAATTGACGTTGCGACCGCTCAATCTACTACTGCGGTGCCCACAGCAACCCTCGCCGGAAATCACTTTTTGAGCTGCCCCCACTGCGGCGCCGGCCGGGATGGCAGCGCCCACTGCGAGAGCAAAACCTCCGGCGAGAACCGAGCCGGACATGGCAATCGCCATGCACTTCGGAAATCCCATGGAGCTTACCGCCTTGGAGAAATCGACACAAAGGGACTGGAATCGGGTTTCTACGTAATCATCACACCTTGCGGCGACACTTCGCCATGCAACGAGCAATGGATGTGTTAAGGCTCACTGCACCTGACTTTATGCCGCATGATCCACTAACGTCGTCCCCTCGACCAACTCCAGCGAAACCGCTGGATGTGAGACTTGGCGTCGAGCCGACACTCTCGACGGAGGTGCTTTAATCAAGAGCAATTGACGACTATGCGGCCACAGATGAGACAGGGGTCCCGCACCAACCGGTGCGGGACCCCTTGCCTGCGACACCCATGCGGGTGGCAGTCGGATCAGCGATTACCGGAGTGTGTCCGATGCCCCGATGTGCTCCTCGTGCGGGACCTTCTTCATGACCTCGGGATCGAAGTACTTTTTCTTCTCGTTATCGTTCCAGTTCTTGTTCCAGTTCTTGCTCTTCTCCTTCTGCCACTGCTTCTCCTTCTGCCACTGGTCTTCCTTCTGCTTCTGGTCCTGCTTCTGGTCCTGGTCGTTCTTGGCCTTCTGCTTCTGGTCCTGGTCCTGCTTCACCGACACGTTGATCCTCGGGCCGTCGTCCCTGCGGAAGTCCCTGCGGAAGTCCATTCGTTCCTCTCTGCGGCGCTCACTGCCGCCGCCACCGCCGCCACCGCCACCGG
>JAOPYL010000311.1 GCA_025964625.1 Actinoallomurus sp. | reverse complement strand
CGCGCGGTCCACGACGGCCGCGGCGAGCGTGCCGGGTCCCGTCGCGGTCGCGGCGGCGGGCACCGCGACCCGGTCGAGGCGCAGGACGCCCAGCTGTTCGCCGGCCAGGTTCTTGGTCTCGTCGACGCGTGCGGCCGACCGGTCGATGACGACGACCCGGGTCGCGTCCTCCTGTGCGGCCACCACGACGACGGCCGGAACCCCCCGCAGCCAGCGAACACCGGTCACGGCGCCGTCGAGCTGCCAGCCGTCCGCGCTCGAGCGGATGTCCAGCTCCCCGGGCCGGGCCACCGCGACGGTCGCCCCGGTCCCGGCCCGGTCGACCGGCAGCCCGGTCTCGGCCAGAACCCAGGCGGCGAGCCCCGTCTCCACCAGGGGAAGCGCGACCGCGTGCCGGCCGACCCCGGCGGCCAGCTCGGCCGCGTCCGCGAGGTCCCCGCCGGCTCCGCCCGCGCTTTCCGCCACGCCGACCAGCGGCCACTCCAGGCCTGAGACGGTCGACCAGAGCAGGGTCGTGTCGGTGTCCGCGCCGAAGTGGGGCGCCAGGACATCGTCCACGACAGGCCGCAGCTCGGGACTCCAGATGATCACCGGCCGGCCTCCGCTCGGCTGATGACGGTGCGCATGATCTCCGACGAGCCGCCCCGGATGGACCCCGCCGGAACGGCGGCGATCCCGTCGGCCAGCAGCGCGAACGCGTCGGCGTCACCGTCGCAGACGTCCAGGACGTAGCGGGCGACCTCGACGACATCCTTCTCGAAGTGCGTCCCCAGCAGCTTGGACTCGGCGGCCTGGCGGACCGGCGCCTCGCCGGCGTCGAGCGCGGCCGCGATCTCGTATCCCAGTCGGCGCAGTGCCGTGAGCCGGGCGGCCAGCGCGCCGATCCGTTCGACCGCCGCGCGGTCGGGACTGCGCCGGGCGCATCCCACCATCGCGGCCAGCAGCGGATAGGTGCTGAGGAACCGCTCGACACCGCCCCGCTCGAAGGCCAGCTGCTCAGTGACCTGGCTCCAGCCGGCGCCGACCGTGCCGATCACCCGCCGTTCCGGCACGAACACGCGGTCGAGGAGCATCTCGTTGAAATGATGCTCGCCGACGAGATCGAGGATCGGCCGTACGGTGATGCCCGGGTTGTCCATGTCCACGAGGAACTCGGTGAGGCCCTGGTGCTTGGAGTCGCCGGTCCCGGTGCGGGCGAGGACGTACGCGTGGGTGGCGTGGTGCGCGGAGGTGGTCCATAGCTTCGCCCCGGTGATCTCCCAGCCGCCGTCCACCGCGACCGCCCGGGTTCGGACTGCGGCGAGGTCCGACCCTGCTTCTGTCTCGCTCAGGCCGAGGCAGAAGACGACGTCGCCCCGGCAGATGGCGGGCAGGAACTCGGCGCGCAGCTCCTCGGAGCCGTAGCGCAGGATCGCCGGTCCGATCTGCCGATCCGCGGTCCAGTGGGCGGCCACCGGGGCGCCCGCGCGGAGCAGCTCCTCGGTCACCACCAGCCGGGCCTCGTTGGACCGCTCTCCCCCGCCGTACCGGCGGGGCCAGGTCATCCCGATCCAGCCGCGTTTTCCGACGGCCCGGCTGAACTCCTGGTCGAAGCCGCGCATCCAGCTGTCACAGCGCGCGACCACGCCGGTTGCGGCGACGAACTCGCGCACGTCGCGGCCCAGGCGGTCAAGGTCCTCGGTCACAGCGCCTCGACGACGAGCGCGGAGCCCGGGACGAAGGGCTTCGGTATCCCACTCATGCCGTCACTCCTCCCCTGCCTGTGCCGCAAGCTTGACGCAAACGTCAAGAGCTTATTAAGGCGACGCGACAATGGTCAAGACGCCTGAGACGCCGGGTAGAAGCGCCCCGCCCACCGGCGGAGCTTGCGGAATCCGGCCGCCTCGGACGTGGCGAGGCCGGGCGGCTCCAGGTACTTCTGGTGGTGCCAGATGTTGATGTCGTCGGGTAGTGCCGCCTGTGCCTCCGCAAGGCGACGCTCGTAGTCTCCGGAGTTCACGTCCGTCTCGCCGCGGTCGATCCAGTAGGTCGCGAAGATCTCGGTCCGCTCGTCGTCCACCGGGGTGGTGCAGATACTGACCACGCGGACTCCGTCCCGGGTGTGCTCGGCGTTGAAACTGACCCCGATCCCCGACCAGAGGATCACCAGGGTGTTCATCGTGTCCGGGCGCGCGACGCCGTCGGCCCATCGGCGGCCGAATCCGACCCGGGCCGTCCAGGTGGAGTCGTCGACGGTCTCCTCGAGGACGACCGGGCTGTCCGGCGTCCGGTGCACGAACCGGAAGTGATGCGGGTCGACGGCGTTCTCGGCGACCACCTGCGGATGCACGTGCAGGTCGGTGAAATGACCGCGGCCCTGCGGATACGCGGGGTCGAAGGTGCAAGCCGCGACGTGCTCGCCGAAGCTGGTCAGCGCGTCCGGCACCTCCCACGCCGGCTCGCCACCGTCCGCGTCGTGCCACAGATAGATGCTCTCGTTGCGCTCGACCGTGTGCCATGCCCGGATCCGGCGAGCCGTGTTGGTCCTGTCCTGGTAAGGGATGTGGACGTTACGGCCCTGCCCGTTCCAGACCCAACCGTGGAACGGGCACTGGATCCCGCCGTCGACCACGCATCCTCCGCGCGCCAGGTTGGCCCCAAGGTGCTGGCAGTAGGCGTCGAGGATGTGGAGGGTGCCGTCCAGCGCACGGAACGCCACCAGGTCTTCGCCGAAGTACCGGAGCGGCACGACGCCGCCGCTCGGGACGTCGCCGGACCAGCCGACCTGGAACCAGCCGGTCGGCTTCATGCTGAGTTCAGTGCGCATCACGCCTCGCTTCACGGTGGGGATGAGGACCCGGCACGTCTGGTCCGGGCACCAGTGGTCGATGCCGAGCGCAACGGACGCTAGGCATACTTGTCGATTTCGTCAACAGGCCCGCTGCTCGTCATGGCGGGTCCGTAGCTCGCGGCGCAGCAGCTTGCCGCTCGCGTTGTGCGGGAGCTCCGCCACCACGTGCCAGTGGGCCGGCACCTTGAAACCGGCCAGCCGCTGCCGGACGAAAGACCGCAGTTCGTCCTCGGGCGGCGGGCGCTCGGGGTCGCGTGGCCGGATGAACGCCGCCAGCGTCTCGCCCAGTCGGGGGTCCGGAACACCGATCACGCCGGCCCCGGCCACGCCCGGGTGGCCGGCCAGGACCTGCTCGACCTCCACCGGGTAGACGTTCTCCCCTCCACGCACGACCATGTCGTGGCGGCGCCCGGAGAGGTAGAGGTAGCCGTCGGCATCGAGCGATCCCAGGTCACCGGTGTGCAGCCAACCGTCGTCGGCCTGGTACGACAGATGGGGCGCCGCCGCACAGACCTCGCCGACGCCCGCACCGGACGGCTCCTCGATCCGCATCCGCAGGCCCGGGACGGCGCGACCGACCGACGCGAGCAGTTCCGGAGATCCGGCCGCGGCACGCACGTGATCCTCCGGATCAAGGCACGTGATGGGGCTGCCCTCGGTCTGCCCGAACAGGTTGACCAGACCCACCCCGGGCAGCACCTTCAACACCCGGCGCAGTGTGTCCGGCCGGATGGGAGCCGCCCCGTAGATCAGCGTACGGAGGCCGACCGCGTCGAGAGCGTCCTCGGCGAGCAGCATCTCGATCATCGATGGGACGAGCAGACAGTGCGTCACTCCCAGTCGGCCGACCCGCCGCCACCACTCGACGCTGAACCTCGTCGTCGGCAGGACCGCGGCGCCCACCGACAGGGCGACGAGGACGTTACCCAGGCCGCCGATGTGGTGCAGCGGCGATCCCGTCGCGTAACGGCTGTCCCGGCAGAGGCCGGTGAGCCCCGCCAGCAGGGAAGATCGAGCGCTGAGCACGTCCTGGGTCAGCGGAACCCGGCGGGCGGCCCCCGTCGTACCGGATGTGTGCAGATGCACGGCGACGGGTCCCCCTGGCTCCGCCAGATCCTGGCCGGACGGGCGCAGCACCGGGACGGGCGCGACCCGGACCCCGGTCGCCGCCGCGACCTCCGCGGCCACCCCCGCCCACTCGGGTTCGGTGAGCAGGACCGGCGCCCGCGACTCGCGTACCGGGCCGGCGAGCTCCGTCACGGTGAGCCGCGGACCGAGCGGCGCGAGCGGGCGGTTCGCGGCCGCCCCGCCCAGCAGCAGTGCCAGGGCATCGGCGTTGGTGGTCAACAGAGCCGGGACCGGACATCCCGCAGGCACGCCCAGCCGCACGAGGAAGTCCGCCGCGGTCGCCGCGCGGCCCAGCAGAACCCGGCCGCTGACCGGCCCCCCGGCGTCAAGGACCGCGACATGGCCACTACCCGCGTGCACCGCGACGACTTGCTCCAGCCAGCTCACCAGCGCCCCTGCGAGTGGGCCGAACCTGGCGTAAGTGTCGGGTTGTCGCGCCAATGAACGTCTCGGGGCGACGGCCACCCCGTGGCCGGCTCACCCACACGGGTCGGCCGACCCGCGATGCCGCTCAGGCCTGACATCAGGTGTTGCGTTGAGCGGTGCCCGTGAAGCCGAAGAAGCGCTCGAAGTTCGCGTCGTTGATGGGCTGGCGCCGGTTGCGCTCCGCAGCATCCTCCAGCGCTTCCAGGCGCCGACGGACCTTGGCGATGTCGTCAGCCGCGCCGTGCCTCTCAAGCTCCGCGACGATGGCCCGGTGAGACCGGATCTCCTCGTGCAATCGCACGGCCGCCTCGCCGTAGGTCAGGAGGTCGTGGTCGTCCTCGACCTCGCGCTGGGGCATCCCGACCATCGGTTCCGGATCGAGCATTGGGACCCTCCTCATTGATGACGAAATCGTCAAGTACGGTATACCCTCTGTGTGACCTGCACCACCTGTCGAGGGAGGCGCGCCATGCCGCTGCAGGACCACCACCAAATCGTTTCCGTGGACGATCACCTCATCGAGCATCCCCGCGTCTGGCAGGACCGTCTGCCGACGATGTACCGGGAGCGGGGACCACGGATCGTCGAACAGAACGGCAAGCACGTCTGGCACTACGACGGGGAGATCTTCCCCACCGTCGGACTCAACGCCGTCGCCGGGAAGCCTCCGGAGGAGTGGGGCCTCGACCCGGTCAGGTACGAGGACATGATCCCCGGGTGCTACGACCCGGCCGCTCGGGTCAAGGACATGGACCTCGACGGCATTCAGGCCGCGCTGTGCTTCCCGTCCTTCCCCGGCTTCGGCGGCGGGGTGTTCCAGCGCGCCGACGACAAGGACCTCGCGCTGCTGTGCGTTCAGGCCTGGAACGACTTCTACATCGACGAGTGGTGTGGCACCGCACCTGACCGGTTCGTTCCGATGGCCATCGTGCCCACCTGGGACGCCGACCTCGCCGCGAGGGAGATCGAGCGGGCCGCCGCCAGGGGCGCGCGGAGCATCTCCTTCCCGGACAGCCCGGTCCCGCTCGGCCTGCCGTCGTTCCACAACCGACATTGGGACCCGGTGTGGCGGGCCTGCGAGGAGACCGGCACGGTGCTCTCGCTCCACTTCGGCTCCGGCTCGTACGTCCCGGGTTTCTCCTTCGCCGCCACACGCGCGATACCCGGCCAGGTCGTGCTCCCCGACGCACCATTCGCCGTGGCAATCTCCATCTTCTCCACCAACCTCATGTGGAGCGCGGCGGATCTGCTGTTCTCCGGGGTGCTGCAGCGCCATCCCAAGCTGCAGTTCTCGCTGGCCGAGGGCGGCATCGGCTGGATCCCCTACATCCTGGAGCGCTGCGACTTCGTCTGGGAGCGCCACCGGTACTACCAGCCGATCGACTTCGACGCCCGCCCCTCGGACCTGTTCCGCAAGCACTTCTGGGGCTGCTTCATCGACGACGAGTTCGGTGTCGAGAACCGGCACAAGATCGGCATCGACCGGATCATGCTGGAGATCGACTACCCGCACTCCGACTCGAACTGGCCGAACAGCCGCAAGCGAGCGGCGGAAGTCCTCGCCGACGTACCGGACGACGAGGTCGAGAAGATCACGGAGACCAACGCGCGGACGATGCTTCGCTTCCCGCGCAGCAACTGAACCGTCGGGGCGCCCCAATGTGTGGGCGCCCCGACGTGTCTATCGGCCGGAGAACCTGGGTGGCCGCTTCTCGACGAACGCCCGTACGCCCTCGGGTCCGTCCACTCCGGCGGCCTCGGCGCGGATGCTCAGCGCCTCCTTGCGCAGCGCGGTCTCCGGCGCTGGAGCGGCCACGTCCCTGATCAGGTGCTTCGTGGCGGCCTGAGCGCTCCTCGAGCCGGCCAGCAGCCGGGTGACGACATCGTCGACCGCCGACTCCAGCTCCTCGTCGTCGTGCACCTGAGCCACGAGCCCCGCGGCGTGCGCCTCGTCCGCTGAGAGCACGTCGTTGAGGAGCGCGAGCCGCAGGGCGCGGTGCAGCCCGATCGTCGAGGAGAGCAGGCTCGTGCCTCCGTCGACCGACAGACCCACCTTCGTGTAGCCGAGCGTGAAGCGCGCGGACCGGCTCGCCAGCACGATGTCGGCGGCCGCGGCGAGCGGGAATCCGGCTCCAGCCGCCATCCCCTGCACGACGGACACGACAATCGCGTCCAGCCGGGTGAGCTCGCTGACCACCCGGTGCAGCGCGTCCGCCAGGTCATCGACATAGGCGCTCATGTCCGCCGCCGCGGCGAAGGCGGCCAGATCCCCGCCGACGCTGAAGAACCGGCCTGCCGCGCGCAGCACGACAACGGCGGCGGCGTCATCGCCGGCCCGCATCACCGCTTCATGCAGCTCTGCCACGCACGCGGCATCGATGGCATTCGCGCCAGAACCGTCGTCGAGACTGATCCATGCCACGCCGTCGCGACACTCGTACCTCACCACCGCGTCCGTACCTGACATGGATGTCCTCATTTCCTACGCCGCGGGACCATACCGCCGGACTGTCTGACGAAGTTATCAAACGTGCCTACCTCAGAGAACGACGAGTAAGAGGTGGACTGCTGGCAGCTTAGAACGTCGCTCTTACTACGAACCTGGCGAATGTGTCATACTCGGGGCCGGCTTGGATGAGAGGACCCTGCTCATGCAGATCCACCGACTCGGCGCTGCGCTGCTCGCCGCCGGAGTGTTCACCGCTGGAACCGGCACGATGGCCCGCGCGGACCCGGCAGGCCCGGCGGAAGGACCCGCGCGGTGCTCGGACGTCACGGTCCCGGCCGCGATGGGGCCCGGCCTGCCCAAGGACCAAGAGGTGTTCGGGCGGCTCTGCCTGCCGTCGGGGAGACCGCCACGCGTGCTGCAGGTCCTGGTGCACGGCGCGAGCTACGACCACACCTACTGGGACTTCCCGGGCTTCGGCGGCCGCTACTCCTACGTCCGCTACATGACGGAGGCCGGCTATGCCACGCTGGCCATCGACCAGCTCGGCGTCGGGCGCAGCTCCCACCCGCCGGCCGTTCTCGTCACCCAGATCGCCGCCGCGTACGGCGTGCACGCGGTGGTCGCCGCGGCGCGCGCAGGCACCCTCGGTCCCACGTTCGATCGGGTGGTCCTGGTGGGGCACTCCTTCGGCTCGCTCACCTCATGGCTGGAGGCCGGAACCTACCGCGACGTCGACGGTGTGCTGGCCTCCGGCGCGTCCCACGCGATCGGGCCGGCCGCGCTCGCGACGGTCTTCAGCCACGCACGACCGGCTCAACTCGATCCCGCCGTCGCACGGTCCGTGCCGCCCGCGGACCCCGGCTACCTCAGCATCCCCGGCGCTCGGAAGGCGGCCTTCTACTACCTGCCGGGAGCCGACCCCGCCGTGGTCGCGCGGGACGAGGCGACTCGCCGCGAGATTCCGGTCGGTGTCGGGGCGACCATTCCGGCGTACGTGCCGGCGACCCTCGGCATTGACGTCCCGGCGCTCGTGGTCGACGGGCGCTTCGACAAGCCGTTCTGCGCGCAGGGCGGCGGCGGGTCACTGACCGACTGCGCGGACGACGCGACCCTGCACGCCGCCGAGGCGCCGTTCTTCTCCCCGGCGGCCCGGTTGCAGACCACGGTCGTGCCGGACTCCGGCCACGACCTGAACCTGCAACGCAACGCGGGGCTGTTCTTCGACCGCGCCCGGCGCTGGTTCGGGGAGTTCTTTCCTGCGTCCGCCCCTGACAAGGCCGTCAAGTAAACTCTTGCCACGACAGCCGTCGGCGACCGCGCCCCACCCCCGGTCCGCAGGTCGGCGGACCACGACCTGAGGCTGAGGGATGAACGAGACGACGACGGAGGCGCCCGGCGCCAGAGCCACGGGCACCGATTCGGAGTCTGACGGCTCGCTGGGGCCGCGCGCCGCCCGTACCCGTAACACGATCCTGGAGGCTTGCCGGACGCTGTTCCTCGACCGCGGCTACGCGGGGACCAGGATCAATAACATCACCGACGCGTGCGGGATCTCGCGAGCCGGCTTCTACACCTACTTCCGCGACAAGCGCGAGGTCTTCAACATCATCGGGGAGACCGCCTACCACGAGATCCTGCAGATCGTTAACCAGTGGGAGTCGATCCCCCGGCCGTGCACGCACGACGACGTGGCGAACTGGGTGCGCGCCTATTTCGCGTTCATGGACACGCACGGGGCCTTCATTCTCTCCTCGGCGCAGTCGGCGCCGAACGACGAAGAATTCCGCGCCACCAGCAAGCGGATGCAGATGCGCGTCGCGTGGCTGCTGGGCGTCAGTCTGCGCAGCCACCAGCGCAACCCGACCGACGCACCCGAGGCCCTCGGGCTCGCCACCATGGCGATGCTCGACCGCTCCTGGTACCACTGCCGCGTCCAGGAGCTTCCCGTCGACGACGAGGACATGATCCGCACGGTCGCCGAGATGATCATGAGTACGTTCGGCGGCCGGGAGTCGGCGAAATAGACCTAACTGGATGCGACCATTCTTCGGGTGGCCATTCCAGGGCGGCGCCCAGTTCCAAAAGCTCCCCGAGGTGTTGAAACAGCACCCGATCGCCGAGGCCGCTAACAGTACAATGAATCGACCGATTCATTCGGACGAGGGGACTCCATGGTCGCAACGCCCAAGGCAACCGCAGTACGGGTGCCCAAGGCCGGCGAGATGATCGCCGCTCAGCTGCGACGGCAGATCGTGACCGGGGCGCTGCGCGAGGGCGACGCGTTGCCGTCTGAGACCACCTTGATGGAGCGGTTCGGGGTCTCCCGGCCGACGCTGCGCGAGGCCTTCCGGATTCTCGAATCCGAGCAGATCATCCAGGTCCGCCGGGGCGCGCGGGGCGGTGCGCACGTGCTGGTGCCGGACGCCGCCGCCGTCGGCCGGTATGTGGGGACGCTGTTGCAGTATCGGGGCACCACTCTGGCCGATCTCTATGACGCACGCGCGAACCTGGAGGCCGCCGGCGTCGGGATCCTCGCGCGCCGGCGAACCGCCGCCGACCTGCGCAAGCTGGACACGATCCTGGCCGAAGGCGAGGCCCTGCTCAGCGATCCGATCGCCTACGCCGAGAAGCACAACCTGCGGTTTCACCGGCTGCTCATGGAGCTGGCCGGCAACCAGACCATGGTCGTGCTGCAGGACATGCTGTTCTCGATCGTCGAGCTGCACAGCCAGTCCTTCATCAACGCCCACCTGGAGGACGAGGACTCCGAATGGGCGGTTCGCGCCACTCAGCGCGCCCACGCGAAGCTGGTGGAGCTGATCCGCCAGAAGGCGAGCACCAAGGCCTCAGACTTCTGGGCCAGGCATCTGAGCAAGGTCAGCGAGTTCGTCATCACCAACCCGGCGGAGACCCTGCTCGACGTACTCCCCTGACCAGGCAGGCCGGCCGCCGTCTTGGCACGACGACTCACACGTCCACGTAGTCGGACCGAAGGTCGCGCAGGAGTTCGCGACGCAGAAGCTTGCCGGTGGGCGTGTGCGGCAGCTCGGACCGGAACACCACGTCGTCCGGTGTCCGCGAACCGCGAAGACGCGCCCGCGCGTAGTCCTTGATCTCGCCACCGTCGACGCGGGCACCGGGCTCGGTGACCACGATCGCGACGATCCGCGCCCCCCACTCCTCATCGGGGACCCCGACGACCGCCACCTCCCTCACCGCGGGGTGCAGCACCAGGACGTCCTCGATCTCGGCCGGGGCGATGTTCTCTCCGCCGCGAATGATCGTGTCGTCGGTCCGGCCGGAGATGAACAGGTAGCCCTCGTCGTCGAACCGGCCCTGATCCCGCGTGTGGAACCAGCCGTCGTTGTCGAGCACGGAGCCGGCGCCGAGGTATTCGCCGGATACCTGGTCGCCCCTGACCCAGAGCTGGCCGACCTGACTCGCACCGAGTACCGCCCCGGACTCGTCGCGGATCTGACCCTCCACACCGGGCACGAGGCACCCGGCCGAGGCGAGGCGGTCCCGGATCGCCGGATCCGTGGCGGTCAAGGCGGCGCGATGATCCTCCGGACCGAGCACGGCGATCGTGGAACTGGTCTCGGTCAGACCGTACGCGTTGGTGAAGTCCGTGCCCGGCAGCGACGTCAGCGCCTTCTCGAGTACGGGACGCGGCATCCGCGCTCCCCCGTACGCGATGGAACGCAGCGTGGGCAGCGACGCCGGCCTGCCGTCGAGGTGCTCGACGATCCTGGCCAGCATCGTGGGCACCAGCATCGCCTGGGTAACGCCCTCGGCCCGCACCAACTCGAGCCAGTCCGGGGCGGAGAAGTTCGGCAGGTACACGATCCGGCGGCCCGCGAACGTGTTCGTCAGCACGGTGCCGACACCGGCCACGTGGTACGGGGGCACGCTGACGAGCGCGGCGTCATCCTCCGCCGAGGAGCCGAAGTCGACGGTCTGCAGCACGTACGACACCAGGTGCGAGTGACGCAGGACCGCACCCTTGGGCTTGGACGTGGTCCCGCTCGTATACAGCACGACGGCGGGCAGCTCATCGTCGACGTCGTCCGGCGGCGCCGGGTCGGCCGCGCCCGCGGCCGCCAGCCACTCCGGCGTGGTGAGGACCGTGCCCGGCACACCTCGTACGGTGTCGGCGTACTGCTCGTCCACGATGAGGAAGGGACGACTGCCCAACCCGGCCGCGAGCTCGGCCGTCTGCTGCGCGGGCAGGCGGTAGTTGAGCGGTGTGAACGGGATGCCTGCGGTGGCCGCGGCGAACAGGCCGGTCGGGAACGCGGCGCCGCCGACGCCGACGAATCCCACGGCGTCGGCGCCGGCACCGCGCAGCACGCTCGCGCCGCCGCCGGCGAGCGAGGCCAGGTCACCGGCGGTCAGGGAGTCGGACCTGCGCCCGAGCAGGACCCGTTCCGGCATTGTGGATGCGATCGTGTCCAGCAGCATCGCGATGCCCATGTCACCTCCAGGAGAAGTTGCCGTATCGCGTACAGGACCGGGCCGGTCCCCCTACCGCGGAGTGAACCGCTGGGCACCGTCCAGGCGGATGGTCTCACCGTTCAGGTAGGTGTTCTCGAGGGCGTGCGCGACGAGCGACGCGTACTCCTCGGGCTTGCCGAGCCGCTTGGGATTCGGGATGTTCGCGGCGAACTTCGCCAGCGCCTCCTCACCCACCGCCTCCATGATCGGCGTCCGCATGGTGCCCGGTGCGATCGTCACCACCCGGATGCCGAGCGAACCCAGGTCGCGCGCGGCGACGATCGTCAGGCCGACGACGCCCGCCTTGGCCGCCGCATAGGCGGACTGCCCGATCTGGCCCTCGTACGCGGCGATGCTCGCGGTCGCCACCACGGCGCCGCGCTGCCCGTCGGCGTCCGGCTCGGTCCTCGCGATCGCCGCAGCCGCGAGGCGCAGCACGTTGTACGTCCCGGTGAGGTACAGGCCGATCGTCTTGGTGAAGCCGTCCAGCGCGGCGGGCGTGCCGTCGCGCTTGACCACCTTCTCCGCCACGCCGAACCCGCCGTGCGCGATCACCGCGTACCGGAACGTGCCCAGTTTCTCGGCCGTCGCGACGGCATTGAGCACGCTCTCCTCGTCGGTGACGTCGGTCCGCACGTAGGTCGCGTTGGGACCGAGATCGGCGGCGAGCTTCTCCGCCTTGTCGTCGGCGAGGTCCGCGATCACCACCGACGCGCCCGCGGCGACGATCCTGCGTACCGCGGCCTCTCCCAGGCCGCCGGCTCCGCCGGTCACCAGTACAACACTGTCCGCCAGCTCCACCGTTCCTCCAAATCGTTCTGTCAATGGCCGCGTTTGTTGGTCAGTCATCGCTCGGCGCCGGGCGCCAGCACGCCGCCAGAAGACCTGCGGCGCCGAGAAGGCCGGCTCCAGCGGCGATGGCGAGTCCCACCCCGCCGTCCAAGGTGTCGTCAAGACCCAGCAGATGGTCCACCGACACGGCTCCGGGGCCCAGCAGGCCGAGCACCGCACAGGTCACCGCGAGGACCAGCACGTACTCGAAGCCGTCCTTGAACACGAAGAACCCGTTCTTGCGGTGGACGGCGATCCCCGCGACGGTCATCGTGCCGACCACGAAGGCCGCGCACAGGGGGGTGAGCAGGCCGACCACGAGGCCGAGACCACAGGCCAGCTCACCCGCGCCGCTGAGCAGGGCGTGCACCCTGGCCGGCCGCAGGCCCATGGAGGCGAACCAGCGGGTGGTTCCCGCCAGCCCCCCACCGCCGAAGACGTGGTTGTAGCCGTGCGCCGCCATCGTCAGCCCGACCACCAGCCGCAGCAGCAGGGACGCGACGTCGACCGTGGTCATGCCGCGCCGAGCAGTTCGAGGATCGTGGCGTTGGCCTGGCCGCCGCCCTCGCACATCGTCTGGAGCCCGTAGCGGATCCCGTTGTCCCGCATGTGGTGCACAAGCGTGGTCATCAGCCGGGCGCCGCTCCCGCCGAGCGGGTGGCCGAGCGCGATGGCGCCGCCGTTCGGGTTGAGTGCCTTCGGGTCGGCGCCGATCTCCGCCAGCCATGCGAGCGGCACCGGGGCGAACGCCTCGTTGACCTCGAACGCCCCGATGTCGGAGACGTCCAGCCCGCTGCGCTCCAGCACCTTCCGGGTGGCCGGGATCGGGGCGGTCAGCATGATGACGGGATCGTCCGCGGCCACCACCGCCGTGTGCACCCTGGCGATCGGTGTCAGCCCCAGCTCGGCGGCCTTCTCGCTGGTGGTCATCAGCAGACCGGCGGCGCCGTCGCTGATCTGCGAACTGTTGCCGGCGTGGATCACACCGTCCGGCTTGAACACCGTCCGCAGCTTCGCCAGCGACTCCAGACTGCCGCCCCGCCGGGTGCCCTCATCGGCGGTGACCACGGTCCCGTCGTCCAGCGTGATGGGAATGATCTGGTCGGCGAACCGGCCGTCGTCCTGCGCCGCGGCGGCCCTCTCGTGGGAGAGAAGGGAGAACTCGTCCAGCTGCGTGCGTGACAGGCCCCACCGCTCGGCGATCGTCTCGGCGCCGATCCCCTGGTTCGGCGGCACCCCACCGAGCCGGGAGTCGAGGGCGGACCCGAACGGGTTGGCGTCCCCGACGACCGCCATCATCGGCACCCGGCTCATCGACTCGGCGCCACCGGCGACCACCACGTCGTACTGGCCACTGATAAGCCCGGCGGCGGCGAAGTGCACCGCCTGCTGTGAGGAGCCGCACTGCCGGTCGACGGTCGTGCCCGGCACGCTCAGCGGCCAGCCGGCACTGAGCACCGCGTTGCGGGCGATGTCCATCGTCTGCTCGCCGGCCTGGGCCACGCATCCCCAGATCACGTCGTCCACCATGGCCGGGTCGATGCCGGAACGCTCCGCGAGCGCCTCGAGCACCCGCGCCGACAGGTCCACCGGGTGCACCCCGGACAGCCCGCCGCCACGCTTGCCGACCGGGGTCCGCATCGCCGCCACGATCACCGCGTCACGCACGGCATTCCTCCTTGAGCACCAACCCGACCGGCACGTTGCCGGCCGGTACCGGGGACATCAGGCGCCGGTCCACCGCGGTTCGCGCTTCTCCGCGAACGCCGTCGCGCCCTCCTTGGCGTCGGCGCTGGCGAACACCGGCGCCGCCGCGGCGGAGATCTCGTCCCGGCCCGCCCCCTGGGCCTGCCCGACCATCAGCCTCTTGGTGACCTGTACGGCCAGCGGGCCGTTGCGAGCGATGGCGCCGGCCAGTGAGAGGGCTTCGGGGAGCACCTGGT
>JAOPYL010000238.1 GCA_025964625.1 Actinoallomurus sp. | reverse complement strand
CGGCGTGCGCCCCAGGCGGCCCGGCGTCCGCCGCAGGCGGGCCGGTGCGAGCAGGTGCGCGATGCCCAGCGCGAGCGGCAGCCGCACCAGGCCGTCGAACTTGTACAGGTTGCGGAACGGCGCGAGGGGGCCGTCGATCAGGCGCCACACCTCCGGGGCGAGCGGACCCGAGTGTCCAGCGACCATGACGGTGACGCCTGCCAGGAGGGTGACGAGCAGGAACGTCCGTTCCGGGAGCCGGGAGCGCGCGAGGCCCGCGACGCCGAGCGCCGCCACCGCTCCGGTGCACAGCATCGGGAGCGTCCGCGTGGCGAACGCATGACCGAGCGGCCACCAGGCGTCCCCGTCCACGGTCAGGAAGTTCACCCAGCGCTCGGCCCCGCGGAAGACGTTGACCAGCCCGGTCGTCGACGTCGTCGTGTCGGCCTTCTCGGTGTAGAGCAGCCAGGAGAAGGCGTACCGGCCGAGCAGGAACAGCGGCACGGACCACCACGCGGTGGCGACCACCGCGGCGGCGCCCCACCACGCCAGGAGGCGCGGGCGGGCGCTCCCGCGCCGCCGGGTGAGCACGAACAGGACCGGGACGGCGAGCACGGCCAGCGTGGCGGTGCCGTTGATGCCGCCGCAGCAGGCGACGGCGAGGCCCGACCGCGCCGCCGCCCTGATCCGGCCACCGCCCCGTCCTCCCCCGCCGCCCTCCTCGCCGTCGCGGACCCCGGACGCGGCGGTGACCAGGGGCAGCACCATCCACGGCAGCATCGCCAGGGGCAGGTACTCGGAGGAGTTCGTGCCCAGTGAGGCCAGCGCGTGTGGACTCAGCGCGTACGCCAGCGCGCCGATCAGCCGACCGCCCGGAGTGCCGATGCCGAGCCGGGCGGCCAGCCGGCGCGCGCCGAGGAAGGCCGCGCACAGCAGCATGCCCAGCCAGAGCCGCTGGGTGATCCAGGCCGGCATGCCGGCAAGATGGCCGAGCGCGTAGAACGGCCCCATCGGGAACAGGTAGCCGGCCGCCTGGTTCTGCAACTGGCCGAACTGCTCGACGTCCCACAGGTGCAGCGCCCGGCCGAGGAAGCCGAGCGGGTTCACGGCCATGTCGATCTTGGTGTCGGCGATGATCCTGCCGGGCCGGGTGGCGGTGGCGAGCAGGACCAGGCAGAGACAGCACAGAAGCGTGCGCAGCCGCTCACGGAGCCGCACGTCGACGTCTCCGCCTTCGACGACTTCGGCCTCCTCGCCAGGGCCGGCGGGCCGCACGGCGGCCGCCTCCGCCGGGGTCAGCCCGGCCATCGGCCCGCCTCCCCCAGCAGCCGCTCGAGTGCGGTGGCGGGCCGTACCTCCGTCTCCGGGCCGGAGCCGCCCGCCGACTCGCTGAGGATCTCGTCGCGGACCGGGCCCTCGACGACCTGCTCCACACCGTCCCGGCGGACGACGGCCGCGTCAGGCGGGCCCGCGTACGCGCTGCCGCGCCTGATGACGGCGTCGAGCAGCGCGGACATCCTCCCGGCGCTGCGCGCCCAGTCGAACCGGGCCGCCCAGTCCCGGCAGGAGGCGGCCATCTCCCGCCGGCGGTCCAGGTCGGCCAGCTCCTTCAGGGCCCGTTCGACGACGTCCTCCACGTCCTCTCCGTCGGCCACAAGCCAGCCGGTCACCCCGTCGCGGACCGCGTCGCGCAGCCCGTCGACGTCGTAGGCGACGGTCGGCACGCCCAGTGCCGCCGCCTCGGTCACGCTCAGCCCCCACCCCTCGCCCCGCGAGGCGCTCAGGTGCAGGCGCGCGCGGGCGACCAGCGCCGTCTTCTCCGGCTCGGGCAGGTATCCGTGCAGGACGACCAGGTCACCGAGGCCGCGCGCGGCCACCTCGGTCCGCAGCGCGGCCTCCTCGGGCCCGCGCCCCACGATGTGCACGCGCACCCGGAGCCGCTCGGCGACGTCGAGCAGCCGCCCGACGCGCTTGTGCGGCACGAGTCTGCTGACGCACACCAGCTCGGGGTCGCCGTCGGCGGCCCGCGGCGGCCGTACGGGCTGCGGGGTCACGCCGTTCGGCACGACGTACACGGGCCCCGTCCAGCTCAGCCGCTCCCGCATGGCCGCCACGGTGGACGGGGAGACCGCTACGCAGGCGTGCCGCCGGTACGCCCGCCGGGCCACCGGTCCCTCGAGGAGGCGGCCGACCCTGGCGAGCCACCCCGGAAAGTGCACCCCGAACTGCTCGTCGTGCACGTGGTGGACGACGCACAGGACGGGCACCCCGCGCGGCAGCACCCACGGGGTGAAGAACGGGATGCCGTTCTGGCAGTCGAGCACGGCGTCGAACGCCCGGCGCCGGACCAGCATCCAGCCGAGCACCAGCGGATACACGGTGAACCGGCCGCCCAGTCGCACGAAATCGACGCCCTCGGCACTTCCCCGGCGCGCCTGGCCCCGGGCCCGGCTCGTCACGAAGCGGACCCGTGTGCCGTTCGCGGCGAGCCGCCGGGCCAGCTCCCACGCGTAGCGCTCGGCGCCGCCCGCCGCCGGATGCCACGGATCGCGCCAGTTCACGATCGCGACCCTGGCCGGGTCGCGCCGTGGCGCCGCGCCACCCTCGTCCACCTTCTTCGTCATCCGGCGGCCAGTTCGTCGGCGACCGGGATCATCGGTGACGCGGTCACCGGGGTCCGCCGGGCCGCCGCCCGGATCCGGACCAGGTCGCGCAGGCAGCTGCCCGCGTGCCGGGAGACGGAGAACGTCGAGCCCGGCACGTCCCGCCAGACCACCGGGATCTCGCAGACGCGGGCGCCCAGCCGCTGGCAGTGCAGCAGCAGCTCCACGTCGAAGGCGAATCCCGTCGTGCGCAGTTCGGCGGCGGCGGCGCGGGCCAGGGGGCCGGCGAAGAACTTGAAGCCGCACTGGGTGTCGCCGAGGTCTCCGATGAGACCGCGGGACAGCCGGTTGAACGCGACGGCGCCGAGGCGGCGGAGCGGATGGCCGTAGATCTCGACGGACGAGCCGGGGTGGCGTCGCGAGCCGACGACCACCTGTGTCCCGGCGCCGAGCAGGGCCAGCACATCGTCCAGGACGGCCACGTCGGTGGCCATGTCCGCGTCGCAGAAGCCGACATAGGGCGCGGTCGTGGCGAGCAGCCCGGTTCTGACCGCGGCTCCCTTGCCCGGCCGAGGGCAGCGGAGCACGCGTACCGGCACCGGCCCGGACCACCGCCGGGCGATGTCCGCGGTCGTGTCCGTGCTGGCGTTGTCCACCACGAGGATGCTGCTGCTCACCGCGAGGCGGTCCAGCCTGCCGGACAGGGTCGCGAGGCCGTGGGCGAGCCGGCCGGCCTCGTTGCGCGCGGGGATGACGACGTCCAGCAGTGCCTCAGCGGGCGAGCCCACTGGGCCCACCGGTCACCGGGAGCCGTAGTTGTAGAGCGGTTTGACGACCGGGTCCTTCTCGGAGGTCGTGACGACGCGAACGACGCCGAACGACGTCAACAGGGCGAGCGCGACTCCGGCAAGCGCCGCGACGGTGATCCGCATCAGGGCTCCTTCGGCAGTGATCGTTCGAGAAGGCTACTCGCCAGTATTACTAAAGACCACATAAAGGCGGCAAATGTAATAAACCACGCAATGTAGACAGGCCACTCCGGTGGGTGCCGTTCGAATACCGAGGTGGCGCCGCCGATGCGGTAGAGCACGAGGTCCGGTCCGGCGACGAGGCGCTCCGCTCCGGCGAGGCGGCCGGCAGGCACCCCGGCGTCGGCGGCGACGTACCGTACACCGCGGGCGCCCAGCGCGCCGGTCAGCGGCGCTCCCGAGCGGACGAGCGCGTCCAGGGCGCGGGCGCGCGGATCCTCCGCGGCCAGCCCGATGTCCCTCCCGCCCGGCACGCCGACCCGTACGCCGTCATCGACGATCACCCGGCCGGGCAGGAAGCGGGGCAGCGGGTCCAGCACGCGGCGTCCGCCGTTCCAGGGGTAGCCGCGGTACGCCTCCCAGGGCAGTACCAGGACGTCGCCGGGATCGGCGGCCACGAGCGCACGCGCCCGCGCCCAGTCCGCCGGGTAGTGGACGGCCGTGAGCCGGCCGCCCGCTCCCCAGGCCAGCCCGGGCAGCAGGGCGAGCGGCAGCAGCAGGGCCACCGCGGCCGGCTCGGGACGGGCCGCGAGCCGGTCGACCGCCAGGCCGGC
>JAOPYL010000197.1 GCA_025964625.1 Actinoallomurus sp. | reverse complement strand
GCACCCCGACTCCGGGCGCCTCGGCGGCCCGCAAGCCGGCGACCCGCAAGCCGGTCCCCACGGTCACGGTGACCAAACCCGTTCCCGGCCGTCGAGCCCCGGGCGCATCGGCGACCGCGACACCGGTCCCCGGCGCCCCGGCGAGCGGCACGCCGACTCCGGGCGCTCCGGCCGGCGGGCAGAGCGCCTCAAGGGTGATCCTCAGGGGCCTCGTGAGGGACTTCTCCGGCGATGAGAACGTGCGGCTGACCTTCCACTTCCAGCAGGCGGGAGTGGTAACGCTGACCGTCCCGATCGAGGTGAGGCAGGGCTACTACGCCACCTACGCCCCGGCGCCGGGTGGGGCCTCCGCGCCGACGCCGGCGCCGAGCGGGTCGGCCACGCCGGGCAACGGCAAGACGCCGAGAGCGACGCCCGCGGGCGCTCCCAAGCCGGGCGGGCAGAAGAAGGCATCCCCGGCCCCCACCGCCTGACACCCCTACAGCCTGTTGCGAGACCTCCCGCCCGGTACGGGTCTCGCAACAGGCTCTCAACTCACTCGTGGGGCTCGAACTTGTAGCCGAGGCCGCGCACGGTGATGATGAAGCGCGGCGTCGACGGATCGGGCTCGATCTTGGCCCGCAGCCGCTTGACGTGCACGTCCAGGGTCTTGGTGTCCCCGACGTAGTCCGCACCCCACACCCGGTCGATGAGCTGCATACGGGTCAGGACGCGGCCGGCATTGCGCAGTAGCACCTCCAGCAGCTCGAACTCCTTCAACGGGAGCGGCACCTCGCGGCCGGAGACCGTCACGACGTGGCGTTCGACGTCCATGCGCACCGGTCCCGCCTCGAGGGTCGGAGGGGCGAGGTCCTCGACGTCACCGCGGCGGCGCAGCACGGCGCGGATGCGGGCGACGAGCTCACGTGAGGAGAACGGCTTGGTCACGTAGTCGTCGGCGCCGAGTTCCAGCCCGACGACCTTGTCCACCTCGCTGTCCTTTGCCGTCAGCATGATGACGGGCACGTTGGACTTGGTACGCAGCTCCCTGCACACCTCGGTGCCGGGTAGGCCGGGCAGCATCAGGTCGAGCAGCACGAGGTCGGCGCCGGCGCGGTCGAACGACTCCAGGGCGTCCGGCCCGGTCGCCGCGACGGCGACCTCGAAACCCTCCTTCCGGAGCATGTACGACAGCGCGTCGCTGAACGACTCCTCGTCTTCCACGACGAGCACTCGGGTCACTGGGGGGCCTCCCGTACGGTGGCTTGCTCTGGGTTTTCCTTCGCGGGTGCGGAGGTGGTCAGCAACGGCAGGCGGATGGTGAACGTCGAGCCGGAGCCTTCCTTGCTCCAGACGTTCACCTCGCCTCGATGCCGGGTCGCGGCATGCTTGACGATGGCGAGCCCGAGACCGGTGCCGCCGGTCTGCCGGGAACGCGCGGGGTCGACCCGGTAGAACCGCTCGAAGATGCGTTGCAGGTCGGCTTCGGGGATCCCGATGCCCTGGTCGGTGACGCTGATCTCCGCATGGCGGTCGTCGGCCAGGCGGGTGCACACGACCACTCTCGTGTGTTCGGGGCTGTAGGCGATCGCGTTGTCGATGAAGTTGCGCACGGCGGTGATGAGCAGCTCCTCGTCCCCGTGCACCTTCAGGCCCTCACGCCCGCCGATGGCGAGGGTGATGTCCTTGGGCTCGGCCTTGAGCCGGCACCGGTCCACCGCGTCGTGGACGACGTCGTCCAGCTCGACCACCTTGGGTTCGGCGACGGGCTCACCGCCCTGCAGGCGGGACAGCGTGATGAGGTCCTGGACGACGTTGGTCAGGCGTACGGACTCGTGCTGCATGCGCTGGGCGAAACGGCGTACGGCCTCGGGGTCGTCGGCGGCGTCCTCGATCGTCTCGGCCAGCAGCGAGAGCGCGCCGACCGGGGTCTTCAGCTCGTGGCTCACGTTGGCCACGAAATCGCGCCGGATCGCTTCGACCCGGCGCAGTTCGGTCAGGTCTTCGGCGAGTACGAGAACGAGGCCGTGAGAGCCCATCGGCGCGACCCGGACCGTGAACCAGCGGCCTTCCCGCCGCCCGTGGATGACCTCGATCTCCTCTTCCCGGATCTCTCCGTTCCGGCGTGCGAGGCGCGCCATGACGAGGAGGGCGTCGACGACGAGGCGATCGCCGCTGACGAGGCCGAAGGCACGTGCCGCCGAACTGGCCCGGAGCACCCGGTCCTCGCTGTCCACGACTACGGCCGAGGAGCGGAGTACGCTCAGCACGGATGCGACGCCCGCCGGCAGCCCTGGGCTCTGCTCGGGGGGTTCGGACGACCGCTGGGCGCGCTCGCTGGCGCGCACGGCCAGTCCGGTCACCAGTCCGGTCACCAGCCCTGCGGCACCGACCAGGCCTGCGACAACCTCCACGTTCACATCTTGGATCGTAGGCTGGACTCTGACCAGCTCCGCTCCCCGTCCCCCCACCTGCACGTACATTCGCCCAAAGTTAACCTCCAACTACGGAACCGTTCACAACAGGCCACCATCCTGTTGACTGGACTGAACCGCCGAATGAAGGATTCGAATGCGAGACGCCTACCACGAAGAGCTCGACGGACTCTCCGACAAGCTCGTGGAGATGACGCGGCTGGTGCGGTCGGCGATGGCCCGGTCCAGCACGGCGTTGCTGGACGCCGACCTTCGCCTCGCCGAAGAGGTCATCAGCGCCGACAAGCACGTCAACAAGCTCGAGGCGGAAATCGAGGCGACGGTCTTCGACCTGATGGCACGCCAGCAGCCGGTCGCCAGCGACCTGCGGACGCTGATCACCGCGCTCCGGATGAGCGGTGACCTCGAGCGCATGGGCGACCTCGCCGTCCACATCGCCAAGACCGCCCGGCGGCGGCACCCCGAGTCGGCCATCCCGCCGGAGCTGCAGGCGACGGTCCTGGAGATGGGCCAGATCGCCGAGCGCATGATCGCCAAGGCGGGCAGCGTCATCGCCTCCCAGGACGTGGCGATGGGCCTGGAGCTGGACACCGACGACGACCAGATGGATCGGCTGCACCGTAAGCTGTTCGACTCGCTGCTGTCACCGCGGTGGACGCACGGAGTCGAGCCCGCGGTGGACATCTCCCTCGCCGGGCGCTATTTCGAGCGCTTCGCCGACCACGCGGTGCACGTCGCGGAGGACGTCGTCTACCTGGTCACCGGCCAGCGCCCGGAAGAGATCGCCGACCTGGTGAACTAAGAACGACCGGTCGCTCCAAGCCGGCGACCGCGACGCTCGCTCGCGCGGGCCCCGTTCACCGACCGCCGTAGGCGAGGACGCCCCGGCAGCGCCGAACCGCGCTGCCGGGGCGTCCTCGTCCGTTGCGGGCCTGGCAGGCCCACCGCCGGGCGCTCCTACTTCTTGCCCTGGTTCTTGACAGCCTCGATGGAGGCCTTGGCCGCGTCCGGGTCGAGGTACTCCCCGCCCCTCTTGAGCGGCTCGAAGTCGTCGTCCAGTTCGTACAGCAGAGGAATGCCGGTCGGGATGTTCAGCCCGGCGATCTCCTCATCCGAGATGCCGTCGAGGTGCTTCACCAGGGCGCGCAGGGAGTTGCCGTGCGCGGCCACGAGGACGGTCTTGCCCGCGGCGAGGTCCGGCACGATCGCGTCGTACCAGTAGGGCAGCAGCCGGTCGACGACGTCGGCCAGGCATTCGGTGCGCGGGATGAGCTCCGAGGGCAGCATCATGTAGCGCGGGTCGTTGACCTGGGAGAGCGGGTCGCCGTCGGCGATCGGCGGCGGCGGCGTGTCGTAGGAGCGGCGCCAGGTCATGAACTGCTCCTCGCCGTACTCCTCGCGGGTCTGCGCCTTGTTCTTGCCCTGGAGCGCACCGTAGTGCCGTTCGTTGAGCCGCCACGAGCGGCGTACGGGGATCCACAGCTGCTCGGCCGCGTCCAGCGCGATGTTGGCCGTGCGGATCGCGCGCTTGAGCACCGACGTGTGCAGGACGTCCAGCCGGAGGTCGGCATCGAGCAGCAGGTCGCCGCCCGTGACCGCCTCCTCTTCGCCCTTCTCGGACAGATCGACGTCAACCCAGCCGGTGAACAGGCCTTCGGCGTTCCAGACGCTCTCGCCATGCCGGAGAAGTACCAATGTCGCCATAGCCAGCGAGCCTACTGGGTGTCCCGCCCGTCACATCTTCCGCCCGACGCCTGCCAGGAAATAAGGCCGCTGGTACTTCTCGGCGATCCGCTTGGACTCCGCCGAGTCGGGACGCCACTGCGCGACGTTGACGACACCCGGGTCGATCAGCTCGAGGCCGCTGAAGAAGTCCGCGATGCGGTCCGGGCTGCGAGCCACGATCGGGGTCGAGGAATGCTTGTACACCTCGGTGACGCCCGGTACCGAGCGCGGGAGCGCATCGCCGCAGACGTGGCTGAGCACGAGGTACCCGCCGGCCGGCAGGACCTCGCGGAAGCGGGCCACGATCTCCTCGGGACCGTCCGTGTCCTTGAGGAAGTGCACGATGGCCACCAGCAGGATCGCGATCGGCCGCTCGAAGTCGAGGCGTGCCCGCACCTCGGGGCTGTCCAGGACCTCCTCAGGACGGCGCAGGTCCGCCTGGACGATGTGCACATGCTTGGCGCCGCCCAGGATCGCCCGGCCGTGGGCGAGTACGACGGGGTCGTTGTCGACGTACACCACGCGGGCGTCCGGAGCGGCATTGTGCGCCACCTCGTGGACGTTGCTCTGGGTGGGCAGGCCCGTTCCGACATCGAGGAACTGGCGGACCCCCGCCTCGGCGAGATAGCGCACGGAACGGCCGAGGAACGCGCGGTTCTGCCGGGCGGCCAGGCGGATCTCGGGCGCGATCTCGAGGGCCTTCTCGGCCGCGGCCCGGTCGGGCGCGAGGTTGTCCTTGCCACCCAGGTAGTAGTCGTACATCCGGGCGACGTTAGGAGTGCGCAGATCGACACTGCTCGGTGCCCAGGCCGGGTCTCCCATCACGTTCCTCCATCCGGTCCGGCACTCCCCGCGACTGAGCTTAACTACCTAACACCACGTTTGGTTACGAAAAGAGTGAGGTGCCGCAATTTGTGTTATTCGGGGGTGCGGCCGTCGCCCCGCTCCTCGTCCGCCCCGGGCAGGATGCGGGCGAACGGCTCAAGGTTGGCGAGGCTCTCGCCACGCTTGACCCTCCAGTCCCACTCCCGCTGGATGGACCCGGCGAAGCCGAGCTCCAGCGCCCGGTCGAAGTTCTCGTCGGAGTAGGTGAGCACGCAGCCGAGGATGCGGTCGACCTCCTCCGGCGTGACCGCCGACAGCGGAAGCCGGCCGATCAGGTAGACGTCGCCGATCGGGTCGAGCGCGAACCCGACGCCGTACATCCCGCCGTTCTTGCGCAGGAGCCAGCGGTAGAACTCCTCGTGATTCTCGTCCGGCTGACGGCAGAAGAAGGCCTCGACGTGCAGGCTGTGCTCGCCGGCGATAAGCCACGTCATCGTGGCCAGCTTGTGCTGCCCGGGCAGCTTCACCAGGTACGCGCCCTCGCGCGGCCGCTCGTACTCCAGCTCCTGTTCGTCCAGGATCGCCTTGAGGGCCTCGTCGGTGCTCGTCGCGCTGGGTTCGTCGCTCATCGGTTGCCTACGCTCCTCTGGTCGCCAGGTGAAACCGCCGGCAGGTACGGCGGAGGCTCACGCGGATGCGGCCATCGCGCGTTCGCTCACTGCCTCGGTATACACATCGAGCAGCCGGTCGACCGTCGCGTGCCAGCCGAACCCCCCGGCGTGCAGCACCGCGGCGCGCGACATCTGGCGCAGCCGTCCGGGGGCGTCGACCAGGCTACGCAGTACACGGGCGTAGTCGCCGGGATCGTGCCCCTCGATGAGCACTCCGGACTCACCGTCCCGCACGGCGGTGCGCAGACCGCCGACCGCGGCCGCGACGACGGGCGTGCCGCACGCCTGCGACTCGACGGCGACGAGACCGAACGACTCGCTGTGGGAGGGGACGACGGTGATGTCCGCCGCGCGGTACCAGTCGGCCAGCTCGGCCTGCGGGCACGGCGGCTCGAAGCGCACGATGTCGGCGATGCCCAGATCCGTGGTGAGCTGACGCAGCTCCTCCGGGCGGGAGCGTCCGGAGCCGCTGGGGCCGCCCACCACCACGACGAGCAGGCGATCTCGCAGTCCCGGATCGTGCTCGATCATGCGCGCGGTGGCGTGCATCAGGACGTCGGGGGCCTTCAGCGGCTGGATACGACCGACGAACAGCAGCACGGCCTTGTCCTCCGGCAGCCCGAGGCGCCGCCGGGCGTCCCGGACGGGGTCAGGGCTTCTGGGGCCGCCCGGCGTGAACGTCGACAGATCCGCACCCGGCAGGACGGTCGCCACCTGGGCCGGATCGGCCCCGTACAGCGAGGTGAGCTGGTGCGCCTCGTCCTCGGTGTTCGCGATGAGCCGGTCGGCGCAGTCGACGACCCGCTGCTCGCCCAGCACCCGCCCGAGCGGCTCGGGCGAGTCGCCGATGGCGAGTGAGGCGTTCTTGACCTTGGCGAGCGTGTGCATGGAGTGCACGAGTGGCACGCCCCAGCGCATCCGCGCGGCCCAGCCCGCCTGGCCCGACAGCCAGTAGTGCGAGTGGATCAGGTCGTAGTGGCCCGGCTCGTGCGCGGCCTCGGTACGCAGCAGACCCGAGGTGAACGCGCACATCTGGCGGGGAAGCTCGGTCTTGTCCAGCTCCTCGAGCGGGCCCGCGGCCACGTGCCGGACGAGCACGCCGGGGGCCAGCTCCGCGACCGGCGGCAGCTCCCGCGAGGTGGCGCGCGTGAACAGGTCGACCTCGATGCCGCGCTCGGCCATCCGCTTGGCGACCTCGACGATGTAGACGTTCATGCCACCGGCATCCCCGATGCCCGGCTGGTCCAGGGGCGACGTGTGGACACTGATCGTCGCCATCCGGGCAAGACCTGACACGGGCAACCACCTCCGGTAGGAGAACCTATCCACCGCATCCGGACATTCCCTCCGCGGCCGGGTCGTCCCCTGTCGAGATACCGGCAAACGGCTGGGATGATGACCTTGTGCGTAAGACAGCAGTGGTGACCGGAGCAAGCAGTGGCATCGGCGCGGCGACCGCACGCAGGCTCGCGGCCGAAGGGTTCGACGTCGTGCTGGCCGCGCGCCGGCGCGACCGCCTGGACGACCTGAAGGCCGAGATCGAGGACTCCGACCCGGCCGGGCGCCGTAAAAGTGTGGCCGTGCTCACCCTCGACGTGACGGCGCCTGAGTCGGTGGACGCGTTCGCGGCGGCCGTCCGGCAGTGCCACGTCCTCGTCAACAACGCGGGCGGCGCGCTCGGCCTCGACTTCGTGGCGGCGGCCGATCCGGAGGACTGGCGGCGCATGTACGACACGAACGTGCTCGGCCTGATGCGCGTGACTAAGGCGCTGCTGCCCAAGCTGATCGGCAGCGGCGACGGCCACATCGTCAACATCACCTCGCTGGCCGCCCACGCCGTCTACGAGGGCGGCGCCGGCTACACGGCGGCCAAGCACGCCGCGGCGGCGGTCAACGACACACTCCGCCTGGAGCTGTACGACCAGCCGGTGCGGGTCACCGAGGTGGCCCCCGGGCTCGTGCGGACCGAGGAGTTCTCGCTGGTCCGGTTCAAGGGCGACGCCGAGAAGGCGGCGAAGCCGTACGAGGGCGTGCCCTGCCCGCTGACCGCGGACGACGTCGCGGACTGCGTCGCGTGGGCGGTGACCCGGCCGGCGCACGTCAACATCGACCGGATCGACATCAAGCCGCGTGCCCAGGCCGCCCCCCACAAGGTCCACCGCGTGTGACCCTGCTCGGCACCGCCCGCCGCGGCCCGGTGGGCAGGTGCCGCGCGCGCCACCGCCGCGCGAGCAACCGGCGATAACCCACCATTCCCGTACGGGCCGCACTGGTCCGGTCAAGGCTGCACACTTGGGGCATGTCTCGCACGCGGCGTCCCGAGGGGACCATCACGCGCGGGACCACGGCACCCAACCGGCTACGCCGCGTCGACCGCTGGATCGCCCGGGTGTACGGCCCGCTGCTTCGCCACGACCGCCGGCCGCTCGTCGTCGACCTCGGCTACGGAGCCTCACCGGTCACCACCGCCGAGCTGTTCACACGGCTTCGCGCGGTCCATCCGCGGGTCGAGGTCGTCGGCATGGAGATCGACCCGCAGCGGGTCGCCGCCGCGCGGCGCTGCGAACGCGAGGGGCTGTCGTTCCGCCTCGGCGGTTTCGAGTTGCCGGTCGACCGCCCGCCGACGCTGATCCGGGCGTTCAACGTACTCCGCCAGTACGGCGAGGCCGAGGCATGGACCGCGTGGGACCGGATGTGCGGCGGCCTTGCCCCGGACGGCGTGCTCGTCGAGGGGACCTGCGGCGAGACCGGCCGCCGGGCGGTCTGGGTGGCGCTGCAACGCGAGCGTCCCGGCGCGCACGCGGGAGCGCCCGGACGGCCGGGTGAACGCGCCGGAGCCGTCGCCGTGCCGCGCACGATCACCTTCGCGGCGCACCTCCCATCGATGCCGCGGCCCTCAGAGCTGGCCGAACGGCTGCCGAAGACCCTGATCCACCGGAATGTGCCGGGCGAGCGGGTGCACCAGCTGCTGGCCGCCTTCGACCGGGCGTGGGCGGCCGCCGCGCCGCAGTCGGTGTTCGGGCCACGCCAGCGCTGGGTCGCCGCGGTCGAGCTGCTCGCCCGCGACCATCCCGTGTACGCCGGCGCGCCGCTCGGTGGCCGCGCCCGCTGGCGGCTCGGCGAGGTGACCCTTCCCTGGTCCGCCGCCGGCCCACTCCGGGATCGAGCCGCCTCCGGCCACTCGCCCACGGCTCCCTGACCGTCCGTCAGGGCCGCGGCCGGCCTCCACCCGCGTTCACGCCGGCGCCCCGGAGGGCCGGAATGACGCCGAAAGTCCGGCCCCGGCCCGGCCATCCGCATCCCTGACAGCCGGTAAGGACCGGAGTCGCGGGCGCTCCAGCGCACCGGCCGGTCCCGGGTGGCCCGGCCATTCGGAGGCCCGGATTCAGGACTTTCGGCCATGGAAAATCGCCCCGCCTCTGGAGAATGGTGGGATTACGGACTTCGGCACTTCTGAGGAGATGGTTCTCATGCGTGAAGGCCACGAGCGGCGCATACGTGCAGGCCACGAGATGCGATGGGGTGGCCTGGCCGGCATCGGCGCGGTGATCTTCGCGATCATCGCTCGTCTGGTGTTGGGCGGCACGCCCAGGAGCACGGAGACCATGGGTGTGATCGCCACGTACATGAACGACCACCGGGGCCGGATCCTGTTCGCGGCACTGCTGTACGGGATCGCGATAGCGCTGTTCCTGTGGTTCGGCGCCGCGCTGTCCACCGCCTTCCGGCGCGCGGATGAGACGAGCGACGCACCCGCGGTCGTGCTCGCGGGCTTCACGCTGATCTCCGCGATCGGCTTCGTCGCCGTATCCATGTTCGGCGCCATGACGTACGCCCTGACCGTGCACGCGGGCCTGCTGATACTCGCCGCCGTGCCGTACACCACCGCGACCATCATGGTGACCATCGCCGGAATCGCGATGGCGGTGCCGCTGACGGCGAGCGCCATCGCGATCGCGCGCACACATATCTTCCCGATGTGGATGGCCTACTTCGCCGGGCTCGTCGCCTTGCTCTCGGTCGTGGCCGCTTTCATGGTGTGGGGCACGCGGGGCGCCTGGGCGCCCGGGAACTGGCTGCAGACCTACGTTCCGACCGTGCTGCTGGGGCTGTGGGTGCTGGCCGCGAGCGCGCTGCTCGTCCGAGAGCACCTGCCCGTCATGGCCGCGCGGACCCCACCGCACGCGATGGGGCCGGCCTGACGCACGGTCCAGGGCGCGGCAGGTCACGCGGGCCGAAGGCTGCGGGACGCCGCCGGGAGCCCGGCGCGGGGGGAATCCACGCCGGGCGCTGGTGCGCTGGGCACGTCGTGGCCTAATGCCCGGCGTGACCGATGGCCAGGCCGCTCTCGGTGTCGAAGAAGTGCAGGCTGCGGTTGTCCACCGCCAGTTCGACCTGCTGCCCTGGCTGGATGCGGGACCGCGCGTTGACCCGGGCGGTCCACAGCGCCTTGTTGTCGGCCGGCGAGAGTGCCGCGCCATCACCGTCCGTGGCATCCTGGGCCAGGTCGGCGGCGTCCTTGTGATCGACCGGCGACGCGTCGATCGAGAAGATGACGTTGATCTCGCTGCCGAGCTCCTCGGTCAGGTCCGCCCTCGCGCGGATTCGCGCCCACTCGGGACCGGCCTGGGCCGAGTCTTCGAAGTCGGACGGCCGGACGCCGAGGATCACGTTGCGGCCGAAGTAGGAGTCGAGATCGGGCCTGGCGGCCATGGTCTCGGCGGGGATCGGCAGCTTGAAGCCCGCGAAGACCGCGTGCGGGCCGTCGTCGCGGACCAGCTCCGCGGTGACGAAGTTCATCGCGGGCGATCCGATGAAGCCGGCGACGAAGAGGTTCACCGGGTTGTCGAAGAGCCGCTGAGGCGTGTCGACCTGCTGGAGCCTGCCCTCCCGCATCACGCAGACCCGGTCGCCGAGAGTCATCGCCTCCACCTGGTCGTGCGTGACGTACACGGTCGTGACGCCCAGCCGGTCATGCAACTGGCTCAGCGACGACCTCATGGACACGCGCAGCTTCGCGTCCAGGTTGGACAGCGGCTCGTCCATCAGGAACGCCTGCGGCTCGCGGACGATCGCCCGGCCCATGGCCACCCGCTGCCGCTGACCGCCGGAGAGGTTGCGCGGCTTGCGCTCCAGGTACTCCGTCAGGCCGAGGATTTCGGCCACCTCGTCCACCCGCCTGCGGATCTGCGCCTTCGGCACCTTGCGGAGCGTCAACCCGAACCCGATGTTCTGGCGTACCGACAGGTGCGGGTAGAGCGCGTAGCTCTGGAACACCATCGCGACGTCCCGATCCCGCGAGGGCGTCCGGTTCATGACACGGTCACCGATCCGGAGCTCTCCTCCCGTGATCTCCTCCAACCCGGCCACCATGCGCAACGCGGTCGACTTTCCACACCCGGACGGCCCGACCAGCACCATGAACTCTCCGTCCTCGATGTCCAGGCTCAGGGCGTCCACCGCCTTGTTGCCGGCCGGGTAGGTCTTATCGAGGCGATCGAGGGTGATCGCAGTCATATGAGGTCTCCTTTCGAGAGGGTCGCGGCTGGAGCGCGTGCGGCGTTCGCGACCCTTGACAATGAGGAACTGTCATGCGCATGTGCGCGTGTCCTGCAGGCACCGGATTCGTTCTCCGGTGCCGGGTGTGATGTCCAGCCGGGCGTCGGCCCAGAAGACCTCGGCCCACGAGATGTGACCGCCGGCCACCGACTCGTGACCCGCGCGGTCGGCGAGCCGGCCGACGATGAGCAGCCCGCGGCCGCACTCGTCCTCGTCCTGAGCCTCCGGCGGTGCGCCCCAGGACGCGGTGCCCGGGTCGATCACCTCGATGCACACCCGGCGGGGCTCCGCCAGGATCCGGAGGGTCACCGTGGCGCCGTCCTTCGGATCTCGATCAGCGATCGCATCTCGACTCCTCCAGGGGGGCTCGCCTAGAATGGATGCATTCTTGTTATATGTTGGCGTTATGTAGCAGTCAACAGAGGGTCCCGAGTTCGCAGGCCTCCGCATTGCTTGACAGGGAGACCTGACCTGACTGACATGTAGGCAGGAGAAAGGGGGTGGCCACAGATGCGTCCGATTTTGCTGGCGCTGCTCGCCAAAGAACCGGCTCATGGATACGAGTTGAAACAGGCTCTTGAGCAGACGTTCGGAAGTGCTTATCCATCTCCGAATATCGGCCAGATCTATGTGACGTTGGGTCGGCTCGAGAAAGACGGACTGGTCCGCAGCCAGGACGTCGAGCAGACCAGCCGACCGAACAAGAAGGTCTATGAGCTCACCCCCGCCGGCCAGGACGCCCTGGCCGCCTGGGTGGACGAGCAGAGCGACGGTCCCCGCCTTCGCGACGACTTCTTCGTGAAGCTCGCGCTGGCTCCGGCCACGGGTGCGGCGGACCGCATGACCCTGATCAACAGGCAACGACGCCACCTCTTGAATCTCATGCGCGGACTGTCGGATCTGGCCTCCGGGACGGAGCGCGGCAACACGATCGCTCTGCTGCTCATCGAGGGTGCGCGCCTGCACCTTCAGGCCGACCTCGACTGGCTGGAGCACTGCCAGGAAGAGCTCACCTGACCGGCTCTCCTCCGACCGGCTGTCACGCGAGTCGCGAGCGGGAACCGGCTCGCGTGACATCCGCCCACCGGCCCTGCTACTTGACCGAGCCGGCGAGAACGCCCTGGACGAAGTACCGCTGGAACGCGAAGAACACGACCAGGGGGACGATCAGCGACAGGAACGCACCCGGGGCGAGGACGTCGATGTTCCCGGTGAACTGCCGCATCTGGGACTGCAGCCACTTGGTCATCGGCTGGGACCCGGTGTTGGCGAACACCAGCGAGACCAGCATGTCGTTCCAGACCCACAGGAACTGGAAGATCGCCAGTGAGGCGATCGCCGGGCCGCCGAGCGGGAAGATCACCTTTACGAAGATCGTCCACTCCTTGCCGCCGTCCATCCGCGCCGCCTCCAGCAGATCCCGCGGGATCCCCGCGAAGAAGTTGCGCAGGAGGAAGATCGCGAACGGCAGGCCGAACGCGACGTGGAACGCCACCACGCTCGGGATGGTCCCGAAGACCCCCAGCTCGCCGTACAGCTTCGAGACCGGGATCAGGCCGACCTGCACCGGGACCACCAGAAGGGCGACCACCAGCAGGAACAGCCAGTCACGTCCCGGGAACTCCAGCCACGCGAACGCGTACCCGGCCAGCGAGGCGATGGCCACCACGAGCAGGGTGGCCGGCACCGCGATCAGCACCGTGTTCCAGAACGAGGCCACGAAGTCGGGCTTGGACAGCAGATCCGAGTACGCCTTGAACGTCAGCTGCGAGGGCGCGCTGAAGATGTGCCACCAGCCGCTCGCATTGTCGTCCTGCTGGGACCGCAGCGAAGCGACGAACAGCCCCAGCGTCGGCACCATCCAGACCACCGCGAGCGCCAGCAGGAACACCTGCACGAAGCCGCCGCCCACCCGGGAGACGATCCGGGATGCCACGCTCCGGCGCGGCGCGCCGCCGGCCGTCGTTGTCTCTCCGGCCGGAACCGCCCCGGCCGTCACCGTTCCCGTGCTCATCGATTCTCCTGTCGAAACCGCCGCAGGTTGAACAACATGGCGGGGACGACCAGCAGGAACAGGATGATCGCGACCGCACTGCCCGCGCCCTCGTTGTTCCCGCCGCCGAAGGAGTCGGTCCACATCCGCACCGCCAGCACGCTGGCGTTCGGATCTCCGCCGCCGATGATGAACACCAGGTCGAAGACCTTGAGGGCGTAGATCAGCAGCGTCACGAACACCACGGTCAGCACCGGCGCGAGCAGCGGTACCGTCACCCGGCGGAACACCTGCCACTCGGTCGCGCCGTCCACCCGCGCCGCCTCCAGAGCGTCACGCGGGATCGCCGCCAGGCCCGCCGCGATCAGCACCATCGCGAAGCCCGCCCACACCCACAGGTACGAGGCGATGATCGCCGGTGTGATCAGGGTCTGGCCCAGCCAGTTCACCCCGCCGTACGCCGCCGCGAAGTTGCCCTTCGGCAGCTTCAGCGTGTACGAGCCCGGATCGAGTTTTCTGAAGACGAAGGACCCGTCCTTGTTCGTCGTCGTCGACGCGACGACCTTGCCGCCGGACACGGCCTGGACCTTCATCCCGGACAGGCCGGCCTCACTGGGGTCGGGGACGTTGAGCGTGCCACCGCCGCCCTTGGTGAAGTCGAACCAGACCAGGCCCGAGATACCGCCCGGCGCCGGCGGGGCCGCCTTGGCCGGGGTCGGCGACTTCGCCAGGTTCTCCGGCTTGACGCCGACCAGGGGCAGCAGCACACTCTGCCCGACCTGGACCGGCCGGCGGCTCACCACGGCGCCGGCCTGGGCGACGTCCGGGCTCTTGTCGCCCTCACG
>JAOPYL010000283.1 GCA_025964625.1 Actinoallomurus sp. | reverse complement strand
CGGGACTTTTCGTTCCGATGTTCCTCGAGGGCCGGGTCGGCGGGCGATCCGGACCGGATCCGCTCAGAGCCAGTACGTGTCGTGGCGATGACGCCGACCACCCTCACCGACAAGGACGTCGGTGCGCCCCCGCCAGGTCACGGCGCACGTGCGCGGGCCCGCGCTCACTGTGACCGGGGGCAGATGCAGAAGGGGTGACCGGCGGGGTCGCTCAGCACCCGCCAGCGCTCGCCACCAGGCTGGAAATCCGGCGTGGCGGCACCGAGCTCGCGGCATCGGGCCTCGGCCTCGTCCAGGTCGTCGACGTACAGGTCCAGGTGGTACCGCTTCGGGGAGTCCTGGTCGGGCCAGCGCGGCGGACGGTGGTCATCCACGCGCCCGAAGCCGATGCTGGTCGTGCCGTCGCTGATCATGGCGTACGCGTCTTCGCTGTGGGTGACCGCCCAGCCGAGGACCTGGTGGTAGAACTCGGCGAGTGCGCGAGGGTCGCCGCAGTCGAGATTGACCATGGCGAGCGTGGCGATTCCGGTCATGATGCTGCCCTTCTCCGTCGGTGATGAAGCGATCCTCCCGGCCATACCTGACATCTGCCGTCAGTTTTACGTGGCTGTTCGCCGGTGGCCGCGGGGTGCCGGATACGGACAGCGCTGTTCCGCAGGCGCGTTTCGCCGGACACGCGCTCGACACACGCTGACCAGCAGCGGGGTATGAGCGCATGCAGGCCCCTGGATTCCTGCCGGTCGCCTGGTGACGCGGGGTCATACCTCGACGTCGAGGTGACCGCGGGCGCCGCGGTGGGTCGAGGCGTGCCCGCCGCTGGTGGCGGCCACCCAGGCGTCGAAGGCATCGAGTTCGGTCGCCGGAACCACCACGTCGATCTCGGCCTGCCGGCCGTACCGGGCCTCTGCGAGTACGTACGCGGAGGCGTGCAGGTCGCGGTGCAGGCGCCCGGCGCGCGCGTGGTCGGCCACCACTGTGACGGTCACGACCGGACGGCGCTCGACCACGCCCACCGCGTCGATCGTCTCGGCGACCGCCTGGCCGTACGCGCGGATGAGGCCCCCGGTACCGAGCTTCACACCGCCGAAGTAGCGGCTGACCACGGCCACGGTGCCGGTGAGGGCGCGGCGGGTGAGGACCTGGAGCATTGGAAGTCCCGCCGTCCCGGCCGGTTCGCCGTCGTCGCTGTTGCGGGTGATGTCGGCATGATCACCCAGGACGTACGCGGTGCAGTTGTGCGTGGCTTCACGGTGGGCCCTGCGGCGTCCGGCGATGAACTCCTGCGCCTCCTGCTCGGTGGTGGTGCGGGCCAGTGCGCAGATGAACCGGGATCGGCGGATCTCGATCTCGTGGACGCCGGGCTGCTTGATCGTGCGCATGTCGTCCCCCACCGTACGGCGTGGCCCCAGGCGCATGAGAAGTGTCACCGGCTACGGCGACCTGACGTAGCGCGGGTTCTCGATGACGATCCCGCCCAGCAGCAGCTTGGGATGCGTCCTGAGGAGCGTCATAAGGACTCCGCCGCCGAAGCGGCCCAGGTCGTACACGCACATCGTCAGCAGCGGGTAGCCCGAGAAGGCCCGGTCGTAGGCCAGCTCGTAGCGGAAGAGCTCCCCCAGGTCGGCGCCGTCACGGACCGCCGTGGGGGACACCTCGGCGGCGACCCGGACACAGCCGAAGGAGCCCGCGTCGCCGAGGGCCTCGTCGAAAGCACCGCTCCAACGGTCGAGCATCTCCTGGGTGCACAGCCTTCGCCCCGAACAGTAGACGTCCGCGGACCGCCACAGGTCGAGACGCCGGCCGGCCACGCAGGCCTCGACGTCGACACCCGAGCCCTCCATGGTCGTCGCGGGGTGCACCGAGTCGACGACACAGATGCACTTGTCGCCGTCCCGCAGTCCCTCACCGACAAACGGGCGCATGACCTCATCGCGCTGGTGCCGGCCGATGATGAGGGCGCACGCGTGGTCCCCGCGCTCCAGCCGGAACCCGGGAACGTCCGGATCGTTGTCCCCACGCACGACATGCTCCCGTGCCCAGCATACGGAGGTCTGTCGGTGCGCGTGTACTCCCAGCTCAAGTCGTGTTCGGCGTCGGAGGTGTCGTCGATGATCGAGGGCGTGCTGCGGCACCGCACGGACGCCACCATCGACCGGCAGTACACCGACACCCACGGCCACTGCTACTCAACCTCATAGCCGCCCGGTCCACTCTGGAGGGCGGGCCTGGTTCCGATGACGACGGTGGCGTTCAGCTCGTCGGAACTGGCCACCCGCGGGATCAGCCCGTTGCGGGCGACGGTTTCCACGGTTCGTGGCGCCTGCCGCTCGCTCGTCTCGACCAGCAGGTAGCCGCCCGGCGCCAGCCATAGCGGCGCCGCGGCGGTCACCCGCCGCACGATGTCAAGCCCGTCCACGCCACCGTCGAGCGCCACCCGCGGCTCATGTATGCGGGCCTCCGGGGGTAGCAGCCTGATCGCCTCGGTGGGTACGTAGGGTGCACTGGCGACCAGGACGTCGACGCGGGCCCGCAGCGTGGCGGGCAGCGGTTCGTAGAGGTCACCTTCGTACA
>JAOPYL010000186.1 GCA_025964625.1 Actinoallomurus sp. | reverse complement strand
CGTGAGGTAGATCACAGTAGTGGCTCCGGGCGGGGCGGCGGATCCACCCTTCGACTGATATCCGACTCCACCTGGCTGTGTTTCATCGCATGCGCGGCGTGGAGACCTCGGCTTTGGGGCCGGGGAGGAAACGCCGCTCCCTCCTCGGAATGTCGGTAGTGGTCGATAGCGTGTTCGGATGCGGTTTCGTCTGAGGACGTCAAGGCCCTCCGGACCATCTCCCGACGTTTCGGCAGGCCTGAAACCGACGTCCGTACCGTCATGCCGGGAACCCCGGCGAGGACGCGTGCCCGCGGGCGGCACGGCCGGCCCGCGCACGTGGCGGGCATAGGCACGCTCCCACGCGTGGTTGCCCCTCCATGGACCGGTCAACGCGCCGTACCGTGCTGATCGCCGGCGCGGCGAACCTGATGGTCGCCGCCACCAAGCTGGCCGCCGCGCTGATCACGGGATCCAGCGTGATGCTCGCCGAGACGGCCCATTCACTCGCCGACACCCTGAACCAGGCCTTTCTGCTGGCCTCCCTGGGCCGCAGCGCGCGTCCCGCCGACGCGCGGCATCCGTTCGGGTACGGCCAGGAGCGGTACGTCTGGTCACTGCTGGCGGCGTTCGGGATCTTTGTCGCGGGCGCCGGCTTCTCGATCTTCGAGGGCGTGCTCGCCATCGTGCGTGGCGGCCGTCCCGCGCAACCGGCCGTCGCCTACATCGTGCTGGCGGTCTCGTTCGTCGCCGAGGGGCTGTCCTTCGCTCAGGCGTTGCGCCAGATATACCTGGAGGCCGGTGACCGGGGACGCGGCCTTCTCGACCACTTCCGCCGTAGCGCCGACCTGACTCTGAAGGCGGCGCTGTTCGAGGACATCGCGGCGCTCGCGGGGCTGGTGGTGGCGGCGATCGGCGTGGGCATGACGCAGGTCACCGGTTCCTCCGTCTGGGACGGCGGCGCCTCGATCGCGGTCGGCGCCCTGCTCATCGCCGTCGCCTACCGGCTCGGCCGCGACAGCGTGGATCTGCTCATCGGACACGCCGCGGACCCGGAGGAGCAGCGGCTGATCAGGGATGAGATCCGGAAGACGAAAGGGGTCGACGACCTCCTCGATCTGCGGACCCTGCGCGTCGGGCCGGACCATCTGATCGTCGCGGCCAGGGTGTCCTTCAGCGACGACATCAGCGCGGACCAAGCCGAGGAACTGGCGGGAGACATCGACCGCCGGCTGCGGGAGAAACTGTCCGTCGTGCCGCACGTCTTTCTGGATCCGACGCAAGGCCCGCGCTGACCGCGGCACCGTCACGGTGGGGCCGGGCCGACTCCCCGCCTGAGGCGGGCCGCCCCGGCGCCCTGGCCGGTCGGCCAGACTGAGGAGGTGACCACTCATGAGCCCCTCCAGTGCTCGGCCAAGGACTGCCGCGCCGACGCCCGCTGGGCGCTGCGCTGGAACAACCCGAAGATCCATGACGCGGACCGGCGCAAGACCTGGCTCGCCTGCGACAGCCACCGGGAGTACCTGACCGCGTTCCTGTCGCGCCGCGGATTCCTCCGTGAGACCGTGCCCGTCGAGGCGGAGATCGGCTAGACACGCCGGGAGGCCGCCCGGCAGGCGGGTCCGCCTGCTCTCTGGACGCGGCCCGGCTCAGGTCTCGGCCGGGGCGAGTTCCCCCGGCAGGTGTCCCAGCAACGACTTCAGGTCGTTGGCGTGGTCCTCCTCATCGGCGAGAAGGTCCTCGAAGAGCCGGCGCGTGGTCGGGTCTCCTTCGCCGAGCCACTGCGCGATCTCGGTGTAGGAGGCGATCGCGACGCGTTCCGCGATCAGGTCCTCCTTGATCATGTCGACCAGGTCCATGCTCGCGTCGTACTCGGTGTGAGCGCGTACGGACAACCTCGCCGGGTCGAAGTCGGGCTCTCCGCCGAGCTGGACGATGCGGCCGGCGAGCCGGTCCGCATGGTCCTGCTCGTCGCGCGCGTGCTCCAGGAACTCGTTCGCCACCGGCTCGGCGTGGATGCCCGACGCCGTGTAGTAATGCCGCTTGTACCGCAGCACGCAGACGATCTCCGTGGCAAGCGCCTCGTTGCACACCTGGATGACCCGCTCCAGGTCCGCGCCGTACGCCGCGGTCACCGGGCCCTTGTCGATCTCCTCCCGCGCGCGCTGCCGCAGCGTCTGGATGTCGGTCAGAAAACCGGCCATGGTCCTGCCCCCGGGATCGATGGTCTCCTTACCCGCCTGTACCACGCCCGTACACGGCTACACGTGGGCAGCACGACCCTTTACGCGTCGGTGGCAATTCGATCCCCCGATGGAAGGCCACTTCTAGGGACGCTCCGAGCGGTTCTCCGACCAGCCCTCGGCCATCTCGGTGATCCGGGCGGCGGCGTCGCGCACGGGCGTGCCGCGGCCGACCGCGAGGCCCATCAGGTAGGCGGTGAGGGGCGCGGCGGGCCGCGCCACCCCATGCGCGACGTCGCGCGCCATGTCGAGGACCAGGTCGCGGTGCACCTCGCCCGGGTCGACGCCGAGCTCGGTGCACGCCGCCTTGATCCACTCGTCAAGCACTGTTCTCCCCGATCATGCGCGACGCCGTCTCGACGTCTGCCTGTGTGTCGCAGTCGTACCACGCGGGGCGCTCACCCGCCGGTGCCCGGACGCGGGCCGGCCCAAGCGGGGCCATCAGGCCTCGCAGTGACCCGGCCCGGTAGACGTCGAGGGCGCCGAGCAGGTCCATCACGCGCCATACGCCGGCGAGCCACTGGGGCCGGTCGTCATCGTCGACGAGTATGGCACCGGACCGGCCGTGCGCCTGGCGTCGCAGCTCATCGACGTGCTCGGCTCTGAGGAAGGGCAGGTCGGCGGCGAGCACGGCGGCCCATGGCGCCCGCACCTCGGCGAGCCCGGCGCGCAGCGCGGGGACCGGGCCTGCACCCGGCGGGTCCTCACGGACCGCGACCGCCCGCGGCAGTCCGGGGCGTTCCGGTCCGACCAGCACGAGCCGCCCGGCACCGGCCACGGCCGCGCCGACCCACGCGACCATCGGGCGGCCCCCGACGAGCAGCCCGGGCTTGTCCGCGCCGTCCAGTCGCCGCGCGCCGCCACCGGCGAGCACGACGGCGTCGTACGGCTCACTCGCCGTCATTGGCGCTCTTGGCGTTCTCCCGCTCGTACGCGCTGAGGTTCTGTTCGAGGGCCTTCATCAGCTCCCAGATCTGGCTGGGCGGGATCCGCACCCGCGCGACCACCCGGGCGGGCACGTGGACGTACCGAGCGCCGCTGTCCGGATCCTCCGCCACCTCCGGCGGCCGCACCTCGGTGGAGAAGTCGATCACGAACGAGTCCTGGGTGCGCCACACGGAGGCGAAGCTGGCGTGCACGCCGACCTCGTGCTCCGGCGGGACGGTGATCTCAACCCGGTGTTCCTGCGGCTGCTCCGTCACGCCGTCCTTTCTACCCGCCGATCGCGGACATGGGGCGCGCGGGCTGCAGGAAGGTGGGATCGTCGATGCCATGCCCTGCGCGCTTGCCCGCCACGGCGGCGACCCACCGCTCGGCGAGCTCGTCGTCGGAGGCGCCGTCGCGGAGCGCGCCGCGCAGATCGGACTCCTCGCGGGCGAACAGGCAGTTGCGGATCTGCCCGTCGGCGGTGAGCCGGACGCGGTCGCAGGCGCCGCAGAAGGGCCTCGTGACCGAGCCGATGACGCCGACCGTCGCGGGACCCCCGTCGATCCGGAAGGTCTCGGCGGGGGCGCTCCCCCGTACCGCGGCATCATCGGGGACCAGCGCGAAAGCCGCCGACAGCCGCTCGAGGATCTCATCGGCGGTCACCATGTTGTCGCGCTGCCAGCCGTGCTGGGCGTCGAGCGGCATCTGCTCGATGAAGCGCAGCTCGTATCCGTTCTCGAGGCAGAAGCGCAGCAACGGGACCGCACCGTGGTCGTTGACGCCACGCATGAGGACGGCGTTGACCTTGACCGGGCGGAGCCCGGCGCGCTCGGCGGCGGCCAGCCCGGCGAGCACGTCCGACAGCCGGTCACGGTGCGCGAGCCGTATGAAGGTGTCGCGGTCGATCGTGTCGAGGGAGACGTTGACCCGATCGAGCCCGGCGTCTGCGAGCGGGGCGGCCAGCCGGGCCAGCCCGATGCCGTTCGTGGTCAGCGACAGCTGCGGACGCGGCCGCAGGGCGGCGGCCCCCGCCACGATGCCCACCAGATTGCGGCGCAGCAGCGGCTCGCCGCCGGTGAACCGGACCTCGGTGATGCCGAGCCGCTCGACGCCGATGGCCACGAGCCGGGCGACCTCTTCGTCGGTGAGGAGCTCGGGCTTGGGCAGCCAGTCGAGCCCCTCGACCGGCATGCAGTATGTACAGCGAAGATTACAGCGGTCGGTGAGGGACACCCGGAGGTCGGTCGCCACCCGGCCGAAGCCGTCCACCAGCAAAGGATGAACCCCCTCCAGTCGGTACCGATCATCTCAGCCTATGCCGTCCGGACAACCATCTGCACGAGGCTGGTGTTCCCGTGCCCGCTCCGCGATCATGAGGGGCCATGGCAGTCGAATGGGAGTACACCGGAGAACGGGAAAGAATCGCCGCGCGTGAGTGGCCGCTCCAAGGGCCGCGCTACCTTGCGTTGCTCGCGCACGGCTACGGCGAGCACATCGGCCGTTATGACTACGTCGCGGACGTTCTGCGGCGGCATGGCGCTGCCGTGTACGGCCCCGATCACCTCGGGCACGGCAGGTCCGGCGGTGAGCGGGTGCTCGTCCACGACTTCGAGGACGTCGTCAGCGATCTGACCACCCTGGCGGAACGTGCGCGGGCCGCCCACCCCGGGCTGCCAGTGGTGCTGATCGGCCACTCCATGGGCGGGATGATCGCGGCCCGCTACGCCCAGCGGTACGGCTCCGGGCTCGCCACGCTCGTGCTGTCCGGCCCCGTCCTGGGACCGTGGAGCCCGATCAAGGCGCTGCTCGGCCTCGAGGAGATCCCCGACATTCCCATCGACCCTGCGACGCTGTCGCGCGACCTGCCGGTCGGGGAGGCGTACGCCGCGGACCCGCTGGTGTGGCACGGCCCGTTCAAGCGGCCGACGGTCGAGGCGTTCGACCGATGCCTCACCGCGATCACCTCAGGAGGCCGGCTCGGCTCGCTGGCCACGTTGTGGGTGCACGGCGAGGCCGACGAGTTGGTGCCGCTGAGCGAGACCCGGGTCGGCATCGAGCAGATCCGCGGCGCGGACCTCACCGAGATGGTCTATCCGGGGGCCCGACATGAGGTCTTCAACGAGACGAACAAAGACGAGGTCCTGGGAGACGTCACCGCCTTCGTCGACCGGAACATCTAGCCGGGCGCAGCGCGTGGCCGGCCGCGCGGGGCCGCCCCGAAGTGTCTGATACTCCACGAGCTGAAGGCACGGATTCCAGCGCGCTGACCTGTTGGAGGCGTTCGCCCACGAGGTCCGCCGCCTCTACCCGTTCGCCCCCGGCCTGTCAGGTCTTTGGTCCCTTCTTGTGGGGAGTTAGGGTCCTGCCGAATGGCCACGGGTCTGGGTGATGCTTGAGGGCGTGTCTGTGAGATTCTCCGGTACGGAGTCCGGGCAGCGAGGCATCGAGGATGTGTTGCGTGAGCTCCGTGACGAGCTTTACGCCGTGGATGCGGCCGACACGGTTGCGGTCTTGGATGCGGCATGGCGCGGTTTCAGCGCCGCGAACGTGGCCGGGCAACTGCTGGCCGATTCCGATCCCGCCTTCGCCGCATTGAGCGACACGACGCAGCCCGTCTTCGCACAGGCCGGACAGATCTTGCGCGCCGCCCCGTCGTTGCCCGCCGTCATCGACCCGGTGATGCTGAACGTCGCCTGCCCCACCGGTGACCGGTTCCAGCAGCGGCGCGCCCAGGTGATTCGCGAGATCATCTTCGATGTGATCCTGGCGCTCAACACGTTGCTCGCCGGCGCCGCGCTGCATACGCGCAACCAGGGCGACCATGCGGCCTGCCGGGAAGGCACCCGGTTGTCGAATGGGCTGGCGGAACTGCTGTGAGCACGCGGGTCAGCACCTGCCGGAGACGGCCTGCGGCAGGAACCCGTATCCGCGCACGTGGCTGACGTACGGGCCGGCCCGCTGGGCACACTCAGCCATACAGGTGCGCGACGACCTTCGGAGAAGGGAGGGCGCATGGAAGTAGATGTCATCGTCGAGATCCCCAAGGGCTCCCGTAACAAGTACGAGATGGACGATCAGCTGGGGCGTATCCGTCTGGACCGGATGCTGTTCACCTC
>JAOPYL010000177.1 GCA_025964625.1 Actinoallomurus sp. | reverse complement strand
ACCTGCTGCAGAACGGTCGCCTCCCAGGCCCGGTGCGACCACCAGATCTGCGCCTTCCAGTTGGACTTCTCCGGATCGCGCTGGCGCTCCGCGTGCTCGACCTTCTTCATGATGTTCGGGAAGTCCTCGAACTGCGTCCACTGATCGTAGGCGAGGCGGATAGGGACGCCGACGTCGAGTGTCTCCACGATGTTGGTGAGCTTCAGCGCCTTCTTACCCTTGCCACCGAAGAGCTTCTTGACCTTCTCCTTGACCTTCTCCTTCAGCATCGTCCCCCCGGCGCCGAGCGCCGCCCGGCCCAGCCCCTTGCCCTCGGTCAGCGCCTTCACCCCAGAGACCGCGGCCTTGGCACCTGGACCGCCCCCATCCTCGCCCTCCGCCTTTTCGAGCAGTACACGGGTCGTGTCGCTGACCTTCTGAGTGACCTTGTCACCGACCGAGGCCAGCGCATTTTCCGCGAATGTCCCAAGGGCACTCTTGGCTTCCGGGGCGCGTCCCTGCGTTGGCAAATCCTCGGCCAGGGCGGTGCCCCTATTACCGGGTCGATTTGTCTCGGTCATACCTGCCTCCCTTCCTTGGTGTGCTCGCGCCGATCACGGCCGTGACCCGCGCCCAGGATTTCGGAGCTTTCGGACCGACCGCGTTCCCGATGAGCCGGGAGGCGTCCACTACGCAACACACCGCGGGTGGACGAAGGGCGTCCTCGCCCCCCTTCCCCTCGCAAGATGTCGCGTCAACGAACTCGACCAGCGGATCCGGGCGACCGCGCAAATAACCGGTCCCAACTCCGATCCACGGGCATCGCAGGAGCCCGACGTCTCCCGGATTCACTTGGCTTACCGCGCCGCGCGTCCCGTCTTGCGGCGGTCCTCATCACGTCGCGGCACTTGCCGGCGGGGCCCGGGCCGCGCGGGCTGGGCTCCAGGACGACGCTCCTCCCGGTAGTCACCCCCCGGCTCCGGCTCCGGCTCGTCGCTGTCGTACTCGTCACTGTCGTACTCGACGCTGTCGTACTCGTCGCTGTCGTACTCGTCGCGCTCGGTCCGGTCGGCGCGCTCGTCGTCCTCATACTCGCCGTAGTCATCGGACGCCTCTTCACGAGCCCGCTCTCGCCGGGGCGGCTCTCCGCGCGCCCGCTCTGGCCGTGCCGGCTCTCTGCGTCCCCGCGGTGCCCGGGCCGGCTCTTCCAGCGGTTCCTCGGCTTCCTCACGCCCTCCGGCCTTCGGGACGCCCGGTGCGCGCATCGACGCCGTACGCTCTTGCAGCTTGTCACTCAACGAATCGATGCGGCTACTCACCGCCTTCTTGGCCGCGGACATGCCCGCGTCCACCAACTGAGTCCGAAAATCGGTGAGCTCGTCCCGTGGGGCGCCCACCGCCGGCTCCTCGGCTTCCCCGTGCTCTCCGCGCTTTGTGACGCCCGGCGCTCGCATCGACGCCGCACGCTCTTGCAGCTTGTCGCTGAGCGAATCGATGCGGTTGCTCGCCGCCTTCTTGGCCACCGCCGCACCCGATTCGACCAACTGGGTCCGAAGATCTCCGGTGAGCTTGTCCAGTGGCGCGCCCAAAGGCGTACGCCGCAGCAACTCGCGCTCGTCGATGGGGAGGCTGCCTCCCACTGCCGCCAGGATCGCCAAGAGCCCTGCCAACCGGGTCTTGTGACCGTGCCCCAGCAGGTAACCCCCGGCAAGCGCGACCGCCATCTCACTTCCGCACTTCATGCCTACCCCCCCTTGCGCGACCCACCATCGCCCGAACCTCGCGACAGTGTGCGGATCAGCGAACACAGTCCGGAACGTCAGCCGATCGGAGCATCGGGAAAGAAGCCAGATACCTCGGGCCCTACCCGAGAGCCGCCCCCGGCCGAGCGCCGCCGCTCCGCAAGAAAGAGCGGCCGGACCGCAGGTCACAGCATGTTTCATTCGACTGTATCTCTCAGCCAACCGCCTCAGCCGCCCTCCCCCGATTCGCGCACCCTTCTTTACGACGACCCTCGATGCGTCGACGGCTCGTACCAGGGGACGGCCATGCACACGGCTACCGGCTGATTCATGGACGCAGTGCGACGACGCCGGAGCTCCCGGCGAGCAGGACGTCACCGCCCGGACCGCAGCCGCACGTCATCCAGCAACATGCTCCTAGCGGTGGGCGCAGCCTCTATGACTGGCTGTCGGCGTTTGTGCAGGTCGGCGGCGTGTCTCACCAGTATTGTCGATATCAGGAGTTCGTGGACGCCTACTGGACCAACCTCGGCAGCAGCGTCCCGTGGCAACGGCGCACCTGTCAGAGAAGTGCAGCTCACGGATGCCGCAATGCACGCACAGGGATCCACCGCCAGAGGGTCCCTTGACTCGCGCGTACGCGACGGCGCCGGGGACCGCACCCAGCGCGACCGTCCTTCAGCGACTTGCGGGCGCCGCACGGTGGCTGACCACGCCGTTGCTGCCCGATGTCGTGCTCCCATCCTGTCTCGGCTGCTGCCACACGCGCGATGGCCGCTGTTGTTCGTGACACCGGCCACGCTGTTGCGCTGGCACCTCACCGGCGGGCCGCCGAAGGTGGACTAGTGAGACTTGTGGGAGTAGCAATGATGCCCCATGCCTGTGGGATGGCAGGGGTAGAAGATGCTCGTTTGAGGCTGACCCAAGGTGGACCGGGCCCCGCTTGGCGGGTGCCTTCGGATCGTGTACCGCTCGAAAATAGGGTTCGGGTCATTGACCTGCAGGTTCATGCGGCGCGGTGGTACTGGTTGATCAGGCCGCCGAGGATCGGTTGCCGCCGGACAGAGCGGAAGTCAGCAAGATCGGAAATTGGCCG
>JAOPYL010000102.1 GCA_025964625.1 Actinoallomurus sp. | reverse complement strand
GCCTTGGAGAACTGCCAGGCGTACATGGAGGAAGCGCCGATGTAGCGAGCCTTGCCGGCCTTGACGACGTCGTGCAGGGCTTCGAGGGTCTCCTCGATCGGGGTGGCGTAGTCCCAGCGGTGGATCTGGTACAGGTCGACGTAGTCGGTGCCCAGCCGGCGCAGGCTGTTGTCGATCTCGCTCATGATCGCTTTACGGGACAGGCCCGCGCCGTTGGGGCCCGGGCGCATCCGCCCATGCACCTTGGTCGCCAGCACGATCTCGTCACGCCGGGCGTAGTCGGCCAGCGCGCGCCCGACGATCTCCTCGCTGGTGCCGTCGGAGTACACGTTGGCGGTGTCGAAGAAGTTGATGCCGGCCTCGATGGCACGGCGGATGAGCGGGCGGCTCTGTTCCTCGTCCAGCGTCCAGGGGTGCGGTCCGCGATCGGGCACACCGAAGCTCATGCACCCTACGCAGATCGGCGACACGTCCAGGCCCGTCGCGCCCAGCTTCACGTATTCCATCTGTCCACTCTCTCCCAATGTGTCGGGCATGCGGGTCGGGGCCGGCTCGCCTACGTCACTGGTCGAACTCGTCACCGAGCAGCCGGCGAAGTGTCCGCGCATCGCGTTCGGTGATGCCGGTCACGAACCGGGCGAGCACCGTGTCCCGGTCCTTGCGTTCGTCCAGCACCTGCCGCATCCGCCGGGCGGCGAGTCCCGCGTCATCGGCGACCGGGGCATAGGCGAAAGCCCGGCCGGCCCGGCTGCGGGCCAGCACTCCCTTGGCGTGCAGGCGGGACAGGATCGTCACGACGGTCGAGTAGGAAAGATCGGCGTCCAGCCGGTCCCGCACGTCACCGGGGGTGAGCGGCGCCGTTGCCATCTGAAGGGTACCGAGCACCTCGGCCTCGAGCGCACCCGAGGCCCGGCGTCCACCCGGCGTCCACCCGGCGAGACCGCGCGTCTCGCTCACTGTGGTTCTCACCCCCAACGGGATCATCTGCGGCAAGAACCTTCTACTAGATTGTAAAGGCTTTGCAAGATCCACATGATGGCATACCGGACTGCACGGGCTATTCGCTGACATTCTGTCCCCAGGCCAGCGCCTGGATCACCGTAGTGAAACCCGAGCGGGAATTTGCGGTGTCATCGCCTATCATCTACATTCCGGTTATCTTCTACAGTTCTGTAGATGTCGGTGCCGCTCAGACGCGCGGAGTCCACGCCCCGTGACGTCACCGGCCCGCCCGATCCCGTCCGGAGGTCCCTGCCTGATGATGACGACGCTTGCCTCGTCTGCCCTGAGCGGAGCGTCGATCGACGGCGCGTGGTATACCGACGTCACCGACTTCGCGCGGCACACCCACTGGCTCAACGGCATCGTCTCGGCGTGGACCAGCTACGGCCTGGCGCTGTTCGCGGTGTTGCTGCTCGCCGCCTTGTGGTTCGCCCGGCGGGCGGGAGCCGCGGCCATCACCGCCGTGCTGTGCGCGGGCGCCCTCACCGTCGTCGCCGCCGTGATCAACGTCGTCGTCAAGTCGGCCGTCGCCGAGCAGCGGCCGTGCCGGACCATCCCGAGCTCCTTCACGGTTCAGCCATGTCCGGCGGCGACCGACTACTCCTTCCCCAGCAACCACTCGGTCGTCGCCGCCGCGGCCGCGATCGGGCTCGTACTCGCCTGTCGCCTGCTGAACCGGCAGTGGATCGGCGTCCTCGCCGTCGCGGCCGCCCTGGTGATGGCAGTCTCCCGCGTCTACGTCGGCGCGCACTACCCGCACGACGTTCTCGGCGGCCTCCTTCTCGGCGCCCTGGTGGCACTGGTGGGCTACCGGCTGATCCACCGGCCGGCGACCCGCCTCACCACCCGGTTCACCGGCATTCCAGCGCGGCCGCCGCTGGCCGGCGCCTCCGGCCCGGCGGGCACGGACTCAGCCGCGGACGCGAAGCCCCTGTCCAGTCGGTGATTACGAACGGCGCACTGATCGAGCCCCGTGGAGGGGTCAACTCCAGATCGTGACGTAGACCGGTGGCCGGAAGCGCGACGGCGGGGACCCGGTTCCCGCCGCCTGCATGAGGTGCATCGCCTCCGGAGTCCCGAGGAAACGGCGGAACGCCCCCGCCGTCGCCGAACGCCGGTCGGGAGTCAGCGTGGTCACGTGCCAGGCGCTCTTCACCGGCGTGGCCGGCGTGGCGACGACGGCGAGTTCGCCACGGCGCAGCTGCGGAGCGACCAGGTGGGAGAAGGCCGGCGCGACTCCCGCGCCGTCGGCGGCCGCGGTCCACGCGGCGGTCTGGTTGGGGAACACGCGAATGCGGGACTCCGGCACATGGAGCCGCCGCAGCAGGCGGCCCGTGTCGCTTTCCGCGTCGGTGCCCGCCGGGTCGACCAGCCAGGTGACATCACCGCGCGGCGGCTTCCGGGCAGAACCGACGACGACCATCTGGGTGCGGAAGACCGGCTCACTGACCAGGGCCGGGTCCGTGCGAACGCACGGGCCGAGTGTGAGGTCGCAGAGGCGGTTCGCCACGAGGACCGCCATCTCGTCGGTTGCGGCGACGCCCGAGGAGCCGTCGACGTTCCTGGCGGTCCTCGTGACGAAGGCATCGATGAGCGGACCGACGACGAACTCGGCGATGGTGCTGCTCGCGACGACCCGCAGCGGCTCGGGTGCTCCCTGGGCCGCCCGCACGGTCGCCTCGGCCTCCGCGCCCAGGGCCACCATCTGCGACGCGATCGCCAGCAGCCGGTTGCCGCCCGCGGTCAGGGTCATCCCCGCCGGCCCGCGGGTGACCAGCTGGTCCCCGAGATGCTGGCGCAGCGCGCTGAGCGCCTGGGAGACCGCGGGCTCGCTCACGTCGAGGGTACGCGCGGCGGCCTTGACCGATCCCAGCCGTGCCACGAGGACGAAGGCGCTCAGTTGCGTGAGGGTCATGCCGTCAGTCTGGACGCCGGAACCGAGCTTGTTAAGCCTTCGATTATTCGGCTGTTGTGCGCCACGATGGGCGGGATGAAGCTCACTTCCACGTGAGCACCGACCCCCAGGAGCGCCCATGCAGGTCCCCTCACATTTCGAGTACGAGAGGGCGACCGGCGTGGAGGAGGTGCTCGCCCTGCTGGCCAAGTACGGGCCGGAGGCGAGAGTCGTCGCGGGCGGTCACAGCCTTCTGCCGATGATGAAGCTCCGGCTGGCCACCCCCGACGCCCTCATCGACATCAACGACGTGAGCGAGCTGTCCTACATCCGGGTCGAGGGCGATGAGCTGCTCATCGGGGCGCTCGTGCGCCACGCCGAGCTGCTCGCCTCGCCGGTGGTCGCCGAGCATTTCCCGATCTTCCGCGACGCGGAGCGGGTCATCGCCGATCCGATCGTGCGGAACCGGGGGACGATCGGCGGGTCGCTGTGCCAGGCCGATCCATCGGAGGATCTGTCCGCGGCCTTCGCGGCGGTCCGGGCGACGGTCGTGATCCGGAACGCCGACGGCAGCCGCACGCTCCCCGTACGTGAGTTCCACACCGGCCCGTACGAGACCGAGGTCGGTGACGGCGAGCTGCTCACCGAGGTGCGGGTGCCGATCAGGCCCGGTGGCTCCAGCGCGTACGAGAAGGTCGATCGGCGCGCCGGCGACTGGCCGCTCGCGGCGGCCGGGGCCGCCCTGTGGCTGGACGGCGGAACCGTGGCCGACGTCGGAATCGGCCTGACGGCGGTGGGCGCGAAGCACTTCGTGGCCGCCGAGGCCGAGGAGTACCTGCGCGGCCGTCCGGCCGATGAGGACTCCTTCGCCGAGGCCGGGCGGATCGCCGCGGAACACTGCGACCCCGTCGCGGACCAGCGCGGCCCTGCCGACTACAAGCGGCATCTCGCCGGTGAGCTCACGACCCGGGTGCTGCGGCGCGCGGCGGAAAGGGCGCGGACATGAAGATCACCGTCACCGTGAACGGGCAGGAGTACGACCGCGACGTGGAGCCGAGGTTGCTCCTCGTCCACTTCCTGCGCGACGAGCTGGGCCTGACCGGCACCCACTGGGGCTGCGACACCTCCAACTGCGGCGTCTGCACCGTGTGCCTGGACGGCACTCCGGTTAAGTCGTGCACCGTGCTGGCGGTCATGGCCGACGGCAAGAGCGTACGCACGGTAGAGGGCCTCGAACAGGACGGCGAACTCGATCCGGTCCAGAAGGGCTTCGTCGAATGCCATGGCCTGCAGTGCGGCTTCTGCACGCCCGGCATGCTGATGACCTCCCGCTGGCTCCTCGACAACAACCCGGACCCGTCCGACCACGAGGTGCGCGAGGCGATCTCGGGGCAACTGTGTCGCTGCACCGGCTACGAGAACATCGTCCGGGCCGTCCGCTGGGCCGCCGAGCACCCCGGCACCTCCACATCCACGTCCACGTCGGAGGAGGAGGTGACGGCATGACCGATACGCATACCGGTTTCGGCCGGATGCACCGCAAGGAGGACGCGCGGTTCATCCGGGGCCGCGGCACCTACGTGGACGACGTCCGGCTGCAGGGCATGCTGTACGGCGCGGTGCTGCACAGCCCGCACGCCCACGCCCGGATCATCTCCGTCGACACGAGCGCCGCCGAGGCGCACCCCAAGGTCAAGGCCGTGATCACCGGGGAGACCCTCGCGTCGCTCAATCTCGCCTGGATGCCGACGCTGTCGAACGACGTGCAGGCCGTGCTCGCCACCGACAAGGTGCGCTTCCAGGGGCAGGAGGTCGCGTTCGTGGTCGCGGAGGACCACTACTCCGCGCGTGACGCGCTCGAGCTCATCGACGTCGACTACGAGCCGCTTCCGGTGGTCGCGGACGCCCGCCGGGCGCTCGATGACGACGCGCCCGTGATCCGGGACGACGTCGAGGGCCGTACGGACAACCACATCTTCGATTGGGAGGCGGGCGACCGCCGGCGCACCGACGAGGTGTTCGCCGGGGCCGACGTGGTCGTCGCCCAGGACATGCTGTATCCCCGCGTGCACCCGGCGCCTCTCGAGACCTGCGGCATGGTCGCCGACATGGACAAGGTCACCGGGAAGCTGACCGTGTGGACGACGACGCAGGCGCCGCACGCGCACCGGACGCTGTACGCGCTGGTCGCCGGCCTTCCCGAGCACAAGATCCGGGTGATCTCACCGGATATCGGCGGCGGGTTCGGCAACAAGGTCGGCATCTACCCCGGCTACGTCTGCGCGATCGTCGGCTCCATCGTCACCGGCAAGCCGGTGAAATGGATGGAGGATCGTTCCGAGAACCTCATGACCACCTCGTTCGCCCGCGACTACCACATGCAGGGCGAGATCGCGGCGACCCGCGAGGGCAAGATCCTCGCGGTCCGGGTCACAACGCTCGCCGACCACGGCGCCTTCAACGGCAGCGCGCAGCCGACCCGGTTCCCGGCCGGGTTCTTCCACGTCTTCACCGGGTCCTACGACCTGGAGGCCGCGCACTGCGAGGTCACCGGCGTCTACACCAACAAGGCCCCGGGCGGGGTGGCGTACGCCTGCTCGTTCCGGATCACCGAGGCGGTCTACCTGGTCGAGCGGCTCGTCGACGTCCTCGCCGGCGAACTCGGCGTCGACCCGGCGGAGCTGCGGCTGAAGAACCTGCTGCGGCCGGACCAGTTCCCCTACACCTGCGCGACCGGGTGGGAGTACGACTCCGGCGACTACGCGAAGACCCTCCGCGTCGCCCTGGACATGGCGGGCTACGACGAGCTCCGCGCCGAACAGGCCGAGAAACGCGCGCATGGCGAGCTGATGGGGATCGGGCTCAGCTTCTTCACCGAGGCCGTCGGCGCGGGGCCGCGCAAGCACATGGACATCCTCGGGCTCGGCATGGCCGACGGCGCGGAACTGCGCGTCCACCCCACCGGAAAGGCCGTGCTGCGGATCTCGGTGCAGAGCCAGGGGCAGGGACACGAGACGACGTTCGCCCAGATCGTCTCCCAGGAGCTCGGGATCCCGGCCGACGATGTCGAGGTCGTCCATGGCGACACCGACCAGACGCCCTTCGGGCTGGGCACCTATGGCTCCCGCTCGACCCCTGTGTCCGGCGCCGCGGCCGCCGTCGTCACCCGCAAGGTACGGGAGCGGGCGCGGCTGGTCGCCGGCGCCATGCTCGAGGCCGACCCCGGCGACCTCGAGTGGGAGGCCGGACGCTGGTACGTGCGGGGCGACCAGGAGGCCGGCGTGACGATCAAGGACATCGCCATGGCCGCGCACGGCAACCTCGAACTCCCCGAAGGCGTCGAGGGCCATCTCGACGCGACCACCGTCTACAACCCGCCGAACCTGACATACCCGTATGGCGCCTACATCTGCGTCGTCGACGTCGACCCCGGCACCGGGAAGGTCTCGGTGCGGCGGTTCGTCGCCGTCGACGACTGCGGCGTCCGCATCAACCCGATGATCGTCGAAGGCCAGGTGCACGGCGGCCTCGCCGACGGCATCGGCATGGCGCTCATGCAGGTCATGGCGTTCGACGACGAAGGCAACCACCTCGGTGCGTCATTCATGGACTATCTGCTACCCACGTCGATGGAGTGTCCATCGTGGGAGCTCGGTGAGACCGTGACGCCGTCACCGCACCATCCGCTCGGCGCCAAGGGCGTCGGAGAGTCGGCCACCGTCGGCTCGCCGGTGGCGGTCGTCAACGCCGTCGTCGACGCGCTGAAACCGTACGGCGTCCGGCACGCCGACATGCCGCTCACGCCCGCCAACGTATGGCGCACCATCCAGGGCCGCCCCTTCCGTACGGACCTGGCGATCACGTGATCGATTCGCTCGACTGTGTGCTGCGCTCGGCGATGCCGGTGAGGAGTTGGCGTTCGGCGTCGTCGAGGTAGGCGAGTAGCGCGCCGACGGCGGCGTCGGTCTCTCCGCGTTCCACCAATGCGGCGATCTCGGCGTTGCGGTGGACGTACGGCTCGTGGAAGCGGTGCGGGTCGGCCATCATGTGGAAGACCAGCCGCAGCTCGGCCAGGACGCGGCGCATCATGTCGTTCAGCCGGCGGCTGCCGGCCAGCGCGACGATCGCCGAGTGGAACCGCAGGTCGGCGGTGCCAACGTCGTTCCAGCGCTGCTCGGCCGCCGCGGCCTGGGCGGCGTTCACCACGGCCCGGATCTCGGCCACCGCGCCGGAGGGGGCACTGTCGGCGTTGCGTACGGCGGCGCATTCGACGAGGCGCCGTGTGGTGTAGATATCGCGTACGTCCCCGGCGTCCGGGGTGCGCACGAATACGCCCCGATGCGGCTCGTGGACCACCAGCTCCTCGTGGGCGAGCAGCCGGAACGCCTCCCGCAGGGTGTTGCGGGACACTCCGAGTGCCTCGGCCACCGCGTGCTCGGCGAGCTGGGTGCCCGGCGGCAGGCCGCCCTCGGTGATCTGTGCGCGCAGGATGTCCGCGAGCCGGGCGACGGTGCCGGTGCGATCGAGCAGCGGACGTGCTCCTGACAGGCCCGCGAGCCCGGACGACAGGGCGAGCCTCTTTCCGGCGGGAATGATCTCCTGCGTCATAGTGTCCCCTTGCCGGATTGCTCAACAATCCGTACCGTACCCGCAACGGCTGCGCCCTGTCTGCCCCTGGCCCCCTACTCGGGAAGGAGGGCGGTCGTGCTCGTACTCATCGGCGTCCTGCTCGTCGTCGCCGGATTCGCGCTGCGGTTGAACCCGCTGGTGGTGGTCACCGTCGCGGGCATCGTCACCGGCCTGCTCGGCAAGCTGTCCCCGCTGGCGATCCTCAACGCCTTCGGCAACGGCTTCGCCGGCAGCCGGTCGGTGACCCTGTTCATCATCGTGCTGCCGGTGATCGGCCTGATCGAACGGTTCGGCCTCCAGGAGCAGGGCCGCCGGCTGATCGCCCGGCTCAGCGCGCTCACCACCGGCCGGCTCCTCGTGCTGTACCAGCTGATCCGGCAGGTGAGCTCGGCGCTGGGGCTGGCCTCGATCAACGGCCCGGCGGCGTTGGTCCGCCCGCTGGTCTATCCGATGGCCGAAGGGGCCGCCGAGCGCCGGTTCGGCCCGGCGCTGCCGGAGGCGATGCGAGAGAAGATCAAGGGCTTTTCGGCGAGCGCCGACACGGTCGGGCAGTTCTTCGGCGAGGACATCTTCGTCGCGATCGGCTCGATCCTGCTGATCACCGGGTTCGTCGACACGGCGTACGGGCTGAAGCTCGACGCCCTGCACGTCGCGCTGTGGGCGATTCCGACCGCGATCTGCGCGTTCGCGATCCACGGTGCGCGACTGTTCCTCCTGGATCGGCAGCTCACCAGCATGGCGCTGGCGGCCGGCCTGACGAAGAACGACAAGGACGCCGCGGAGGCCGGCCGATGATCAAGGTCGAGTGGTTCTACTGGCTGTGCGGCGCGATCTTCATCGCGGTCGCCGGGCTTACCCTCGCCGACCGCGGCCACGCCAAGCGGTACGGCAGCGGCGCGTTCTGGGCGCTGCTCGGCGGGTCCTTCGTGTACAGCACGTTCGTGGTGAGGAAGACCGCCCCCGCATGGATCCTGGGCCTGGCGGTGATCACGATGGCGGTGCTGGTGGGTGCGCGGCAGCTCGGCCAGGGCGGCGCCGCCGGGCCGACCCGGGCGGAGCAGGAGGCCGGAGCCGACCGGTTCGGCAACCGGCTGTTCGTACCCGCGCTGACGATCCCGGTCGTGGTCATCATCTTCGCGGCCGGTCTGGCCAAGCTCCATGTCGGCGGGAAGCCGTTCCTGGAGAAAGGGTCCGAGACGCTGATCGGCCTCGGGGTGGCCGCCATCGTGGCGGTGATCGTGGGCTTCGTCATGCTGCGACCGCGGTCACCGCTTGCTCCCCTGACGGAGGGGAGGCGGCTGCTGGAGGCGATCGGGTGGGCCGCCGTGCTGCCGCAGATGCTGGCCACGCTCGGCCAGTTGTTCGTCGCGTCCGGGGTCGGCAAGGCGGTCGGTCACCTGACCGAGAACGTGCTCCCGGCCGACTCGCTGATCGGCGGCGTCGTCGTGTACTGCGTGGGAATGGCGCTGTTCACGGTCGTCATGGGCAACGCGTTCGCGGCGTTCCCGATCATGACGGCCGCGATCGGGTACCCGGTGCTCGTGCAGCATTTCCACGGCAACGCGGCCGCGGTCTTCGCGATGGGCATGCTGGCCGGTTTCTGCGGCACGCTCTGCACGCCCATGGCGGCCAACTTCAACATGGTGCCGGCGGCGCTGCTGGAGATGAAGGACAAGTACGGCCCGATCAAGGCGCAGATCCCCACCGCGGTCCCGTTGCTGGCCTGCAACATCGTCCTGATGTACGTACTCGCGTTCGGAGGTGCCGGCCGATGACGGCGATCGAAGAGGTGGCGGGCCACTACGCGCGGATCGCGGTGTGCAATATCGGCACCGAGTTCCCGCACGCGACCCACCACATGGTGAGCGGAGTGGGTGAGGCGTCCCGGCCGCGGGAGCTGCATCCGGCGTTCCACGGCGCCTACGACTGGCATTCGTGCGTCCACATGCACTGGCTGCTGGTGCGGCTGCTCGGCGACCGTCCGGCGGACGTGGACACGAAGCTGATCCGCACAACGCTGAACGGCACGCTGACCGGGCCGGCGATCAGAGCCGAGGCGGCCTACCTGCGAGCACACCCATCGTTCGAGCGTCCCTACGGCTGGGCCTGGGCGCTGGCGCTGGCCGCCGCCTGCGGGCGCTGCCCGGATCCGGTGGCCGAGCGCTGGTCGGCGGCGCTGCGCCCGCTGGCGGACGTGATCGAGGAACTCGTGCTCGGCTGGCTGGAGCGGGCCGTCGCGCCGGTCCGGCACGGCGTGCACGCCAACACCGCGTTCGGCCTGGCGATCCTGCACGAGAGCGCGGCCTCGCTGGGCCGGGACGAGCTGGTGACGGCGATCGAGAAGCAGGCCCTGGGCTGGTTCGGCGGCGACCGTGACTACCCGGCCGGCTGGGAGCCCAGCGGCCAGGACTTTCTGTCACCGGCGCTGTGCGAGGCCGATCTGATGCGCCGCCTGCTGCCGGCCGAGGATCTCCCCGGCTGGCTGACCGGCTTCCTGCCGGGCCTGACCGACGGTGCGCCGGCGGCCCTGTTCGCTCCGGCCGAGGTACGCGACGCGAGCGACGGCCACCAGGCACACCTCTACGGGCTGAACCTGTCCCGGGCCTGGCAGTTCCGCACCCTGGCCGCCGCGCTCCCCTCCGACGACGTCCGCGCGGCGACGCTGCGGGACGTCGCCGACCGGCACCTGGCCGCGGGTCTTCCACACGTCGCCGGAAAGGGTTTCGTCAGCGACCACTGGCTCGCCACGTACGCGTTCCTGGCCCTGACCGCCTGAGGAACCCGCCCCGTACGACGCGCTGAGGCGCCGGCCCTCCGCCAGGTGCGGCCACGGCGGCCGGTCGGCCGGCCGCCGTCCGGCAGGGGTCAGGCGAACCAGAGTTGCGGTTGACGGCCCCGTTCGGTGAGGTCGCCGAAGCGCCCGCCCAGGAAGGCCAGCGGCTCCCCGGAGCGGTCACAGACCCGGTGGACCCGGCCGATGACGACCACGTGGTCACCGGCCTCGAACTGCCGATCCACCGCGCATTCGAGGTGGGCCAGGGCGTTCGGCACGACCGGGACCTCGTGGTCACCGTAGGTCAGCGTGAGGCCCTCGAAGTGGTCGGCTCCGCGGCGCGCGAACCGCATCGCGATCTCCTCCTGCCGATCGGACAGGATGTTCACCGTGAACCGGCCCGCGCGGACCACCGCGTCAGTGGTCCGCGCACCCGTGGTGAGGCAGACCAGCAGCAGGGGCGGATCCAGCGACACCGACGTGAGGGAGTTGACGGTCATGCCGTGCGGTTCGCCGTCCTCCAGCGTGGTCACCACGGCTACACCGGTGGCGAACCGGCCGATGGTCCGGCGCATGGTCAGCGGGTCGATGGTCGGCGTGGTGGCGGACATGACCGGCTCCTCTCCAGGGTCAGGCGGAATACCGGACCTCGAACGTGGTGACACCCTCATCCGTACGCCAGGGCCCGTGGCGCATTCCCGGCGGGCGACAGGCGTACATCCCCGCGGTGAAGGTCTCCCCGAGTTCCAGGTCGGTGAAGGAACCCTCCAGGATGTACACCTCCTCCCAGAAGTCGTGCACCTGCACGCCGTTCGACGTGGAGTCGGCGCCCGGCTCGTACCGCAGGATGCGGGTGGCGACCCCGGTCTCCGGGTCGCGCGACAGGATCCGCTCGGTGATCTTCGGGTCGTCACCTGCGCAGACGGTGAAGTCGACCCGCTTCACCGGGAAGAACTCGTACTCGGGTTTCGCCATCACTGCTCCCAGCTGTCAATTGTCTTGGTCGGGGCGGCCGGCCGCTACCCCAGGTCGTAACTGGCCAGGAAGGCGTCCACGTCGGCGACCGGGCCCTCGAAGCCGTAGTTGCGGAAGGCGTAGCCCTTCACGACGAACGGCGCACCGGCGTAGAACATCTCGTACTGGTGGTGCCGGCCGCCGAACTCACTGCCCGTGGCGTCCCAGACCAGCTTGAAGAGCTTCACGCGTTCCTCGGCCGGCGCGTTCGGCGAGAAGATGTACCGGTCGATGTCGGCGCGGGTCTCGGGGTTGCGCATGTCCTCCACGCTGGAGGGCACCTGCAGGACACCGCCGCCGACCAGATCGCGCAGGATCGCCAGCGCCCGCGGGTACAGCTCGGCCTGGAGGCCCATGGCCCCGTAGACGGCGCGCTTGCCGGGCAGCCAGAGGCCGCTCTCGTCCGGCTCCGCGGTGTACTCGGCCGCGAGCACGCCGGACTCCACCATCGCGGCGAGGCTCGCGAGTTCGCCGAGCTTCTCCACCACGCCGGGGAACTTGTCGACGCCGTTGACCGCCGCGACCTTCCGCGCGAGTCCGGTGATGAACTGCAGCTTCACCGAGAAACGGATCTGTGCCTGCCAGTTGCCGAAGACGTGCGCACCCGTGTCGAAGAACTGCCGCCGCAGGCCCTGCACGTCGCGGAAGACGAAGACGCTCTCCCAGGGGATGAACACGTCGTCGAAGACGAGCAGCGCGTCGGTCTCGTCGTAGCGCGTGCTCAACGGGTAGTCGTACCCGCTCGTGGCAGCCGGGGCGAACGGACGGCGGCAGTAGAACTTGAGCCCGTCGGCGCCGACCGGCACGACGAAGCTGAGCGCGAAGTCGCGGTCGTTCTCGGTGAGGGGCTTGATGCAGGAGACGAGGATGTCGTCGGCGACGGGACCGCCGGTGGCGAGCATCTGCGCGCCGCGCACCACGATGCCGTCCTCCCGCTCCTCGACCACGCCGACCTGGACGAAGTCGCCGTCCCAGGCGTGGGCGGTGGTGGCACGGGAGACCTGCGGCGGGATGATCGCGTACGAGACGTAGCGGCTCTCGGTGAGCAGCCTGCGGTGGTAGGCGAGCACGTTCGCCGACAGGTCGCGGTCGCCGGCGGCGAACGCCTCCGGATGCGCGGCGAAACCGGCCAGGAACGCGCCCACGTGGTCGGGGCTGCGGCCCACCCAGCCGTGGGTGTGGCGCGCCCAGGCGTCGGCGGCCTTCCGGTAGGCGGTGAGGTCCTCACGGCTGCGCGGGATGCCGTAGACGCGGTTGGCCTCGGCTCCGGTCTCCGGCGCGGTGAAGGTCATCTCCGACGCCGGGTCGGCGGCGAGGTCGTACAGCTCCGCGATGGTCTTCGCGACCGGCGCGAAGGCCGGGTGATTCGCGACGTCTCGCACCCGCGCGCCGTCGATGTAGATCTCGCGGTCGTCGTTCAGCGCCGCGAGGTAGTCCTTTCCAGTGCGCATCACACGCTCCTCCTGCCGGTTGTTTCGTACGCGTGGCTGAGGGAGGTCCCGTCAGCGAGCTGGAACTCGAGCCGCCAGTGGCGCCCGAAGACGAAGTGGCCGGTCAACAGGGGGAACGTCCCTCCGAAGACGACGACGTCGCCGTCGGTGTCCGGCAACGCGGCCGCAAGCCGTTCCAGCAGGTCGGCCGGCGGCCGCAGGCCTGCGAGCGTGCCGCGCTGGTACGGCTCGCCGTCGACCTCGCTGACTGCGACGACCGAGTCCCAGTCGAACGCCGCGAGGTCGTCGGGTAGGGGAAGGACGACCTCGCCGAGCGGCTTTGGGCAAGCGGCCTTGGACGAGGATATGTCCGTTTTCTCCAGCTCACGGTCGGTGTGGTCCGAGCCGATCGCCAGATAGTGCCGGCCGCCGTGCCGGATGATCACCGGTTCGACCTCTCCGGACGTGTCGGTGCCGTCGACGCTGATCACCGCTTCGGTGGTCAGCAACCCCGGGTCGAGGTCGTAGAAGGCCGGGACGGTCGGGGGCGGCGGCACACCGATATCGGCCAGCTCGGCGATGTGGGCCGCCACCGCCTCCTCGTCGCGGCCGGTGTAGCCGGCCACGATGAGACGGGTGGGCGCGATCTCCAGCGGCGCCGAAGTCGTGCTCAGCCGAAGTCGCAGCGGAGTCGCTCGGGTCATTCGGTCATGCCTTTCTTTTGTACGTCGTCGTGGGAAGACGCCGGTCGGCGAGTACCGGGAACTCGGCTCGGGCCGATCCGATGACCGTGGTGTCGACGTCGCAGAAGGTGATCCCCTCCTGCTCGCCGGCCTCGGCCAGTACCTCACCCCAGGGGTCGACGATCCGGCTGTGGCCGCCGAGCCTCACCCCGTCGGCCTGCTCGCCGACCGCGTTGCACGCGATCATCACGACCTGTTCCTCGACGGCCCGGCAGGAGGTGAACAGCCGCCAGTGCGCGAGCCGGGCCGCGGGCCAGGCCGAGCACACCACGATCGACTCGGCACCCTCGTCCACCAGTGCCCGGTAGAGCTCGGGGAAGCGCAGGTCGTAGCACGTGGTGGTACCCAGCCGTCCGAGCGTCGTCGGCACGGTGCCGATCCTCTCGCCGGGCGTGAGGAGCTCGGCCTCCCGGGACTGGTAGCCGAAGACGTGGATCTTCCGGTACGTGTGGGCGATCTCGCCGTCGGGCCCGATCAGGACGGCCGTGTTGTACAACCGGCCGTCCGGGCCTGCTTCGAGGACGCTTCCCATGTGCAGATGGCAGCCCAGCCGGCGTGCCCACTCGCGCGCCGCGGTGACGGTGTCCCCGTCCAGCGGCTCGGCGAACTCCGGGTAGGAGTCGAAGGCGAAGTAACCGGGGAGCCAGAGCTCCGGGAGCACGATCAGATCTGCTCCCGCCGCGTCGGCGACCATGCCGGCGACGCGTTCTCTCCGATCCGGTCCCGGCTCGCCGGCCGGGCTGGCCACCTGTACGAGTGCTGTTCTCACCGCGCGGGGCCGCCCGCCGACGCGAGGAAGTCCAGCAGTTCGTCGTTGAACCTCTCACCGATCCGCTGGACCGCGTGCGGACTGCCGGCGAACAGCACCCGGCGGGCGGGCAACTCCTCGGCGAGGGCGTCTGCGACGTCCTCGAAGCCCGGCGTACCGCCACCGGTCACGACCAGCTTCGGGAAGCCGGCAGCGGCCAGTTTCTCCACCGGGACGCCGGTGTCCCACGGCCGCTCGGTCCGCAGGTTGCCCGCGGCCTCCGCCAGCGGGGCCGGCAGCGGCGAGGGCAGCTCCATCGAGACGTTGAGCGTCCGCAGGAACCCGGCCACGAACGACTCGAGGTCGTCGTCGCCGTGCTCCTCCCAGTGCCGGCGCAGACCTTCACGCAACTGGTCGGCCTCGGGCCGGCCCAGCGCGTTGGGCATGGCGGGCGGCTCGATGACGGTCAGCGACCAGACGGCCTCGGGGGCGAGTGCGGCCGCGCGCATCGCGACCACCCCGCCCATCGAGGTGCCGACCAGGTGCGCCCCGTCGCCGAGCAGCTCGACGATGTCCCTGGCGTCACGGTCGGGGTCGACCCGGTCCGTGCCCGGACTCGGGCTGTAGCCCCGCCGGTACGGCGCGATGATCCGGTAGCGATCGGCCAGCACCTTCTGCTCGCCGAACGCCGCCGCGGCCGAGCCGAGGCTGCCGTGGACCATGACGATCGGCGGGCCGGAGTCGCCCCACCGCTCCGCGGCGAGTTCACTCATCGGCGCTCCCTCAGCCCTGCTGCGCTTCGGCGGCGGCGAAGACGCCCGGGTCCACGTCGAGCTGACGGGACTCGAACCGCCAGCCGTCGGCGGTCCGTACGGCGACGTCGTTGTAGACGCCCGACGCGATGATGAACGGCGCCTTCACCACCTGGATCTTGACGACCAGGCTGTAGACGGTCGCGCGGTCACCGTCGCCCTCGATGACGTAGTTGGTGAGGACGTGGCGGGCGCCCTCCTCCTTGCCGGCCTTGATGTGGCCGCGGATGAACTCCTTGATCGCCTCATGGCCCTGGAAAGTGCCATAGGTGGCGATGAACTTGCCCTCGGGGATCCAGCAGTTCGCCCACGCGTCGACCTCGTGCGCGTCGAGGTACTTGACGTGGGTGTTGGAGAGCTCCTGGATCGCGATCTTGTCTTCGACAGAGAGGGGCATGGACGACTCCTTCGCCGTGGTTCTGACGAGGCCGAAGCTAGTACACTAGTGTCTTGTATACAAGTCCCTCACAGTAACTGGTGTGTAAGATGCCGACGTGCCGAAGCTGAGCGGCGTGTCCGCGGTCGACCGCCCCCTGCCCCTGTCCCGGAGCGCATACCTGCGCATCCAGCAGGCGATCAGGGACGGCGCGATCGGCCAGGGCACGCTGTACTCGGAGAACGAGCTCGCGCAGACGCTCGGCATGTCCCGCACTCCCGTACGTGAGGCGCTCATCGCGCTGGCACGGGAAGGGCTGGTGGAGATCTCCTCCCAGCGGGGCTTCCGGCTCCGGCAGCTCTCGGCCGAGCAGCGCCAGGAGATCTTCGATCTGCGCCTGCTGCTCGAACCGTTCTCGGCACGGAAGCTCGCCCTCACCGCCGGCGAAACGGAGGTCCGGCGCCTACGCGAGATCGTCGACGCTCAGGCGGAGCTGTCGGAGGCCGCGCACCAGTCCGCCTTCCTCGCCCTGGACGAGGACTTCCATCTGCTCATACCGGAGCTGCTCGGGCTGGAGCGGACCCGCGACACGATGGCGAGCCTGCGCGGTGCCATGTGGCTGATGGGCTTCGAGGCCCTCGCTCTGCCGCGGCGGTACGCCGCGGTGATCGCCGAGCACCGCGCCGTCGTCGACGCCGTCGCCGCCGGTGACCCCGACGCCGCCGCCACGGCCATCCACGAGCACATCACCAACACCTGCGCCGCGGTCCTGCCGCCGGGCGAAGCGCCCGGCGACGGCCGCGAAAAGTAGCGCGCCCCGGCCCGAGTCCGACCACGGCGGCGCGTGACGGTGCCCTCTCAGGTGCGGTAGCGCGAGGCGAGTACGGGCCGGCTGGCGCCACGCAGCTCGGACTCCACCTCCTCCAGCCGTGCCACGGCCTGGGGATCGGTAAGGCCGGGAACACAGACGACCTCGCCGGTGGCCAGGCCCTCCAGCGACGCCGTCACGACGTCCGCGGCGGTCATCCCGCCATCGTCGTGGACGCGCTCGCGGCGGCCCGGCACGGACTCCGCTCCGGTGGTCAGATGGAACTCGGTCGCGGTCAGGCCCGGGCACAGGACCTGGACGTGCACCGGCGCGTCGCCCAGCTCGGCCGCGAGGGTGCGCGTGAAGGTCACCAGGTAGCCCTTGGTGCCGGCGTACGTCGCCCGGTACGGCAGGGGCTCGGGCGGCAGGGCGCCCGCGAACGCCAGAAGCGACGCGACGTTGACCACCGCTCCTCGCCCGCGCTCCAGCATGCCCGGCAGCGCGGCTCGGGTCAGTAGCGTCGGGGCGAGCACGTTCACCGCGATCACCTGCTGCGCCAACGCCGGGTCCACGTCCGGGAACGGGCCGTAGCCGTTGATCCCGGCATTGTTCACCAGCAGCGCGACGTCGTCCTCGGCGACATGCCGGGCGACTCGCTCGATGTCCTCCTGCTGCCCGAGATCGGCGGTCACCGCGCGCACGCCGCAGCCGTAGTCGGAGCGGAGCGTCTCAGCCAGGTCCTCCAGCCGCTCCGTACGCCGCGCCACCAGGGTCAGGTTCCAGCCATGCTCGGCGAGGCGACGCGCGTACAGCGCACCGATGCCCGACGAGGCGCCGGTGACCACCGCTCTCGCCTCCGCGCCCTCGATTTCGAAACCCATCTCGCATCCTCCGGTGACCTCCAGGGGCGGCCCGCCTCATACTGAGTCCCCGCATCGAGGGACCTCGACCCGGCCGTCCGACCCGCACCAACAGTCCTCGTTCTCCCCCGGGCGGCCGGGGTGATCCCGGACCGGCGGGAGAACGGCTTGCACTTTAGGGGATCAGCGCGCACGTCCGGCCGGCGGCTGCCCGGCACGGCGCTCACCGGGTACGCGGCCTCGCGCATCCGCGGGCCCATCATCGATCAAGGCCGGTGAGACGCTGCTCACCGGCCTTGATCATGCGGTTGTCGTGCAGGTCAGGCGCACGGCCCGTTATCGGCCCAGACGTCGGCCTTGCCGGGGGTCTCGCCCTGGGTCCACCACTTGGCCTTCCAGGTGTGCGACGCGTACGACACCAGAGCCCCGCCGGTGTAGACGGCCGAGGCGCTCCAGGCCGGCGCCGAGCAGGTGCCCGGCGGGCTGGTCGGCGGAGGCGTGACCGGCGGGGTGGCGCCGCCGAACTTCGCCGTGTACTTCGTGAAGTCCCAGTCGCCCTGCGCCACGCTGGAGCAGGTGCCCGAGGTCTGCCCGTTGTTGTCCGGTGGGCTGCACTGCCGATCCCGGTTCACCGACCAGAAGGTGAACCGCGAGAGGCCGTGCGAGGTGACGTAGTCCAGCACGGCCTGGAAGTCGGCCTGCCGGAAGTACTCACCGCTGTCGGATCGGCCGTTCATGAGCGACACGCCTTCACGGGCGTACGCCGTCGCGCCGTCCCAGCCGAACGTGCTCATCAGTGTGGCGTGGAAGCCTTCCAGGGCGCTGATCTGAGCGGACGAGCCGTTGAACCCTCCGTCGAACGGCATGATCGCGTAGTTGGCGGGCGTGAATCCCTGGCTCTTGGCCTCGTTCAGCAGCTGCTTCCCGAACCATCCGGTGCCTTCGCCGCCGGTGGTGCCGGCCGTGGTGACCGAGACGTAGAGACCCGGGTTGTTCTGCTGCAGGATCTTCGCCGCGCCGACCTCGTTGTGGATCGCGGCCGAGTTCTCGTACTCAGGCTCCTCCAGGTCGAAGTCGATCGCCCTGAGCGAGTACTTGTCGATCACCTGCTGATAGGCGCCGGCGGTCGAGGCCGGGTCGCCGCAGGTCTGGCCGAGCTTGGTGCCGCCGTATCCGCCGGCCGACACCGTCACATCACCCCCGGCGGCCCGGATGCCGTCGATCATCGACCTGGCCTGCGTGTCGGAGGAGACGTCCTGGGTGCCGTCCCAGGTGGGCCGGCAGCCTCCGCCATTCGGGGCGAGGATGAACGCGAGCTGGAACGACTTCTGCCCGGTCGCGTTCATCACCGGCCCGAGAGCCGGCGGGCTGTTGTCGAAGGGCATGACGTACGGCGCCGCGCCGTACCAGTTACCGCCGAGAGTAGCCGGTTTACCGGTGGCGGCCGGTTTACCGGTGGCGGCCGCGCTGACGCCGGTGACGGCCGCGGCCGTTCCCAGCGCCACCATCACGGCCGTGAGCGCGGCGACCACGAACCTGCGTCGTCCTCGGGCGATTCTCGTCTTCCATCGCATGTCGCTTCTCCTTCGGGGGCTTGACGTACGGGGACCGGGCCGTCGTCCTGGCGGGGACCGAACCGGGGCCGAAGCGAACTCTTCACCCTCTCTTAAGAAACTTTCCTATTGCCTTTCCCGGAGAGTACTGCGAAACCGGCGTTTTGGAACCCCCCTTCCGCCGGAATGATCAGGTGGCATGCGTCTTCTCCGCGCGGCGAAAGAACCGTATGTTCGCGATGACGGAGTAAGACGGCTGTTCTCCGGCCGGTGGTCATGCGGTTCTTCTCGCCTCATGGAGGTGATGGCCGTGGAGGAGGCCCTCGCGGTCTCGCAGAACAGGCTGCTGCGAGGCGTCATCGCGGCCCTCACCTCGAACGGCGAGTTGGGCGCGGTGCTCGGCTCGGTGATCGATCTGGTCACCGACGCCACCGGCGGCGACGCATGCGTGCTGCATCTGTGGGATGCGGCCCACGACTGCCTGGTACTCCGCGCCGCGTCGCCATCGCTGCAGAGCGCCGTCGGAGAGGTACGCCTGCGGCTCGGCGAGGGCGTCACCGGGTGGGCCGCGGAGCACCGGCAGGTCGTCGTCATCCCTGAGGACAAATGGGCGGACCCGCGCTACAGGTACTTCCCCGAGCTGCACGGCGAGCGGTACACCTCGATGATCTCCGTTCCGCTCCTGGCCCGATCCGGGGATCTGCTCGGCGTGTTCAACGTGCACGCACGCGAGCGCCGCGACTACGACCTCGACGTGCTGAAACTCACCGCCTCCCTCGTAGCGGGGGCGATCGAGCACGCCGACCTGTTCCAGGCGCTCGCCGAGAAGGAGGCCGCGCTCGCCGGGATGATGCGGCGGACGATCCAGGCGCAGGAGGAGGAGCGCCGCCGGGTCGCAACCGAGATCCACGACGGCGTGACCCAGCAGCTCGTGTCCATCTGGTACCGCCTGCTGGCCTGTGACCGCAGCCTTGACACCGACCGGGCACAGGCCGCGCGTGAGCTGGAGGCCGCCAAGCTGCTCGTCGACGAGGCCCTGGAGGAGGCGCGGAACGCGATCCATGATCTGCGCCCGTCCGTCCTCGACGACCTCGGCCTGGCCCCCGCGCTCCGGGCGCTCGCGCATCGGCAGCTGACCGGCGAGACCACCCTGGATCTCGACGTCGCGGACGACGTCGCGTTGCCCGCCCACCACGAAGTCGTGCTGTACCGCGTCGCCCAGGAGGCGATCACCAACATCTGCCGGCACGCGAATGCGCGCCGCGTCAAGATCGCCCTGTACGAGGAGCGGCCCCACGTGGTCCTGGTCGTCGGCGACGACGGGGGCGGCTTCGACCCGGCCGCGGGACGCTCCCGGATGTCGTTCGGGCTGGCGGGCATGACCGAGCGGGTCTCCCTCGCCGGGGGCCGGCTCAGCGTGCACAGCGCCCCGGGCCGCGGCACGGTGATCACGGTGCTGATCCCCGGCGTGGGCGGAGAGCAGCAATGAGCGATCCGATCCGCGTCCTCGTCGTGGACGATCACCAGGTGGTACGGGAGGGACTGCGCGCCATGTTGCGCGGCGTCGCGGAGCTCGAGATCGTCGGTGAGGCCGAGGACGCCGACCAGGCGCTGTGCGTCATCGAGGCCGACCGCCCGGACGTGGTGCTCCTGGACGTACGCCTGCGGCACGGCAGCGGGCTGGACGCGTGCCGCATGATCGTCGATCGGCATCCCGAGGTCAGCGTCGTGTTCCTGACCGTGTACGAGGACGAGCAGTACGTCTTCGAGGCGCTGCGGGCCGGCGGACGCGGTTACATGCTCAAGAAGGCGACTCCGGAGGAGATCGTCGCCGTGCTGCAGACCGTGCGGAGCGGCGAGGTGGTCATCGACCCGGCGCTCGGCGGCCGGATCGCCCTGCGGCTGGCCTCGATGGGCACCGAACGCCACTGGCCCGGCGCCGATCTGGGGCTCACCCCGCGCGAGGGCGAGGTCCTGACCCACTTGGTGAAGGGGCTGGACAACCGGTCCATCGGCCGCGCCCTGTTCATATCGGAGGAGACGGTGCGCACCCACGTGAAGGCCGTCCTCCGCAAGCTGGAGGCCCGCGACCGCGTCGAGGCCGTCGCCATCGCCCTCCGTCGCGGCATCGTGCTCTGAGTCACCCATCCGGGGGAGGGCGTTCTCACCCGGATCTCCCCCCGGCCGGGGAATGGGCGGCGGCCCGCACGGCTCGTACCGTCAGAGCAGGAAACCTAGGAGGGACGAGGTTCCTGTGAAACCGGTCATGCTTGCGATCGTCGGCGACAGCGCCGCGGGAAAGACCACGCTCACCGCCGGCATCGTCCGGCTGCTGGGCGACCAGCGTATCGCCGTGGTCCGAACGGACGACTACCACCGCTTCGACCGCGCGCAGCGCCGTGAGCTGGACATCACGCCTCTGCATCCGGACTGCAACCATATGGACGTGATGGCCCAGCACCTGCGTCTGCTGGCCGCCGGCGAACCGATCATGAAACCGGTCTACGACCACTCGACCGGCGGGTTCTCGCCGCCGGAGTACGTTGCGCCGCGGCCCTTCGTCGTGGTCGACGGACTGCTCGGCCTGTCCACCAAGCGGCTGCGCGAGTGCTTCTCGATCAAAGTGTTCCTGGACCCGCCCGAGGAACTGCGGCGCCACTGGAAGGTCGAACGGGACTGTACCGAGCGCGGCTACACGTCCGCCCAGGTACTCAGCGAGCTGCAGCGGCGAGAGCCGGACTCCGCGGCGTTCATCCGCCCGCAGCGCGAATGGGCCTCACTGGTGGTGCGGTTCGAGCCGCCCGAGCCCGGGAACTCCGGCTTCTCCGCCCGCATCGTGCTGCGCCCCACGATCTCCCACCGGGACCTCATCGACGTCGCCCAGAAGGCGGCGGCGGACGGGTGCCCCTCGATCAGGGTGGCGCTGGGCCGTGACGAGGGGCACCCCGCCGACCTGCTGAGCATCGCCGGCGACATCGCGCCCGAGGAGACCGCGTACGTCGAGTCGCTGCTGTGGGAGCGGATGAGCTTCGACCACCACCTGCAGCGCGACGACATCGGGCTGTTCCTGGAGGGCACCCGGTTGCGGCACTCGGACTCGCTCGCCATCACCCAGCTCTTCATCACCTATCACCTGCTGAACCAGGCCGCCGAACATGCCGCCGACGCGCAGGCGGCCGACCGATGAACGAACCCCTCCTGGTGCTCACCGAGCCGGTTCGCTCAGCCGCCGAATACCTGGCGCGCGGCGGCGGACAGGGGCTGGCGGCCGCCATTACCCGCGCTCCGGCGCAGGTGGCGGCCGAGGTGCGGCGGTCAGGGTTGCGCGGCCGTGGCGGGTCGGGCTTCCCGACCGGCGAGAAGTGGGAGTCGGTGCGTGCGCGCCCCTCCCGGACCCGCTACCTAGTGTGCAACGCCGCCGAGGGCGAACCGGCGACGTTCAAGGACCGCTGGATCATCCGCCGGAACCCGTACCAGGTGCTCGAGGGCATCGCCATCGCCGCGTACGCGATCGGCGCCACGAAGGTGTACATCGCGATCAAGGAGGCGTCGACGAAGGAGATCGAGGCCCTTCGCCGCGCAATGACCGAGATGACCGATATGCCGGCCCAGGTGCCGGTCGAACTGACCGCCGGGCCGGACGACTACCTGTTCGGCGACGAGAAGGCCACCGTCGAGGTGATCGAGGGCCGCGAGGCGCTGCCGCGGATCCTGCCCCCGTACCAGGTCGGCCTGTTCGCCCGGTCCGGCCGGCCCAACCCGACCGTGGTGAACAACGTCGAGACGCTGGCCAACGTCCCGCTCATCCTTCGGCGCGGCGCCGACTGGTTCCGCGAGAGCGGCACGCTCGGCTCGCCCGGCGGCATGGTGTTCACGGTCTGTGGCGACGTACGCCGGCCCGGGATGTACGAGCTGCCGCTCGGGCTCTCGTTGGACGCGCTGGTGCACCTGGTCGGCGGCGGCCCACGCGAAGGCCGGAAGATCAAGGCGGTCGTCCCCGGCGCCTCGGCGGGCCTGCTCCCCCCCGAGCGGTTCGGCACTCCGCTGGACTTCGACATGATGCGTGCGGCCGGCTCCGCGCTCGGCTCCGGCGGGTTCGCCGTCTATGACGACACGGCGTGCATGGTGGCGGTGACCCTCGGCTTCGCCCGCTTCCTCGCCGATGAGTCCTGCGGCCAGTGCCCGGCGTGCAAGCACGGTTGCACGGCCATCGCGGACGGCCTGGATCGGATCGAGCGGGGCATCGGCGGCCAGGACGATCTGCGAACGGTGCTGACCAGGTGTGACACCGTCACCGGCGGGCGGCGCTGCGCCCTTCCGGTCGGAGCGGAACTACTCGTGCGCAGCGCCATCGAGACCTTCCGCGAAGAGTTCGAAGCGCACCTCGGCCGCCCCTGTCCACGGCCGAGGTGCCTTCCCTTTCCCCTGATCGCCGACTTCGGCGACGGCCGTTTCAGTTACCAGACCCGCGAGGTGGCAGCGTGAGAACGATCCTGCGCGACCCTGAGACCTTCACCATCCGAGAACGCCGGCGGCTCCAGCGCTACCTGCTGGAGCTGCGAGACGGCCCGGACGACTCCGTGGAGAACCTGATCAGCCTGCTCACGGAGGGGCCCGTACCGCAGGAACTGCGGCGGCCACTGAGGGAAGTGGTGCTGGCCGAACTACCCGCGCTGCAACGCGCGGTGCACCCCGCGCCCGGCTGGGAGCCCCGATGACGGACCGGTGGTCGGCCGGGGTCATCCCGTACGCGGAGATGGGGTACTGGCAACCGGACTACGAGCCGCGGCCCAGCGACGTGCTCGCGGCGTTCCGGATCACCCCCCAGCCGGGCGTGCCACCGGAGGAGGCGGGCGCGGCGGTCGCGGGCGAGTCCTCGACGGCCACCTGGACCGTCGTGTGGACCGACCGGCTGACCAACTACAAGGAGTATCAGGCGAAGTGCTACCGGGTCGACAAGGTGCCCGGCGCAGGCGATCAGTACATCGCCTACATCGCGTACGGGATCGACCTCTTCGAAGAGGGCTCGATCGCCAACCTGACCTCTTCCATCATCGGCAACGTCTTCGGCTTCAAGGCACTGAAGGCGCTGCGGCTGGAGGACATGCGGATCCCGCCGCACTACGTGAAGACGTTCCAGGGCCCGGCGCACGGCGTCGTCATGGAGCGGGAGTACCTGAACAAGTTCGGCCGGCCACTGCTCGGCGCGACCGTCAAGCCGAAACTCGGGCTGTCCGCACGGAACTACGGCCGCGTGGTCTACGAGGCGCTCCGCGGCGGCCTGGATTTCACCAAGGACGACGAGAACATCAACTCCCAGCCGTTCATGCGCTGGCGCGACCGGTTCCTGCACGCCATCGAGGGGGTGAACCGGGCGCAGGCGGCCACCGGCGAGGTCAAGGGCCACTACATGAACGTCACGGCCGCGACGATGGAGGACATGTACGAGCGCGCCGAGTTCGCCCGCGACCTCGGCAGCGTCATCATCATGATCGACCTGACCGTCGGCTACACCGCGATCCAGTCGATGGCCAAGTGGGCGCGGCGCAACGGCCTCATCCTCCATCTGCACCGGGCCGGGCACGGCACCTACACCAGGCAGAAGAACCACGGCGTGAGCTTCCGCGTGATCGCCAAGTGGATGCGGCTGGCCGGGGTCGACCACATCCACGCGGGCACGGTCGTCGGCAAGCTGGAGGGCGATCCCAACATGGTCCGCGGATACTACGACACGCTGCTGCTCGACCGCGTCGGCGCCGACCCGGTGAAGGGGCTGTACTTCGACCAGGAATGGGCGTCGATGCCGTCCGTGATGCCGGTCGCGTCGGGCGGGATCCACGCGGGACAGATGCACCAGCTCCTGCACTACCTGGGCGAGGACGTGGTGCTGCAGTTCGGCGGCGGCACGATCGGCCACCCGATGGGCATCGCGGCCGGTGCGACCGCGAACCGCGTCGCGCTGGAAGCAATGATCAAGGCGCGCAACGAGGGCCGCGACTATATGGCGGAGGGCCCCGACATCCTCCGTACCGCGGCCAAGCGCAGCCGCGAACTCGACGTCGCGCTCGCCACCTGGGGCGACGTCACGTTCACGTACGAGTCCACCGACACGCCGGACGTCGTCGAGACGCCCACGATCTCCTGAGGGCCACCATGCGCATCACCCAGGGCACGTTCTCCTACCTGCCGGACTTCACCGACGAAGAGATCACCGCGCAGATCGCCTACGTCCTCGGCAACGGCTGGCCCTGCTCGGTCGAGTTCACCGACGACCCGCACCCCCGCAACAACTACTGGGAGATGTGGGGACTGCCGATGTTCGACCTGGTCGACCCGGCGGCCGTGCTGTATGAGATCAACGAGTGCCGCCGCGCCTACCCTTCGCACTACATCCGCCTGAACGCCTACGACGCCGGCACCCGGCAGACGACGGCACTGTCGTTCATCGTCCAGCGGCCGGACGAGGAGCCGGGCTTCCGCCTCGACCGGGAGGAGTCCAGCGACCGCCGCATCCGCTACCGGCTGCATCCGTACGTCCTCGACCGTCCCGCCGGGCAGAGGTACGTGTGACGGCCTTCGACATGCGCGGGCCGGCCCATGACGACCCGCCTCACGATGGCGGGGACGGCCCGCCTCAGGGGGGCGGGGACGGGCCGGCCGGCGACGGAGCCGAGCCGCTCCCCGAGGACGCGACGGTCGACCTCGCGCAGGAACGGGCGGAGTCGCACGTCGACGACGTGCTCGACGTGCTCGACGCCGAGCTCGTCGGACTCGCCGCCGTCAAGACCCGCATCCGGCAGATCGCCGCTCTGCTGCTCATCGACCGGCTGCGGGCCAGGTTCGGCCTCAGCACCACGCCCCCGAACCTGCACATGTGCTTCACCGGGAGCCCCGGCACCGGTAAGACGACCGTCGCGATGCGGCTGGCCGAACTCCTGCACCGCCTGGGGTACCTCCGGCGCGGCCACCTGGTGGCGGTGACCCGGGACGACCTGGTGGGACAGTACGTCGGGCACACCGCGCCCAAGACCAAGGAGGTGCTGAAGCGGGCGATGGGCGGGGTGCTGTTCATCGACGAGGCGTACTACCTGTACCGGGCCGAGAACGAGCGCGACTACGGTCAGGAGTCGATCGAGATCCTGCTCCAGATGATGGAGAACCAGCGCCACGATCTGGTCGTCGTGCTGGCCGGCTACAAGGACCGGATGGACTCCTTCTTCGCCTCGAACCCCGGGATGAGCTCCCGCATCGCGCACCACATCGACTTCCCCGACTACACCGACGAGGAGCTCGCGGCGATCGGGGACATGATGCTGCGCGATGCCGGGTACGCGCTGGGGCCGGAGACGGTGCAGGTGTTCCGCGACTATCTGCGGCGACGCCGGGAACAACCGCGCTTCGCGAACGCTCGCAGCGTCCGCAACGCCCTCGAACGCGCCCGGCTGCGGCACGCCAGCCGGCTCCTCGCCGGCGGTGGCCGCGTCGGCCGCGAGCAACTCACCACACTCCTGCCCGAGGACTTCCTCAGCAGCCGCGTCTTCGACTGAGCCTGAGCCGGTCGGCCGCACGCCGGCCCCACGCCCTAGAATAGGACGTACACGTCCATTGTCTGGTCGGACCGGGTCACCTGGCGTGACCGCGATGACCTGGATCGGAGGAGGACAGCGATGCCCGTCTACACCTGCACCATCGCCGACGAAAGGCTGACCGGCGAGCAGAAGGCCGCGGCGGCCGGCGAGATCACCCGCATCCATTCGGCCGTGACCGGCGCGCCCACGTCGTTCGTGCACGTGGTCTTCCAGGAGGTGCCCGCCGGTGACATCTTCACCGACGCCCGTCCATCCGGCCATCTGCTGATCGCCGGCCTGACCCGAGGCGGACGCGCGGACACGGAAAAGCAACGGCTGGCGGTGGACATCTCCGCCGCCGGCAGCCGCGTCACCGGAATCCCGGAGGACCAGATCCTCGTCACGATCGCCGAAGTGCCGGCAAGGTTCGCGGTGGAGGGCGGACGGATCCTCCCCGAACCGGGCATGGAGGGCGACTGGATGGAGGCCGATCATTCCGAGACGGCGCCGCACTGAGACACGGACCTGGCACCGTCGGCGGCCCCGTGGCGCTCAGGCAGCCTGCACGTCAGCGACCAGCAGGAAATCTGGGCCGGGATTCTCGGATCCGACGGCTCAGGCCTCCTCGAGCGCCTCGCCCAAGCCTTGGGCCAGCCGCGAATGCTGCTGATCGGCCAGCGTATGCCCAACACCGATGATCAGCGCGATCGGCCACTCCACCACCTCGCACACAGCAAGCAGCCCGAGCCCGGCGTAGTAGACCAGCTTCTCGGGCGGAGGCAGCATCACCGAGCCCAGCACGGGCACCTGCACAGGTATGCCGACACGCTTCCGCATCCTGTCGGTCGCCGACTCCACCACGGCTCACCACCCCCCACTCAGCGTCGCCGTCATCACGACTTACCCCTCCCACCCAGCATCATGCTCGCAGGTTGTGAGCTGGAGACCATGATCTTGCTGGCGGCTCGTTGAGGACGCTGCCTGGCTCGTCGTCGGGCCGGGAACCAGAAGACCCCGCCAGGACGGTGATCCTGGCGGGGTCTGAACGTTTGGGTGTACCGGTGTGCGGGTCGCCTCTCGGCGAGGGGCACAACGCG
>JAOPYL010000095.1 GCA_025964625.1 Actinoallomurus sp. | reverse complement strand
CCCGGCAGCTTGGCCCGGTCGAACTGCGCGTCGTCCACCCAGTTCGGAATCACGATGATCTTGTCCGCGGGCCATCCGGTCATCGTGCGGGTCAGCTCCGCGTAGTGCGGGCTCACGCACACCACGCGGTCGATCGCGTCGATGTCGAGCCGCCCCGGCCACGCGCCGTACAGCTCGAACCGGTGCAGCCGCACCACCAGGCGCTGGTCCGGCCGGCCGTGCTTCTTCAGCCACTCGCTGTACCAGACCGCGTTCGGCCCGCACCATTCACAGACGATGACATCGGCCCACTCCGCGAGCTCGCGGCCGGCCTCCGGGTCGTGGGTGCCCAGGGCGGGCCAGCGGTCCACCCGCACCTCCAGGCCCGGCACCGAGCCCAGGTGGTCGAGCAGCCGGGTGAAGAACTTCAGGTCGTGCCCGGCCACCACGATGCGTGTCCTCGCCGGCGTCGTCGCCGGAGCCGGGAAGGCCTGCCGCAGGTAGGCGCGCAGCCGGCCGGCGGCCGCCTCCAGGGTGAACTCCCGTGCCGCCTCCAGGCAGCGGCGCCGCGCCAGCGCGTACGTCTCCGGCTCCGAGACGGCGGCCAGCACGTCGGCGACCTCCTCCTCCGTGCTCGCGAACAGCGGATAGCCCGCGCCGAGGAGGTTCTCGTGCATCGGGGTGCGGTTGAGCACGACCGGCAGCCCCAGCGCGCCCATCTCGAGGACCTTCGTGGACAGCTCCAGGCTCGCGTCGAGGTCCGGATGGCGCCACGAAAGCCCCACATCGCAGCCGGCGGAGACTCGCATGGCCTCGGCCCTCGGGTGGCCGCCGTGCCAGATCAGACCGGGCGTCGACTCCAGCGCCACGCGCATCCGACGGGAGAACCCCGGATCGGCCCGGTCGTGATGGATCTTGTCGCCGATCATGTGCAGCTCGGCGTCGATCTTACGGGCCGCCAGGCGCCGGGGCAGCGCCGTCATCTCGTACGTGTTCCAGCGCGGCGCGAACTTGCCGGTGTAGACGAGGCGCAGCGGCCGGCCCGGTCGCCGGTCCGCGGCCGGCTCGAGACCGGAGGGCAGTGCGACGACCGGAGGGAACAGGACGCACTTGCCGGCCGCCTTGTGGAGCACGCCTTCGAGGAAGCAGCGCAGCTCCTCGGTCTGGCAGAGCAGGAAGCGCGACGCCTTGGCGACCGCCGCGAGCTCACCCCGTACGCCGCTCGTCAGCCCGGCGACGTTCTGCGGCACGTCGGTGAGGTATGTCCACAGCCTCCCGGCCAGCGGCGTGCCGGTGAGGCGCACCGCGAGCCGCCGTCCGCGCACGACGACCAGGTCGTACGGCTCGGCCGCGTCCAGCTCGGTGAGCAGCTGCGCCGCGGCCTCGACGGTCAGCGAGCCGTTGCCGGCGGCAGGAGCGTCCTCGGGCAGCCGCCGTACGGTGACGTCGGGCAGCTTCTCCAGGGGGGCGACCAGCCGGTCCGTACGCACCGGCGCCTTGAGCACGAAGGTCACCTCGACGCCGGCCTCGTGCAACGCCTGCACCATCGCCTGAGCCCAGATCGCCGACCCGTCGATGATGTTGAGGTCGACGTCGCCGTACACGAGAGCGCGCACGCGGTTTCCTTTCGCGGTGAGAGTGTTCATGCCTGGTCGATGCCGAACCGGGCGCACAGCCCGGCGAGCGCCTCGTCCGGCGGCGTGCCGTCCTTGACCGTCGCGTCCCAGCCGAGCCCGGCCAGGCCCGGGGACGTGCCGAGGAGCGCGACGGGCCGGTTGCGGCCCCGGGCGACCTCCAGCAGGCCCAGCAGCGCGCGCTCGCGGTCGGGCACGCCCGGCACGCCGAGGTAGGCCCACGGCCCGCCGGGAGCGCCGGCGGCGGCGTCCACGATCACGAGGTCGACGTCGGCGGTGTCGAGCACGAGCGCGGCGTCGTGCGGCATCAGCGGCACGACGTGGGCGACCCGGCCCAGGGCCTCGGCCGCGGCCGGGCCGAGGACGCCGGCCACGATCAGGCGCGTACGGACCGAGCCGGCGATGAGCCGGTCCTCGTCTCGCGCGCTGAACATCGGGCGTTCGCGTGCGTCGACCGAGGTGATGACGTTGGGCGCGCCGCGGTGCCGCCACATGCGGTACAGCTCACGCGGCAGCGCCACGACGCCCTTGCCGGGCTTGCGGGCGGCGTCGGTGACGGCACGGCCCACACGCAGCGAGGTGGACGCCTCCAGCGCCGCGACCCGCGCCTCGAGGATCTGCACCCGCGCCTCACGGTCGGCGAGCGCCGCCTTGAGCCGGGCCACCTGCCGGTCAGCCATCGAGGCGGTCCTCCACGATGCGGGCGATGCGCGGCCCGGCCTGGCCGTCCCACAGCGGCGGGACCTCGCGCCGGCCGGCGGCGGAGGCGAGCGCCTGCTCGACCGCGGGGACGAGGCCCTCGGCGGTGACGAGCCGGTTCGTGCCGTGGGTGATGGTGATCGGCCGCTCGGTGTTGGGCCGTACGGTCAGGCACGGCACGCCAAGGATCGTGGTCTCCTCCTGGACGCCGCCCGAGTCGGTGACGACGGCGGCGGAACCGCGTACGGCCGCGATGAAGTCGACGTAGCCGAGGGGTTCGAGGAGCTTGACGCGCGGGTGGTCATCGAGCCCGGCCTCGGTCAGCACCTTGCGCCCGCGCGGGTGCACGGGCATGACGATGTCGGCCAGGTCGGCGATCTCGTGCAGCCGCTTGACCAGCCCGGCGGCGATCTCCGGGTCGTCGACGTTCGCGGGCCGGTGGAGAGTCGCGACGATGTAGCGCTCGGGCAGCCCGTGGGCGGCGCGCACCGCCTCGGTGTCGAAAGAGTCGAGGTGGGAGAGCAGCGTGTCGATCATCGGGTTGCCCACGAAGTGCACCCGGCCGACGTCCACGCCCTCGGCGGCCAGGTGGCCGATGGCCTCCGGGCTCGTCACGAAGAGCAGGTCCGACAGCTGGTCGACGAGCCGCCGGTTGACCTCCTCGGGCATGGTCATGTCGAAGCTGCGCAGCCCGGCCTCGACATGGGCGACCGGGATGTGCAGCTTGGCCGCGTCCAGGGCGGCGGCGAGGGTGGAGGTCACGTCGCCGTACACGATGACCAGCTCAGGTGAACGCTCGATGAACTCCTTCTCCAGCGCGATCATGATCGCCGCGGTCTGGGCGGCGTGACTGCCGGAGCCCACACCGAGGTTGACGTCCGGCTCGGGCAGGCCGAGCTCGCGGAAGAAGACGTCGGACATGCGTTCGTCGTAGTGCTGGCCCGTGTGGATCACTCGTTGTTCATGTTGCGGGCCTCCGTCGCGGCGCTGCCGGTCGGACAGCGCGGCGATCACCGGTGCGGCCTTGACGAAGTTCGGCCGGGCGCCGAGGACGTGCGCGATCACGTTTGCCTCTCGTTCATTGAAGGTGCTTAGCCTCGCCCGCCATGCAGGTGGCCAAGATGTTCTTTTACTCCGCGGCGCTGGCCTGGCGGCACGCGCGCGACGACCCTCGGCGCGCGCTCCGGCTCGCCGTACGCCTGGCGCTCCGCGTCGTTCCCGGGAGGGCACGCCCTCGCCTGACGAAATGGACCAGACCAACCCCGAAGTCCCATGAGACGGCCGACCTCCGCACGCTGCTCGCTCTCCTCACCGGGACGCCCGCCCCGGCGCGGCCGGCGCGGCGGGCGGGGCCGGAGCGGGTCCCGATGAGAGGCACCCCCACCACCCCAGAGCAAGGTGAGGGGCACCCTGACACCCGGAAACCCGCTCGCGCTCGGGTGCTGCACTTCGTCACCAACTCGCTGCCGGCGACGCAGGCCGGGTACACCGTGCGGACGCAGCGGATCGCGGTCGCCCAGCGGGAGTTGGGGCTCGACCCGCACATCGCGACGCGGCTCGGGCACCCGCTCGCCCAGGGGGTCGCCGACGCGCGGCCGGAGTGCTCGGTCGACGGCGTGCCCTACCACCGCCTCCTGCCGTGGGTGCCGACGCGCGGGCCGGTCCAGGAGATCGGCAAGGCCGCCGACCTGGCCGGGCGCCTCGTCGAACGCCTCCGGCCCTCGGTGCTGCACGCGGCCGGCAACCACATGAACGCGGCCGTCGCGCTGGAGCTGCGCGACCGGTACGGCGTGCCCGTGGCGTACGAGGTCCGCGGCTTCCTGGAGGACTCCTGGCTGTCGCGCGACCCGGCGCGTACCGAGGCCGATGAGTTCTACCGGCTCACCCGGGAGCTGGAGACGGCGCGGATGCGCTCCGCCGACCTCGTCGTCACGCTGGGCGAGGCCATGCGCGAGGAGATCGAGAGCCGTGGCGTACGCGACGTGCTCGTCGTGCCGAACGCCGTCGACGACTCGTTCCTGGAGCCCCTGCCGGACGGCGCGAAACTGCGGGCGGACCTCGGCATCGCGCCGGGCGACGTCGTGGTCGGGCTCACGTCGACGTTCTACGGCTTCGAGGGGATCGGCACGCTCATCGAGGCGGCCGCGCTGCGCCGCGACTTCGCCCTGCTGCTCGTCGGCGACGGGCCGGAGCGGCCGGCCCTGGAGCGTCGCGCCGCCGAGCTGGGGGTGCCCGCGGTGTTCACCGGCCGGGTGCCGGTCGATCAGGTCCGTCGCTATCACGCCGTCCTCGATGTCTTCGCGGTCCCGCGAACGGCGGACCGGGTGTGCCAATTGGTGACTCCGCTGAAACCGCTGGAGGCGATGGCAGGGGGAATCCCAGTAATAGCAAGTGATGTCAAAGCGCTCCGCGAAATCATCGAACCCGGCGTGACGGGCACGTTAACACTTCCGGAAGACCCGGAAGCATGGGCGAATTGCCTGGACCGGCTCATTTACAGTCCCAAACGACGCAGCGAAATCGGACAGGCAGCCCGAGAGTGGGTCGCGGAGAACCGCACCTGGCGGACCGTGACGGCCCGCTATCTCGGTCCCTATCGAGAAATCGCCTCCGCAGCATCGTGAAGGGAGCCACGTGGTGGACCTGGTGGTCATCGGACTCGGATACGTGGGCCTGCCGCTCGCGCGGGAGGCCTGCCGCGCCGGGCTGAGGGTGGCCGGCCTGGACCGCGACCCCCGTGTCGTCGCGGGGCTGAAGGCCGGCCTGTCCCATGTCGACGACGTCGCCCCGGCCGAGATCGAGGAGATGCTCGCCGCGGGCTTCACAGCCTCCGACGACGAGTCGATCCTCGACGGCGCGCGCACCGTTGTGATCTGCGTGCCCACGCCCCTGTCGGCCGACGGCGGCCCCGACCTCACGGCTGTCCGGAAGGCGGCCCAGACGGTCTCCCGGCACCTGGAGCCGGACACGCTGGTCGTCCTGGAGTCGACGACCTACCCGGGCACCACCGAGGAGGTGGTCGGGCCCATCCTCGGGGAGTCCGGCCTCACCGCCGGCGAGGACTTCCACCTCGCCTTCTCACCGGAACGCATCGACCCCGGCAACCCGGTGTACGGCGTCCGCAACACACCCAAGATCGTCGGCGGCCTGACCCCCGCCTGCGCCGGCGTGGCCGCCTCGTTCTACGGCAAGTTCGTGGACAACGTCGTGCAGGCCAAGGGCACCCGCGAGGCCGAGATGGCCAAGCTCCTGGAGAACACCTACCGGCACGTGAACATCGCGCTGGTCAACGAGATGGCGGTGTTCTGCCACGAGCTGGGCATCGACCTGTGGGACGCGATCGCGTGCGCCTCGACCAAGCCGTTCGGGTTCCAGGCGTTCTACCCGGGCCCGGGGGTCGGCGGGCACTGCATCCCGATCGACCCGAACTACCTGTCGTACAAGGTGCGTTCGCTGGGTTACCCGTTCCGGTTCGTCGAGCTCGCCCAGGAGATCAACGACCGGATGCCGCGCTATGTCGTGGAGCGTGCGCAGGCCCTGCTCAACCGCGAGGGCATGGCGATGAAGGGCGCCAAGGTGCTGGTGCTCGGCGTGACCTACAAGGCCGACATCGCCGACCAGCGCGAGTCACCGGCCCGCCCGGTCGCCCGGCGGCTGCGGAAGATGGGTGCGGACCTGGTCTTCCACGACCCGCACGTGGATGAGTGGGAGGTGGACGGAGCGCAGGTGCCACGCGCCCGGGTGCTGTACACGGCCCTGGCCGAGGCCGATCTGGCCATCGTGCTCACCGATCATGCCGAGTACGACGCCGACAGCCTGGTCCGGCACGCGCGGCTGCTTTTCGACACCCGTGGCCGTACGCGCCTCGCCGAAGAGCCGGCGGCCGAATGCGTCGAACTGCTGTGAGCCGATGGTCGCGCGGAATTCACTGAATATTTATTTTTCTCCGCCAGACTACCGGTGAAGTGAAAACAATGCGCGTTTTCGTCTGCACGATCGTGCACCATCCCGAGGACGCACGAATTCTGCACCGGCAGATCCGTGCGCTACTCGACGCCGGGCACGACGTCACTTATATGGCGCCGTTCCGGGCGTGCAATGTCGCGCCCTGGCCGGGCATCGTCCCACTGGACGTGCCGCGTGCGGCCGGTCGCAATCGGCTACGCGCGCTGCGGGCCGCGCGGCGCACGCTGGCCGCCCGCGCGAAGGACGCGGACCTCGTGCTGCTGCACGACCCGGAGCTGTTGCTCGCGGTGCCGCACCACCTGCGCTCCCGCACGGTCTGGGACGTCCACGAGGACACCGCCGCCGCGCTCGGCGTCAAGGGCTGGCTGCCCGCGCCGCTGCGCATTCCGCTGCGGTTCGGCGTGCGCCGTCTGGAGCGGCGCGCGGAGCGGCGGCTCAAGCTGCTGCTGGCGGAGGAGGGATACCGCGGGCGGTTCCGGCTCGAGCATCCGGTCGTGCCGAACACGACGCATGTGCCGGAGGCGCCCCCGGCGCCGCCAGGGGACGACCGGGTCGTCTACGTCGGGCAGCTCTCGCTGGCGCGCGGGGCCGCCGACCTGATCGCACTGGCCGAGCTGCTGCACGCGGACGGGGTCACGCTCGACCTGGTCGGCCCGGCGGACGCCGACGTACGGCCGCTGCTGCGCGACGCACAGCGCGTCGGGCTCCTGCGCTGGTACGGGTTCGTACCCAACGACCGGGCGCTGCGCATGGCCGAGGGCGCCCTCGCCGGCCTGGCCCTGCTGCACGACTCGCCCAACTACCGGCACTCGATGCCGACCAAGGTCGTCGAGTACATGGCGCACGGCCTGCCCGTCGTCACCACCCCCAACCCGATCGCCGCTGAGATCGTCACCGACGCGGGCTGCGGCCTCGTCGTGCCCTTCGAGGACCCCGAGGCGACCGCGGCCGCGGTCCGGCGCCTGCGCGACGACACGGCCCTCCGCGTGGACATGGGCAAGCGCGGGCACGAGGCCGCCCGGGCCCGGTATCACTGGCCCGAGCAGGCCCGGCTCTTCGTCGCCCAGCTCGAGGACTGGGCGCGTTCCACCGCGTGACGGCGGCGGGGATCGTCAGGTTCCGGCCCGCAGGTGCGCGGCGATCACCGGGGCGAGGCGGGTCGCCGTACCCGGCAGCCCGGCGGTGACGGTGACGATCGTGCGGCCGACCCGCATCACGACCGTCCCGGACGGGACGCCGAGCGCGTACGCCGCGTCGCCGGCCCTCACCGGCTCGTGGACGCCGCTCTGGGTGTCACGGGCCGCGGCGAAGAGCACGGCTGCGGTGCCGGGGTCGGCGGCGACCCACTGGACCGTGACCGACAGCGTCCCGGCCTCGCTCTGCGGACCGTCGGGGGCGCGCGGCCCATGGTGCCGGGGCCGGAAGGTGCACCCGGCCGGCAGGCGGAGACCCTCGACGCTCGCCGGCGTCGGTTCGACGGCATAGTCCCGCGGCAGGTCGTGTCCGGTGAGCAGCGAGCAGGCATCGGGCCAGTCTCCGACCGGCACGCCGGCGAGTTCCGGCGGTCCGAGACCGCGGATCCCGCCGCGCAGGGCCATCAGCCTGGCAGCGCCGAACGGGCGCGGCCGGGCCGCCGGCACGGCCACGTAGAGCAGGCCGCCGCCGGCGCCGAGCCAGGGCCGCACCCCGTCCAGCCCCGGCCGCAACACCATCGGGGCGGGCACCGTCGTCCCCTCACCCGTCATCGGGTCGATGACGTCGATGCCGGCCGGCAGCAGCGGGTCCGCGAGCTGGGAGCGCAAGCCGTACACCAGGCCGCCCGCGACCGACAGCGCGGTGTATCCGGGCATGTCACGATGCCAGGAGAGCTCCCCGGAGGCGATGTCGACCGACTCGAGGCGTCGCGTCGCCGTGCCGTCCGCGGGCTGCCGGGCGAGCCCGTAGGCGACGAGGAGGTGACCCCCGGTCACCGCGATCGGGCACATGTCCCGGCACACGTCGTCACCCTTGCGGATCAGGAACTTCCGGCCGGTCCGGTCGTAGGCGTACAGTCCCGCACCGTCGAAGACAGCGGTCACGTCGCCGCGGACGGCAACGGCGGAGTGCTGGGCGTTCGTCGTGAACAGCGTGTGCCCGCTGCGTGGATCGAGGGAGAGCACGCGGTCACGGGCGCCGCAGTCGAGGCTGAAGGCGGCCACGCTCTCGCTGCTTCCGGAGGCGTACGGCACCGCCTCGGGCACCAGGCAGCCGTGCGCCAGGCGTTTCGTCCACAGCCGGCGGCCGGTCGTGGCCGAGCGCCCGTACAGCGTGTGCCGGCCGTCCTCGGTCACGATGACCACCCCGCCGCCGGCGGGCCAGCGCAGTGTGGTCCGCTCGGTCGCGGCGGGCACGTCTCCGCGCTGCCGCCACAGCAGGGTGCCGCTCACCGCGTCGAGGCCCACCATCAGGCGGTTGCCGCGGTGCCCGGTGCGTTCGAGGTACACGACGAGGACCTGCCCGGTGTGCGCCCAGCCCAGCATGGACCACTCGGCGCGGTAGTAGTGCCACCGCTCCTTGCCGGTGCGCGCGTCGCGGACGTCGAGGCCGTGCCCGGACACGATGATGAGCTGGCCGTCCAGGATCGTGTACGCCACCCGGTCGTACGCCGGCAGGTCACTGTCTCCGACGGGGGTGTTCAGCTGCCAGCTCGTCGTGACCGGGCCGGCCGGCGGGCCCAGATCGGCGAGCGGCGGCCGCGGCGCGTGCGTCACCGTCCGATTCACCTGCCACCACTCCGCCTGCAGGATGAAACGGTTGGCCAGCACACTGCCCATGACCACGGTGAGCAGAGCAGCCATGACGCCCGGCACGACGCTCCACCGGCTCCGCGCGGACTCGACCGTGATCACCTCCTTCCGCCCCGGACTGCAGAGGGTACGGGTTCACTCCATCCGCCATCGATAATTGGCCTATGGCGCCGACGGTCAAAGACGATGAGATCGCCGCGGAACAGCTCCGCGTCGACCAGGCATACGCACGCCTGGAGGAGATGCGCGCCGGCGCCCGGCGGATGATCGAGGAGGGCCACCGTCAGGCGCAGGCCGGCACCAAGGGCTCCCTGGTCGATCGCGACGCCATGGTGCACCAGGCGGCGATGCGCGCGCACGCGCTCGACGTGGCCGAGGACGGCCTGGTCTTCGGGCGGCTGGATCTGACCGGCGGGGAGACGCTGTACGTCGGGCGGATCGGCGTCCGCACGAGCGAGCACGACTCTCTGGTGGTCGACTGGAGGGCCCCGGCCGCCGAGGCCTTCTACCGCGCGACTCCGCAGGATCCGCGCGGCGTCGTACGGCGCCGGGTGCTGCACTCCCGTGGGCGGAAGGTCGTCGACCTCGAGGACGATCTCCTCATGCCGGAGGCCGGTCGCGACCTGACGATCGTCGGCGACGGTGCCTTCCTCGCCTCCCTCGCCCGCACCCGTGAGGGCACCATGCGCGACATCGTCGCCACGATCCAGCGGGAGCAGGACGAGGTGATCCGGGCGCCCGCCGACCGCACCGTCATCGTCCGCGGCGGCCCCGGCACCGGCAAGACCGCGGTGGCGCTGCACCGGGTGGCGTACCTGCTGTTCCGGCACCGCCGCAGGTTCGGCTCGCGTGGCGTGCTCATCGTCGGCCCGAACCACCGGTTCACCTCCTACATCCAACGGGTCCTGCCGTCCCTCGGCGAGGGCGGCGCGATCCTGCGCTCGCTCGGCGACCTCGTGGCGGGCGAGGAGGCATCGGCGCACGACTCCCCCGAGCTCGCCCGGATCAAGGGCGCGTCCGTGATGGCCCGCGTACTGCGGCGGGCCGTGCAGGACGCTCCGCCCGGCGCTCCGGAGGAGCTGCGCGCGGTGTACCGCGGCGTGGTCGTGAAGCTGAGCCGCGACGTCCTCGACGCGATCCGTCAGGAGGTCCACCGCCGGGCGGGCGGCGCCGTGAACCAGGCCTATCCGCGGGCGGCCGAGGCGCTCCTCGGCGCCCTGTGGGACCGCTTCGTCGAGGTCGGGGGGCTTGACGACGCCCCACGCACCACTCGCGCGGAGTTCACCGGGCACGTACGCGACGAACGGGACTTCGTCGAGTTCCTCCGCGCGTGGTGGCCGGTCCGGCGCCCCGCCGACGTGCTGCGTTCGCTGGCCGACGCCGATCGGCTGCGCCGGGCGGCCCACCGTTCGCTGACCGACCGGCAGATCGGCCTGCTGTCCGCCTCCTGGGAGGGACCCCGGTCCTACCTCGACATCGCACTGCTGGACGAGATCGATGCCATTCTGGGCCCGCCCCCGCGACCCGGGCGCGGCCCGAGGCGGAAGTCCGAAGACCCTTTCGTCATCGACGGCGTCAACGTCTTCACCGGCGAGCACGTCGAGCTCGACGACGAGCCGGCGTTCCGCGAACTGACGACGTACGTCGAGCGCCGCGAGCGGGCCATGCGCCGCGACGACGACGAGGACGACGAGGACCGCCCCGCCGAGTACGGCCACATCGTCGTCGACGAGGCGCAGGACCTGTCGCCGATGCAGTGGAGGATGCTCGGCCGGCGCGGCCGGCACGCCACGTGGACGGTCGTGGCGGACGCGGCACAGAGCGCCTGGGAGGACCCGGCCGCGTCGCGCAAGGCGATGGACACCGCGCTCGGCCACCGCGGACGGCACGACTTCGAGCTGACCACCAACTACCGCAACTCCGTGGAGATCGCCGATGTCGCCACCCGGGTGCTGCGCCGCGCGGTCCCCGAGGCCGTGCCCGCCCGCGCCGTGCGAACCTCGGGCCGTCTCCCCGTCATCCGCCACGTGCCCGACCTCGACGGCACCGTACGCGCCGAAGCGGAGGCGCTGATCGGCGCGGTAGAGGGCACCGTCGGCATCATCCTCCCGGTCGGCCACCCGGCCCCGCACCTGCCCGGGTTCCCGGCACGCGCGCAGGTCCTCGACGCCCTGGAGGCGAAGGGCCTGGAGTTCGACGCCGCCCTCATCGTCGAGCCCGGCGAGATCGCGGAGTACTCCCCGACAGGCCTGCGCACTCTCTACGTCGCCGTGTCCCGCGCCACCCAGCGCCTCACCGTCCTGACCACCAGCCCCGAATGGCGGGATCTCCTCTCCGGCTGATCAAAGACGCGTGGCCCGCATCCCGTCGAGGACTCGCCGGCGCGGAAAGCTCAGATGACGGGGGGGCGGCCGAGGCGGGTCATCCGCCAGACCGTGCGCCAGGAGATGGGGCGACGCGGGCCCGCGGGCCTGCGCCAGCCCTCGCGGAAGCCGCCGAACCATGGCCGTAGCGCGGCGGGCCTGCGGTCGCGGGCGACGGTCATGCCGACCCAGACGGCCAGGTACACGAGGGCGATCGGCCAGGGCAGGTTGCGGCGCGCCAGCCATACCCGGTTACGGGCGTTGAGCCGGTAGAACATCTCGTGCCGGGTCGGCGGCAGCGCCGGATGGAACATCACCGAGTCGGCGTCGTACACGATGCGGTAGCCGGCGTTGAGGATCTGCCAGGCGAGGTCGGTCTCCTCGTGGGCGTAGAAGAAGTCCTCGGGCAGGCCACCGGCCGCGTCGAAGGCGGCGCGCCGGATCGCGCAGGCGCCGCCCAGGAAGGTCGTCACGTCCGATGAGCGCAGCGGGTCGCCCGCGCGCAGGCGGGGAACGTGCCGCCGCTCGCCGGGTCCTCCCTCGGGGTCGCACACCCGGAAGGAGACGACGCCCAGGCCCGGGTCGGCGGTGAACATGTCCCGCAGGTGGGTGCCGAGCGTCGAGGAGTCGTAGAAGCCATCGTCGTCGAGGAAGATGATGACCTCGCCGGACGACGCCTCGACGCCGCGGTTGCGGCCCGCCGGGATGCCGATGTTCTCCCGCAGGCGCACCAGCGTGACGACGTCGGGCCATGTGCCGGGCACGTCCGCGCCGTTGCCCACCAGGACGACCTCGATGTCGAGGTCGTCGGCCCGGAGGTTCAGCGCGCTCTGGACAGCGCGTTCGAGTTCGGCCGGGCGGTTGCCCATGGTGAGGACGACCACGGACAGCTTCACTTGAGCCTCCGCGACGCGACGATGCTGACGAAGTGCAGCCCGGTCTGGAGCACGGCCACGACGGCGACCGCGACGGCCAGGAACCGGGTGGCGGTCAGCCCGTGCGTCAGGTGGTCGATCACGGCGGCCACCACGATGAGCAGGGACAGCTCGACGGCGCCGATGATCCGGTGGAGCTTCAGCAGCGCCATGGCCTCGCGGGCCAGCGCCAGGCCGGTGGACTCGGGCCGCAGCGCACGGTCGCCGGTCTCCGGGGCGGCGGACAGCCCCGACTTGGCGCGGGCCACCACGACGTTGTCCGTCTCCGCCTTGATCAGCGCCGCGCCGAGCGCGGCGAGCAGGCCCAGCTCGACGTAGCCGCCGTTCTGGAACGCGCCCTGGGCCCGCACGCCGAGGCCGGCCAGCAGCGCGACCTCCGACATGTAGTGCCCGATCCGGTCGAGGTACACGCCGGTGACGGAGGTGCGCTTGCGGAACCGCGCGACCTCCCCGTCCGAGCAGTCCAGCAGCAGGTATGCCTGGATCAGCACGGCTCCGGCGATCGCCCATACAAGGCCCGCGACGCCGCGGCCGGTGACCGCGACGGCCGCGCCGCCGAGTACACCGCACACGATCATCAGGTAGGTGAGCTGGTTCGGGGAGAACCCGATCCGGACGAACATCCAGGTGAAGAAGGGCGAGATGCGGCGCATGTAGAGACGCCCTGCCCAGTGCTCCTCGTTGCGCCGATCTGTGAGGCCCGGTGGCTGCCCGCCCGCCCGGACCTCAGCCAGCGAAGGTGCCGACATATTCGCGTACCGCTTTCAGCACAGCACTCTCGTCCAGTGCGAGGTGCTCAAGGATGGTGTACCGGCCAGGCCTGGTCTGGGGAGCGTACGCCACCGCCTCGGCGAACTGCTCCTCGGTCAGGCCGATGTCGTACGGAGTCTTGGGGAGTCCATGACGATCCAGGCTCGCCACGATCTCGCCGAGGCGTTCGGCGCCCTCGCCGAGCTGCGTCGAACGCAGGTGGTAACAGAACGCCGCCCCGATGCCGGCCAGCTCTCCGTGGTTGGCCGTGCCGGGGAACAGATGGTCGATCGCGTGCAGGATCTCGTGGTCGCCACCGCTCGACGGCCGCGACGACCCGGCGAACGACATCGCCATCCCGGACAGCACGAGCCCCTCGGCCAGCACGGTCAGGAAGTCGTCCGACTCGATCGACCGGGGCTGGTGGACGAGCGCCTCCGCGGCGGTGCGCGCGAGCGTGAGCGCCAGCCGGTCGATGGGGTCGCCCTGCTCGCGGTGGGACAGCGACCAGTCGTCGACCGCGGAGAAGTTGCTCAGCACGTCACCGATGCCGGCCCGTACGAGTCGCTCGGGCGCGGCCCGCACGTAGTCGAGGTCCACGACCACGGCGAGCGGCATCGTCACACCGAACGAGGCCTTGCCGTTCTCGTGCTCCAGCGATGCGGTCGGCGAGCAGATCCCGTCGTGCGACAGGTTGGTCGCGACGGAGACCATCGGCATGCCGGCGAGTGTCGCGGCGTACTTCGTGGCGTCGATCGTGCGTCCGCCGCCGATGCCGACGACCGCCTCGTACGAACCGGTGCGCAGCCGGGAGCCGAGCTCGACGGCGGCGTCGACGGAGGCGCCGGCGACGTGGAAGACCTCGCAGGCCTCCAGGCTCGGCCGGACGTGCTCGGCGATCTGGTCGCCCTGGCCCGGTCCGACCGCGATGGCCACCCGGCCCTCGGTCACGATGCGCCGGTCGGCGAGCAGCTCGCCGAGGTGGGCGATCGCGCCGCGCCGCACGTCGATCGACAACGGTGCGGGCAGCATCCGCGTGAGCAGCGGCATCAGTATCCCTTGGCGATCCGGCGGGCCTTCTGAAGGTCGTCGTGGTTGTCGACCTCTACCCAGTCCACGGCTCCGATCGGCGCGACCGAGATCTTGCCGCCGCGGTCCACCAGCTCCTGGTAGCCGTCCTCGTAGTAGAGGTCCGGATCACGCTCCCACGTCGCTTTGAGAGCGTCGGCGAGCGGCTCGGCGGCGGCCGGCTCCAGCAGCGTCGCGCCGATGTACTCGCCGTTCGCCTGCGCGGGGTCCATCAGCTTGGTGATGCGCCGCAGGTGCCCGGTGCCGCCGAGGATGACCTTCATCTCCTCGTCGGCGAGCTTCTTCACGTCGTCGACGGCGAGCAGCACGTCGGGACCGCGGTTGGCGAGAAGGGTCCGCTCCACGTCCACCGGGTGGACCGTGTCGCCGTTGACCATCAGGACGCCTTCGGCGAAGTAGTCGCGGGCCAGCCACATGGAGTAGGCGTTGTTCCACTCCTCGGCCTTGTCGTTGTGCACGAGCGTGATGCCGACGCCGTACCGGTCCTCCAGCTCGGCCTTGCGCTCCTCGACCGCGCCGGCACGGTAGCCCACGACGATGACCACGTCGGTGAGCTCCACCTCGGCGAGGTTGCCGAGCGCGATGTCGAGGATCGTCGTCTCGCCGTCGACGGGCACCAGGGCCTTGGGCAGCGTGTCCGTGTACGGGCGGAGCCGTCGTCCCGCTCCCGCGGCCAGAACCATGCCAATCATGATCCGGCTTCCTCCTCTTCCTCCAGGTTGATCATCACACCGCTGCCCTTGCCGGTCCGCGTCCAGGTGTAGACGCTCTCGATGCCGAACAGCAGCCCGAGGTAGACGCCGAGTACGGCGAGGACCAGCGGCAGCACACCGGCGAGGACCGCGGCCGCCGCGATGAGCATGCGGCCGTCCCAGCCGAGTCCCGCACGGAAGACCCACTTCGCGGGCCACAGCCGCTGCCGGGTGCGGTAGACGGTGTCGTAGTGGTGGTAGGCGAGTATTCCGATGAAGGCGTACGTCAGCGGCTTGGAGACGTCGTGCGCGAAGGCGAGCGTGGCGAGGTAGCCGTACTCGATCGCCCGCATGATGGGCGGAACCAGCCAGTCGAGCCGGCCACTGTGCGGGTGCGTGGAGCCCGGCCCGGCCAGCAGGAGGGCCAGCACGGGGGCGAAGATCGCCGGGCTGGTCTGGCCGTTGACGCCGGTGATCAGCAGGATGCCCGTGACGACGACGGCCACAAGCAGGGGAAGCAGCGGGGGAAGCTGACCCCTGGTGAGCCGGCCGAGCACCTGCGCGATCGGCCCGTCGTCGCGGTAGGCGACCAGACGGCTGCCGTGATAGGCCAGCTCGGCGTCGGGGGCGGCCTTCCGCGGGACGCTCGGCGACATGCCGCCAGGGAGCACTGTGCTCATCGGTCGCTCTTCCTCCTCATTCGACTCGTCGTCACTTCGCGGCCGACCTCGGCTGCGTCAGCGACCGGAGGAAACGCCCGGCGGCCGTGTAGATCGCGGCGATTCCGCCCCACGTGAGCAGCGCGATGAACGTCACCTGCGCGTTGAACAGAGCAGCGGTGATCGCGATCAGTGCGAACCGCTCACCGATCGGAAGCACGATGATCTTCTTGAACCAGTGGAACGCCCGGATGTTCTCCGAGCGGGCCGAAAGCCACACGGCGAGGTGGCTGAGGCCGCCGCCCTTCGGCCGGCTCTTGTACGGCTCGGGCTCGTCGAGCACGCTGTCGTCCGGCATCGCCAGCGGGAGCACCGGGATCGGCTCCGGCGCCCGGCGGCGCTTGGACGCCCCGAAGGCGAAGTCGACCATGTGCCGGCAGGTCTGCAGGGTCAGCGCGGCGACGGCGAGGTACCAGACGTCGCCCCCGTGCACGGAGCTCGTCGCGACGGCCGCGGTGGAGCCCACGGCCAGCCCGGCGAAAACGGTGTACTCCTTCGCCCGGTCGAACGTCGCGTCCAGCCAGGCGCCGAGCGTGCTGAACTGCCGGGTGTAGCGGGCCAGCTGCCCGTCGACGCAGTCGAATACGAACGCGAAGTACAGGAAGACCGCACCGATGACCATGCCCCACCGGTGTCCGGTGGCGAACCACGCCGCGGCCACGACCGAGATCGCCATGGAGATCGCGGTGACGCCGTTGGGCGTCCAGCCGCGCTTGCCGCACCAGCGGGCGATGAAGCGGGAGTAGGTGCTCACCGCGTAGGTCGTGAAGAACCCGTCGTTGTTCTTCACCGCGGCGTTGAGCCGGACCCGGTCCTCGTCGACGGCGTCGAGGCCCTGCTGGGCCGCGTCGGCCTGTGCCTTGTCGAGGACGCGCTCGCAGAGGAACTCGGGACTGCCGCGTCCCGTGACCTTGACTCCCGAGCGCACCATGCCGACCAGCAGCAGGGCGGGGGCGTCGTCGCCCGTGACGGGGGTGCTACCGAGGACACCCTGGTGCTCGCCCTCCGCCGCCTCGATGTCGGCGTCACCGGTGTCCTCCGGGACGTCCCACAGGACCCGGACCGGGCTGATCCCGGTGAGGCCGTCCGGCGTGTCGGCCAGCTCGGCCAGCTTCTCGGCCACGTCGGCGAGGGTGGCGGTCTCCTCCTGGGCCACCCGCAGCACACCTTGGAAGACCGCGTTCGGGTCCGTCACCTGGTGGTACGGAGAGCCCGCGGAGGCGATACGCCCCTTGTGGACTCTCATCACCGACCGGCTCGGGACATCACCGTCCGGGCGTACGCGAGCGACCGCCGCGGACGCGGGCGCCTTGGAGTTGAGCACCAGCCGGGCGATCACCTCGCGGTGGGCCACGACGTCGCCGTGCAGGATCAGCAGGGGCTCTTGGGCGGCCCGTGCCACGCGCGCGATCTCCCGGAGGTCGTCGGCGAGCCCTTTGGACTCCACCACCTCACAGCCGTGCTCCCGCAGCCCGGCGGCGGTCTCGGGCCGGGCGATCACCCGGCGGTCGCCGAGGCCGAGGGATTCGAGCTGCTCAAGCAGGTGGCCCACGACCGAACCACTCCGAAGAGCCAGCCCGGCCGTCGGCGTGGACCCGGACGCGACCGTCTCGGTCGCGACTACCACTGCCGACGTCATTGGCGCCCTCCGAACGTCATCTCACAGTCCTTCAGGTCTGGGTGTGCTCTCCGGCGAACGCCGTGAGATACGAGCGCCGACCATATCGCGACCGTCATCCTGTCGCCGCCCGGCCGTAAACATCCGTTCGGCCATTGGCACGGCGAAAGTTCCCATAGGTTACAGCCGCCGGTGCGCCCCGGGAGGCTCCCGCGCGGACAGTCGCGCGGACAGTAGAGTGCGGCCCATGAAGAGGGTTGCGGTCGTCTTGGCCGGTGGCACTGGTCAGCGGCTGGGTCTTGACGCCCCCAAGCAGCTCGCGGCGGTGGCCGGCCGGCCGATCCTCGCGCGCGCGATCGAGGCGTTCGACACCGCACCGGGAATCGATGAGATTCTCGTCGTGATGGCTCCCGGGCACATCGCCGAGGCGGAGCTGATCGCGAAGCCGTACGCGAAGGTCGCACGCGTGATCGAGGGCGGCGCGAGCCGTACGGAGTCGACGCTGCGCGCGCTGTCGGCCCTGGAAGGCCTGCCGGGCGACAGCCGCGTGCTCTTCCACGACGCCGCCCGCCCGTTCGTGGACGGGCGCATCATCGCCGAGTGCGTCGCGGCCCTCGACGAGGCCGAGACCGTCGCGGTGGCGGTGCCGTCATCGGACACCGTCGTGGTGGTGGAGGCCGGACGGGTCGTGGAGATGCCGCGGCGGGACCGCCTGCGCCGCTTTCAGACCCCACAGGGCTTCCGGCTGGCCACGATCCGCGCGGCGTACGAGCGGGCGCTGGCCGACCCGGAGTTCGGCGAGACGCCGCCCACCGACGACTGTGGCGTCGTGCACCGCTATCTGCCCGGGGTCCCCATCCTGGTGGTCCCGGGCAGCGAGCGGAACATCAAGATCACACATCCGGTCGATCTGCTGATCGCCGAGCAGATCACGGCTCGCGAGAACGGCCCAGGCTCGGCGGGCTGACGAGGAAGCCCACTCCCCACGAGACGTGCATCGTGGCGTACACCAGCGGCAGCCGCAGCCAGGCCGCGGTGGGGAGCCCCTTGCCGGTCGGCACGGATCCGCCGACGATGGCGACGGCGTACCCGCCCGGCAGGACCCAGCCCGGCCAGAAGCCGAAGACGCCCGCCACGACGCCGGCCACCATGGCCACCACGGCCAGCGGCGGCGCGAGGTAGCGCAGGTTGAGGGTGCCCTGGTGCTCCCGGCCCACGACCCGCCGCCACCGGCCGGTGTGGAAGTACTGCTTGGCCAGCGCGCGGACGCTGGGCCGGGGACGATAGGTCACCCGCATGCGGGGCGTGAACCAGACCCTGCCGCCGGTCTGGCGGATGCGGTGGTTCATCTCCCAGTCCTGGGCACGGACGAACGTCTCGTCGTATCCGCCCACCCGCTCGAGCGCGGTGCGCCGGAACGAGCCGAGGTAGACCGTCTCGGCCTCGCCCGCCTGGCCGCCGGTGTGGAACGGCGCGTTACCGACCCCGATCTTGGAGGTCATCGCGCGGGCCACCGCCATCTCGAACGGCGTGACGCCCTCGGCCGCCATGATGCCGCCGACGTTGTCGGCGCCGGTTTCCTCCAGCGTCTCCACCGCGGCCCGCACGTAGTCGGGGGGCAGCAGCGAGTGGCCGTCGACCCGGACGACGATGGAGTACTGCGAGGCCTTGATCGAGGCGTTGAGCCCGTGAGGCGTACGGCCCGTCGGGTTCGGCACCACGATGATCCGTGGGTCATCGGCGGCGAGCTTCTCGGCGATCTCCTGCGTGCGGTCGCGGGAGGGTCCGATTGCCAGCACGAGTTCCAGCTCACCGGGGTATTCCTGGCTCAGAATGGCCTCGACCGCCTCGGCGAGGTGCCGCTCCTCGTTGAGCACGGGCATGATCACTGACACCGCCGGCCAGGCGCGGTTTCCGGCAGGGGGTGTGTTCGGCGAGGGATTCATGACGGCGCCACGGTACTGTACGAACGCGAGGAACGCCGCAATGTAGGCAACACTTCGCACCTCCGGGAGGCGAAGCCGTCATGGCAGACGACGTGGAGTCCGACCCGCAGGAGCGCTACTTCCGGCCGCGACCGGGCGTTGCGGGCGACGACGAGGCAGGTCAGGCCGATGGTGTCGCGGTCGGCGACGCCGAGGCCTCCCACGTCACGATCGAGCGGCCGCCCGGGAAGGTCTCCGGGCGCGGGGCACGGCGGCAGCGCCGGGGCCTCATGGCGGCGGGCGCCATGTCCGTGGCGGTGCTGTTGTTCTCCGGCGGCGGGTGGGTGTTCCAGGGCTACGTCCTCGGCAGCGTCCGGCGGGTCGACGCCTTCGAGGGGCTGAAGAACCGGCCGGAATCCGGGCCCGAGGGCTCGATGAACATCCTGCTCACCGGGGTGGACCGCCGTGAGGGGCTCACCGACCAGCAGATCAACGAGCTGCATCTGGGCAAGATCGGCGGGCAGCGCTCCGACACGATGATGCTGGTCCACGTGTCGTCCAAGCACGACAAGGTCAACGTGGTCAGCCTCCCGCGGGACTCCCTGGTGACCATCCCCGGGCACCGCTCCAACGGCTCGGAGGGTGCCCCGGGCACCAATGTCGGCGAGCGGCAGGGCAAGCTCAACTGGGCCTACATGTACGGCGGCCCGACGCTGACCGTGCAGACCGTCGAGCGGGCCACCGGCATACACATCGATCACTATGTCGAGGTCAACTTCCTCGGCTTCCTCAAGGTCGTGGACGCGCTCGGCGGGGTCACGGTCTGCACCGAGCAGGCGATCAACGACCCGAAGAGCGGCCTGCGGCTGCCCGCCGGCAATAGCAACGTCGACGGGCCGACCGCGCTGGCCTATTCCCGCGCCCGGTACACGCTGACCGGCGGCAGCGACCTCGGCCGGATCAACCGGCAGCAGCAGTTCATGTCGGCGATGGTGCACAAGGCGCTGAGCGAGCCGACGAAGTTCCCGGGCTTCCTCAACGCCTCACTGGACGCGATCCGAGCGGACAAGGGCCTGTCGAAGGGCACGCTGACCTCGCTGGCCATGCAGATGAGGGGCATGAGCACCGACAGCATCGCCTTCGCGACCGTGCCGCTGTCCAATCCCGACTACCTGACCTCGATCAACGGCGGGCCGCAGCAGTCGACCGTGCTGTGGGATCAGAAGGCCGGCGACGAGCTGTTCCGCGAGATACAGAAGGACCAGGCCATCATCCAGCCGGCGAAGCCCGCGCCCAGCGGGTCCGCGAGCGCGCGGGCCACGGACGGCCTCACCGTGCCGCCGGGTCAGATCGACGCCCGGGTGATCAACGGCGTCGGCATCTCCGGGCTCGCCGCCAGGGCCGCCCGCGAGCTGCGCGGTGCCGGGTTCGGGGTCAGCGTGGTGCCGGGCGCGCGGCACGGTGTCGGGACGACCGTCATCCAGTACGGCGCCGGCCGCGCGGAGTCCGCCAAGACGCTCAAGGCCGCCATCCCCGGGGCCACGCTGGAGCAGGTGTCGTCGCTCGGCTCCCGGCTGCAGGTCATCGTGGGGTCGTCCTGGGCCGGGGTCAAGCAGGTCAAGGTCAGTGCGCCGGGGATCCCGCCCGCCGATTCGGCGCAGCAGATCAACGCGAGGACCGCCACCCAGAACCTCTGCAAGTGAGGTTTGTACTACCTCCATCGCTAGGCTCTACTGCCCCCAAATGTGGCATTTGACTACTAGCCTGCTGACGTACCGGCGGCTCGCGTGGGTCGCGGTCACCTCTGAAGGAGTAGCGATGTCAAACGGCGCTCGCCACACCTGGGGCGTTCTCGCGGGGGTGGTGCTCACCGCGGCCCTCGCCGGCTTGCTGGTATTCGGCACCTACCGCCTTCAGCACGGCTACGTGACCCAGTTCCACAAGCAGGACAAGTGGATCGGAGGCGGCCTGATCGCCGGCGCCGCCGTCCTCTTCGGCTTCCTCGTCTCCTCACGCGTCTCCCCGCTGGGCTCGCTCGTCGGTGGCCTGCTGCTCGCCGCGGCCGGCGCGCTCTTCTTCGTCTCACAGAAGACCACCGCCGACCTCATCAACCGGCTCCCGTTCAAGGCGCAGCGCGTCACGCTCGCAGGTCTCGAGGAGGAGGGATTCATCCTCTTCGCCGGCGTCGGACTCCTCTTCGCCTCGTTCTTCCCCTCACGGTGGCGGTCGCGGAGACAGGACGACTCCATGATGGGGTATGAATACGGCCTGCCCGAGGTCTCGGAGCCGTACGGCGAGCAGGTCGTCGACCCGGCCACCACCGGCCGCCACGCGGCACGGGACGAACAACCCGCCTCGCCCGCGTACGGGGCGCCGCAGACCAACTACGACGTCCCGCTGTACGAGCCCCGGCAGCGGCCGTACTCCGGCAGGTCGCCGTTCAGCCCGCCGGAAGAGGGGGGCGGCACCTACGAGATGCGCCGCCCCGAATGACCCCCCGGCGGCCTACTTGAGGAGCTGACGGGCCATGACGACCCGCTGGATCTGGTTGGTGCCCTCGTAGATCTGCGTGATCTTCGCGTCGCGCATCATGCGCTCGACCGGATAGTCCCTCACATAGCCGTACCCGCCGAGCAGCTGCACCGCGTCAGTGGTGATCTCCATGGCGGCGTCCGAGGCGAAGCACTTGGCCGCCGACGAGATGAAGGTCAGATCCGGGACCCGGGCGCCCTCCATGGCACGCTCGGACTTCGCGGCGGCGACGTAGGTGAGCTGCCGGGCCGCCTCGAGCTTCATGGCCATGTCGGCCAGCATGAACTGGACGCCCTGGAAGTCGCCGATCGGCTTGCCGAACTGCTTGCGCTCCTTGACGTAGCCGATGGCGTAGTCGAGGGCGCCCTGGGCGATGCCGATGGCCTGCGCCGCGATGGTGACGCGGGTGTGGTCGAGCGTGGCGAGCGCGGTCTTGAAACCGGTGCCCTCCTCGCCGATGATCCGGTCCGCGGGGATGCGCACGTCGTCCATGATGACCTCGCGCGTCGGCGAACCCTTGATGCCGAGCTTCTTCTCCGGCGCGCCGAAGCTCACGCCCGGGTCGCTCTTCTCGACGACGAAGGCCGAGATGCCGCGGGCACCCTGCGACGGGTCGGTGACGGCCATCACCGTGTAGTAGTCCGATACGCCCGCGTTGGTGATCCACCGCTTGGTGCCGTTCAACACCCAGTGATCGCCGTCACGCACCGCCCTGGTCTTCATCGCCGCGGCGTCGCTGCCCGCCTCCGGCTCGGACAGCGCGTAGGAGAACATGGCCTGTCCGGCGGCCACCGGGCTGAGATACCGTTTCTTCAGATCTTCGGAGCCGGAGAGCAGGATCGGGACGGTGCCGAGCTTGTTGACCGCGGGGATCAGTGACGAGGCGGCGCAGGCCCGTGCGACCTCCTCGATTACGATCACCGTGGCGAGGGCGTCGGCACCGACTCCCTCATACGCCTCCGGAACGTGCACGGCGTGCAGGTCCGCCTGGACCAGTGCCTCGTAGACGGCCTGGGGAAATTCGGCGGTCTCATCCGTCTCCGCGGCCTTCGGAGCGATCTTGTCGTCGGCGAGGGCCCGCACCGTTTCCCGGAGCAGTGCGTGCTCCTCAGAGAGTTCGTACAGGGGAAGGTCAGGGGTCATGTGCCGATCGTACGCCGTCTACCTACTGGCCAGTAGGGCCGGTAGCATGCCGAGCGGCCCATGGGGGACGCCAGTGGGGTCGGGCATCGAATTCGTAGGAAGGGAGGCAGGGCCTTGGCACAGCGCTTGACCGTGATCGGCACCGGGTACCTGGGCGCGACCCACGCGGCATGCATGGCCGACCTGGGGTTCGAGGTGCTCGGCATCGATGTGGACGCCGACAAGATCGCCCGGCTGTCGGCCGGCGAGCTTCCGTTCTACGAACCGGAACTCGAGCCGATTCTGCGGCGGAACCTGGCCAACGGCCGGCTGCGCTTCACCACGTCGTACGACGAGGCCGCCGACTTCGGCGACGTCCACTTCGTCTGCGTGGGCACGCCCCAAAAGCCCGGCGAGTACGCCGCCGACATGAGCTATGTCGATGACACGATCACCGCCCTGGCGCCGCGGCTCACGCGCGCCTGCGTCGTGGTCGGCAAGTCGACCGTGCCGGTCGGCACCGCCGAGCGGCTCGCGAAGCGGCTGGCCCGGCTGGCCCCGGCGGGCGAGCTCGCCGAGCTGGCCTGGAACCCGGAGTTCCTCCGCGAGGGCTATGCCGTGCAGGACACCCTGCGCCCGGACCGCATCGTCGTCGGGGTGCACTCCGACCGCGCGGAGAAGATCCTCCGTGAGGTCTACGCCTCGATGATCTCCGAAGGCGTCCCCCTGATCATCACCGACTACCCGACCTCCGAGCTCGTCAAGGTCTCCGCGAACGCCTTCCTCGCCACGAAGATCTCCTTCATCAACGCGATGGCCGAGGTCTGTGAGGCCGCGCACGCCGATGTGACGAAGCTCTCCGAGGCCCTGTCCTATGACGACCGGATCGGCGGCAAGTTCCTCGGCGCGGGGCTCGGCTTCGGTGGAGGCTGCCTGCCCAAGGACATCCGGGCGTTCATGGCCCGCGCCGGCGAGCTCGGCGTCGACCAGGCCCTGTCGTTCCTGCGCGAGGTCGACGCGATCAACATTCGGCGCCGGATCCGCATGGTCGACCTGGCCCGGGAGCTGCTCGGCGGGTCGTTCATCGGGCGCACCGTCGGCGTGCTGGGCGCGGCGTTCAAACCCAACTCCGACGACATCCGCGACTCCCCCGCGCTCGACGTGGCGACCTCGATCCGCAGCCAGGGCGGCCAGGTGACGGTGTACGACCCGCAGGCCCTCGACAATGCCCGCCGGGCCCACCCAGAGCTGACCTACGGCACCTCCGCCCAGAACGCGGCCAGTGACGCGCACGTCGTGCTACTGCTCACCGAGTGGCCCGAGTTCCGCGACATGGACCCGGAGGCTCTCGGGCTCGTGGTCGCCGAACGCAACATCGTCGACGGCCGCAACGCACTCGACCCTGAGTGCTGGCGGGCGGCGGGCTGGCACTACCGAGCGCTGGGAAGGCCCTGAGGCGAAGCGTGGTTGTGAGGGGGATGAGCGCCCCTTACGCCGATGAGGCCGTCATCCGCCGCATCCTGACCGACTCGAACACCTGGGCCTTCGTCGGCCTGCGCGACAACCCGGAGCGCACCGCGTACGACATGGCACGGCTGCTCCAGTCGCGCGGCAAGACGATCGTGCCGGTGCACCCGAGCGCCGAGACCGTCCTCGGCGAGCCCGGCGCCGCCTCGCTCGCGGCGGCGCCGGCGGCCGTCGACGTCGTCGGCGTCTACCGGCAGGCCGCGCAGGCGGGTGAGGTCGCCGACGAGGCGATCAAGCTGTTCGCGTCGTACGGCCCGCGGCGCGACGGCGACGTGAGGGCGGTCTGGTTTCCCCTCGACGTGATTGACGAGGCGGCGGCCCGGCGGGTTCGGGACGCCGGCCTCGACGTCGTCATGGACCGCTGCCCGGCGATCGAGTGGGCGCGGCTCGGCCTGCGCGTCTGATGGCTCAGGCGCCGCGCAGCCGGGCGCCCTTGGCCTTCGCCATGGCGTGCAGGTCGCGCTGGAACTCCTCCATGCGCTCGCGCAGCTCCGGATCGCTCGCCGCGAGGATCCGGACCGCTAGCAGGCCGGCGTTGCGGGCGTTGCCGATCGCCACGGTCGCGACCGGGACCCCGGCGGGCATCTGCGCGATCGACAGCAGGGAGTCGATGCCGTCGAGGTACTTCAACGGCACCGGCACGCCGATCACCGGCAGCGGGGTGACGGAGGCGAGCATGCCCGGCAGGTGGGCGGCCCCGCCCGCGCCGGCGATGATGACACGGAGTCCGCGCGAGGCGGCCTCGGAGCCGTATTCGATCATGTCGTGCGGCATTCGGTGAGCGGAGACCACGTCGGCCTCGTAGGGCACGCCGAACTCCTCCAGCGCCTCGGCCGCGGCCTTCATCACCGGCCAGTCCGAATCACTGCCCATCACGACCGCGACGGTCATGCGGATCCTCCTCCGAGGTAGCCGGCCGCATGGCGGGCCCGCTCACGAGCGTCCTCGAGGTCGTCACCGAGGGCGGTGACGTGCCCGATCTTGCGGCCGGGGCGTACCTCTTTGCCGTAGAAGTGGACCTTGACGGCGGGGTCGTGCGCCATGACGTGGATGTAGCGGCGATAGACGGCGGGGTCGTCGCCGCCGAGCACGTTCGCCATCACGACGTACGGCGCGGTCGGGGTGGTGTCGCCGAGCGGCAGGTCGAGGACGGCACGGAGGTGCTGCTCGAACTGTGACGTGCGGGCACCCTCGATCGTCCAGTGCCCGGAGTTGTGCGGCCGCATGGCCAGCTCGTTCACCAGCACGCCGTCGCCGGTCTCGAACAGCTCCACCGCGAGCAGGCCGGTCACGCCGAGTGCGTCGGCGATGCCGAGGGCGAGCCGCTGGGCGTGCTCGGCCAGCTCGTCGTCCAGCCCGGGCGCGGGAGCGATCACCTCGTGGCAGATGCCGTCGCGCTGCACGGTCTCCACGATGGGGTACGCCGCGCCCTGCCCGTACGGCGAGCGGGCCACGAGGGCGGCGAGCTCGCGGCGGAACGGCACATGCTCCTCGGCGAGCAGGCCGACCCCCTCGGCCACGGCGCGCTCCACCACGCCGCGCGCCTCGGCGGGCGACTCGCACACCCACACTCCCTTGCCGTCGTAGCCGCCGCGGGCGGCCTTGAGCACGACGGGCCACGCGCCGAACGCCTCCACGTCCGCCAGGGTCGCGACCGGCGCGAACCTCGGGACGGGCACCCCGTGGGCGCTGAGACGCTCCCGCATGACCCGCTTGTCCTGGGCGTGCAGGAGCGCGGCCGAACCGGGGCGGCACGCGACACCGGCATCCTCCAGCGCGCGGATGTGCTCACCGGGGACGTGCTCGTGGTCGAACGTCACCACGTCGCTGTCCTTGGCGAAGGTGCGCAGGTCGTCGAGTGAGCGATGGTCGCCGACGCGAACGTCGGCGATGACACGCGCGGCGGACGCGTGGGTGCTGTCGCTCAGCACCCGCAGCGGCACGCCGAGGGCGATCGCCGCCTGCTGCGTCATCCGGGCGAGCTGACCGCCGCCCACCATGCCGACCGCCGGTATGTCCTGACTGTCCGTCACCCCCGCAGCCTACCGCCGAGCTCAGAGGCCAAGTTCACGGGCGATGAGCATGCGCTGGACCTCTGAGGTCCCCTCCCCGATCTCCAAGATCTTGGAGTCGCGCCAGTGCCGGGCGACCGGGAACTCGTTCATGAAGCCGTACCCGCCGTGGATCTGCGTCGCCTCCCGCGCGTTGGTCACCGCGATCTCCGAGGAGTGCAGCTTGGCGATGGCGGCCTCCTTCTTGAACGGCTCGCCGCGCATCATCCGCTCCGCCGCGCGGTACCACGCGAGCCGGGCGGTGTGCGTGCGTACCTCCATGTCGGCGATCTTGAAGGCGATGGCCTGGTTCTTGCCGATCGGGGCGCCGAACGCGGTGCGCTCCTTGGCGTACTTGACCGACTCGTCGAGGCATCCCTGGGCGAGGCCGGTGGCGAGCGCGGAGATCGCGATGCGCCCCTCGTCGAGGATGGACAGGAAGCCGGCGTACCCGCGGCCGCGTTCTCCCAGCAGGTTCTCGGCCGGCACCCGGCAGTCGCTGAACGACAGCTCCCTGGTGTCGGAGGCGTGCCAGCCGACCTTGGAGTACTTCGGCGCCACGGCGAGGCCCTCGTGCGGAGTCGGCACGATGATCGAGGAGATCTCCCGCTCCCCGGTCATCGCGGTCACGGTGACCAGGCGGGTGATGTCGGTGCCGGAGTTGGTGATGAAGCACTTCGTGCCGTTGATCACCCACTCGCCGTCGACGAGGCGGGCGGTGGTCCGGGTGGCCCCCGCGTCGGTGCCGCCGCCCGGCTCGGTCAGCCCGAAGGCGCCCAGCGCGCGGCCGGTGACGAGGTCGGGCAGCCAGGTGCGCTTCTGTTCTTCGGTGCCGAACCGGTAGACGGGCATCGCCCCGAGCGACACCGCGGCCTCAAGGGTGATCGCCACCGAGGAGTCGACCCGGGCCAGCTCCTCCAGGGCCAGGCACAGGGCGAAGTAGTTGCCGCCCATTCCGCCGTACTCCTCGGGGAACGGCAGGCCGAAGAGTCCCATGTCGCCCATCTGCCGGACGATGCCGTACGGGAACTCCTCGGCCGCGTCCAGCCGTGCCGCCTGCGGAGCCACGACGTCGCGGGCGAATTCCTCGACGGTCTTGCGAAGGGTCTCGTGCTCGTCGTCGAGCCGGTAGTCCATGGTCACCTCGGTCGGAGAGACATGAGCCGGATCCCTGGAACCCGGGCGGCCGCGGTCGGCGGCTGCCAGAATCGAGGACCTCAGGCACATGCTGCCACGAAAGCCGTCTATCCTCGTCGTGCCGGGGGTAGGGAGAGTTGCGGTCCTGCCGAGGATGCGCGAGCCGCGACCCCGAACGAAAGGTCTCGCTTCGTGAGAATGGCCCTAAAATTTTACCGACAATTCGCCTATCTCGTTCACGAGCTGGCGAAGTTCGGCGTGATCGGCATCCTGAACTTCGTCATCACGATCGGCATCTCCAACACGCTTCACCTCGGCGTCGGCATGGGGCCGCTGACGTCGTTCGGCATCGGCACGGTGGTCGCGACGACGTTCTCCTACTTCGCGAACCGCTTCTGGACCTTCCGGCACCGGGACACCACCGGCCTCGGCCGCGAGTACGTCCTCTTCTTCGTCTTCAACGGCGTCGGCCTGGTGATCACCTGGGCGTTCATCGGCTTCACCTACTACGTCCTCGGCATGCAGAACGGCGTGGCGTTCAACGCGTCCCAGGTCGTCGGCACGGCCATCGCGACGCTGTTCCGTTTCTGGGCGTACAAGAAATGGGTCTTCCTGCCTCCGACCGTGCCGCCCGTCGACCCGCACACGGGCCTGCCGGAGGCCCAGGACGAGCCGGCCGGAGCCGCCGCCCCCGAGCCCAAGGAGACGGCCGGTCACGTGCCCGCGGCCGGCCCGGTCGCCGCCGGTCCGGTCAGGCGGGCCCGCTGACCACCCGTTCCTTGGCGAGCAGCGCCTCTTCGCGCTTGCGCAGGAACACCGCGAAGACCGCCGGGCGGGACCGCACCAGCTCCAGCCGCCCGCCGTCGGCGGCGGCCAGCGAACGCGCGAGATAGAGCCCCAGGCCGGTGCCCTGCCGGCCGCTGACGTTCCGGTCGAACACTCGGCGTTCGAGATCGGACGGCACACCTGCGCCCTCGTCCCCGACCTCCACGACGATGGACGCCGCCGTCTCCTTGGTGTGGATGGTGACCTTGCCGTCGCCGTGCACCAGGGAGTTGTCAAGGAGGGTCGCGACGATCTGCGACAGGCCGCCCGGGCTCACCACGGCGGTCAGCCCCCGTACGCCCGACATGCCCAGCCTGCGGCCCTCACGCCGGAAGACCGGCTCCCACTCTTTCACCTGCTGCGTGACGATCTCGTCCACGCCGACGGCGACCGCGTCGCCGGTCGGGTCGTGGTTGGCCCGGGCGAGCAGCTGTTCGACGACCGCGGCGAGCCGCTCCACCTGCGCGGCCGCCGCCACGCCCTCTTCCCGCACGACGTCGGGATACTCGGCCGCCTCGATCATCTCCTCCAGCCGCATGGACAGCGCGGTCAGCGGCGTGCGCAGCTGGTGGCTGGCGTCGGAGGCGAACTCGCGGCTGGCGGCGAGCAGGTCGGCGATCCGCACGGCGCTGCGGTCCAGCACCTCCGCCACCCGGTCGACCTCAGGCACCCCGTAGCGCCGGCGGCGTGGCCGTGCGTTGCCCGAGCCGAGCCGGTCGGCGGTCTCGGCCAGGTCGATCAACGGCAGTGTCAGCTTCCGGGCCTGCACCATCGCCAGCCCCACGGCCACCCCGACGCCGAGCGCGACGAGGCTGCCGATGAGCAGGAACGTCCGGAACGCGTCGGCCTCCACGTCGCCCGCGTCGCGGGAGACCTGGACGCGGATGCCGCGATCGTTGGTCGCCATCTTCGTGATCACGTGGTCGCCCCTGACCGGGGGTATCCCGGCCGTGATCTCCGAGCCGTCGGCCAGCGTCACCACGATGTAACGGCTGGGGAACTCCTTGGCGATCTGGTCACCTGTGATCGACTGGCGCATCTCCTGCCGGAGGTTCACGCCGGCCACGACGGTCGCCGCCTCCCGCTCGACCTGCTGCTGCGCCTCGTCGTAGATGAGCCGTTCGGTGGAGTACGCCAGCGGGATGCCGAGCAGGAGTACGGCGACGACCGCGACGGCCAGCGTCGACAGCAGCAGCCGTCGCCTCATGGAGGTCCCTCTCTTCCACCCTGACGCGATGCCGCGGATCACGCCCGGTTCACATATCTAGTCGCCACGCTCGAAGCGGAACCCGACTCCGCGCACGGTCGTGATGTAGCGGGGGCTGCCCGCATCGTCCCCGAGCTTCCGGCGCAACCAGGAGATGTGCATGTCGAGGGTCTTCGTGGAGCCCCACCAGTTGGTGTCCCACACCTCGCGCATGATCTGCTCACGGGTGACGACCTTGCCCGCGTCACGGACGAGCACCCGCAGCAGGTCGAACTCCTTGGTCGTGAGCTGCAGCTCCTGGTCGCCCATCCAGGCCCGGCGGGACTCGGCATCGATCCGCACCCCCTGCACGATAGGCGTCTCCGTGCTGCCCCTGCGGAGCAGTGCGCGCACGCGGGCGAGCAGCTCCGCCAGCCGGAAAGGCTTGGTGACGTAGTCGTCGGCGCCGGCGTCGAGACCCACCACGGTGTCCACCTCGTCGGCACGGGCCGTGAGGATGAGGATGGGGACGCCGTGACCTTCGGCACGGACCCGGCGGGCCACCTCAAGGCCGTCGAGCTCGGGCAGGCCGAGGTCGAGCACGATGAGATCCACCCCACCTCCCAGCGCCCGTTCGAGGGCCTGCGGACCGTCGGGACTGACTTCGACGTTATATCCCTCCCGCCGCAACGCTCTGGCGAGAGGCTCGGAGATGGACGTGTCGTCCTCGGCGAGCAGTACTGAGGTCATGAGCCGATCGTAGAGCCATTCAAGAACGTTTCCTCCGTAGTAGAGGGGGCTTGACCTGCGATTTGCCAGCCGTAGAGCTCCTACGAATATGCCAAAACCCCGCTAATGAGAGGTAAACACCGCAGCTTTAGACCGGGGTGACCCCGTGACGCCGGCGCGAGAACGAGCGATCCTTGCCGCCGGCCGCGGCGAAGCGCGCCACAAGTTCGGACCGGAGGTCCTCCGGCTCGATGATCGCGTCGACGACCAGCTCGCCGGCGAGCCGCACGATGTCGATGTCCTCCTCGTACTCCGAGCGGAGCTTCTCGATGTACGCCTCGCGCTCCTGCTCGTCCTCGATCGCCATGATCTTGTTGTAGTAGACGGCGTTGACGGCGGCCTCGGCGCCCATGACCGCGATCTTGGCCGTGGGCAGGGCAAGAGTGGCGTCGGGCTCGAACCCGGGCCCTGCCATGGCGTAGAGCCCGGCACCGTACGCCTTGCGCACGACCACAGAGATCTTCGGCACGGTCGCCTCCGACACGGCCGTGATCATCTTGGCGCCGTGCCGGATGATGCCCTGGCGTTCGACCGCCGTGCCGACCATGAATCCGGGCACGTCGGACAGGAACAGCAGCGGGACGTTGAACGCGTCGCACAGCTGGATGAACCGGGTCGCCTTGTCCGCGGAGTCGACGAACAGCACGCCGCCCTTGAACATCGGGTTGTTCGCGACCACGCCCACGGCCTGGCCGTCCAGCCGCCCGAAGCCCACGACCAGCTCGCGCGCCCACAGGCTGTGGATCTCGAAGAAGGAGTCCTCGTCGAGCAGGCCCCTGACGTAGCGGCGCATGTCGAAGGCGACCCGTTCGCTGGCCGGAACGAGCGTGCGCAGGTCGATCGGCTTCGGATCGCGCGGCTCGGCCGCGGGGGGCCGCTGCTCCCAGTTCGACGGCAGGTAGGACAGGAAGGAGCGCACGGCGTCGAGCGCCTGCGGCTCGTCCTTGGCGAGGAAGTGCCCGCAGCCGGAGACCGAGCAGTGCATCTTCGCCCCGCCCATCTCCTCCAGGGTGGTCTTCTCCTTGACCACCATCTCCACCATGCGAGGGCTGCCGAGGTACATCGAGGCGTTGCCGTCGACCATCGCCACGAAGTCGCAGAAGGCCGGGATGTACGCGCCACCCGCCGCGCTCGGCCCGAACAGGGCGCACACCTGCGGGATCGAGCCGCTCGCGCGTACCTGCGTGTGGAAGATCTTCCCCGCGCCGCGGCGCCCGGGGAACATCTCGACCTGGTCGGTGATCCTCGCGCCGGCCGAGTCGACCAGATAGACCATTGGCACCCGCGTCGCGTAGGCGCGCTCGATGATGCGGATGATCTTCTCGACCGTGCGGGCCCCCCAGGATCCGGCCTTGATCGTCGAGTCGTTGGCCATCAGCGCCACCGGCCGGCCGCCGATCGTCGCGGTTCCGGTGACGACGCCGTCGGCGGGGAGGTCACGGGCGAGGGCGTTGGCGTACAGCCCGTCCTCGACGAACGACCCGGCGTCGGCGAGGAGCCGGATCCTCTCCCGCGCGAAGAGCTTCCCCTTGGCGGCGTTGGCGTCGTGGTACTTGGGCGCGCCGCCGCGCTCGGTCGTCTCGCGAAGTTCGGCCAGGTGCGGGTGGCCCGGCTCGTCCTGTGCTGGCTGCATTGTGTGCTCCGTCACGATCGGGACTGTACCCCGTCACGCCTGGGCGTCGACGTGCAGCATGAGCGGACGGAGCAGGTCGGCCGGCCGGTCCTGCTCGGCGGCGCCGAGCATGGTGAACAGGTCTCACCGGGGATCTACCGGCGCACCTGCCGTCCGGAGGATGGCGAGCGACTCACCGGGGAGCTCTCCGCCGGGCCGTACAGCGGGGTCGGAGGCGAGTAGCAGCTCGCCCTCCGGCAGGGGCACGGGGCCGGTCCCCAGGTTGGCGACGACCCGGAGCGGTCCCCGGTGCAGGACGATCCACGACTCGTCGTGCTCGACGGACACCTCGGTCAGCCGAGGATCGGTGAGCTCCGGGCAGGCGCGGCGCAACGCGATCAGTGCCCGGTACCAGTCGAGCAGCTCACGGTGGCGCGGCTTGCCCTGCTCGGCCCAGTCGAGCACGGAACGCCGGTACGTCTCCGGGTCCTGCGGATCTGGCACGTCCTCCGAATCCCACCCGTGGCTCGCGAACTCTCGGCGCCGGCCCTCGCTGACCGCGCGGGCCAGTTCGGGCTCCTGATGGTCGGTGAAGAACCGCCAGGGGGTGCCGGCGCCCCATTCCTCACCCATGAACAGCATCGGCGTGAACGGTGCGGTGAGCAGCAGCCCGGCACCGACCTTGAGCAGCCTCAGCGACAGCGCCGCCGAGATCCGGTCGCCGGTGGCGCGGTTGCCGACCTGGTCGTGGTTCTGCAGGAAGCCGAGGAAGCGGTGGCCGGGTGTCCGCAGCGGGTCCACCGGCCGGCCGTGTGACCTTCCTCGGAAGGACGACCACGTCCCATCGTGGAAGAACGCCCTGGTCAGCGTCTTGGCCAGCGCGCTCATCGATCCGAAGTCGCAGTAGTAGCCCTGCCGCTCGCCGGTGAGCGCCGAGTGCAGGGCGTGGTGGAAGTCGTCGCTCCACTGGGCGTTGAGGCCGTACCCGCCCGCCTCGCGTGACGTGACCAGCCGCGGATCGCCCAGGTCGGACTCGGCGATCAGGAACATCTCCCGGCCGGTCTGCGCCTTCAGCCGTGACACGGCGGCCGCGAGCTCCTCCAGGATGTGCAGCGCCCGATGGTCCTGGATGGCGTGCACGGCGTCCAGCCGCAGCCCGTCCAGGTGGTAGTCGCGCAGCCACATCAGCGCGTTCCCGATGATGAAGGCGCGCACCTCGTCGGAGCCGGCGTGGTCGACGTTGACGGCCGGCCCCCAGGGCGTCTTGTACGCGTCGGTGAAGTACGGGCCGTAGCGGCTCAGGTAGTTGCCGCTCGGCCCGAGGTGGTTGTAGACGACGTCGAGGACGACGGCCAGCCCGCGCCGGTGGCAGGCGTCGACGAACCGCTTCAGCCCGTCCGGCCCTCCGTACGGGTCGTGCACGGCCCACAGGTCGACGCCGTCGTATCCCCAGCCGTGCCGGCCGGGGAACGCGGCCACCGGCATCAGCTGCACGGCGTCCACGCCCAGCTCCACCAGGTGGTCGAGGCGTTCGATGGCGGCGTCGAAGGTCCCCTCCGGGGTGAATGTCCCGGTGTGCAGCTCGTACAGCACGCTGCCGGCCAGCGGGCGTCCCCGCCAGGCGCCGTCGGTCCAGGGGAACCGGCCGTGGTCATAGACCCGGCTCAGTCCGTGCACGCCATCCGGCTGCCAGGGCGAGCGGGGATCCGGCAAGGGCCCCTCGCCGTCGAGCACGAAGCCGTAGTCGTCGCCTTCGGCCTCCGCCGCCCACCACCCGGGCCGCCCGGAAGGCGACATGGCGTGCCGCTCACCGCCGGCCTCCACCTCGACCGTCTCGGCGGCAGGGGCCCATACCTCGAACCTCATGCCGCCTCGACCAGGATGGCGACCGGCAGGAGGCCGAGCAGTCCGCTCAGCATGATGGAGCTTCCGTACGACTGGCCGGTGAGGATGTCGCGCCATGGACCGCCCCGCAGCGGAAGGTGCGTCGTCCCCCAGCCGCCCTGGCGTTCGAGGCCGGCGGGCAGCCGGGTCGCCACGATGGTCGCGCCGCCGCGCCGGAACACCAGGGCGTGGTCGGCGGCGGGTCCGGTGGCGGCCAACGGCTCATGGCCGCCGGAGAACCAGCCGGGATGTTCGCCGCGCAGCCGCAGTGCCCGCGACGTGACGAGGAGCTTCTCCGCGTCGAGGTCGGGCGGGACGGTGCCCGCGTCGAGGTCGGCGAGGAGCTCACGGCGGCGGGCGTAGTCCACCGGGCGCCGGTTGTCCGGATCGACCAGGGACAGCCCGGCGAGCTCGCACCCCTGATACACGTCGGGCACGCCGGGCATGATGAGCTGCACGAGCTTCTGCCCGAGGGAGTTGACGCGGGCGTACGGCGCGAGCCGGCCGGCGAACCCGGCGATGTCGGCGGTCAGCGTCGCGTCCGACAGCACGGCGTCCGCGTGGGCGAGCACCGCCTCCTCGTAGGCGGCGTCCTGGTCGACCCAGGACGTGCGGGTCTTCGCCTCACGCATGGCCTTGGTGAGGTACTCCTTGAGCCGGTCCGCGGACAGCGGCCAGGCGCCGGCGATCGTCTGCCACATCAGATAGTCGAGATCGGGTTCCAGTGGGCTGTCCGGGGCGCGGGAACGCCAGCGGCCGACCGCCGCGACCCATTCGTCGGGCAGCTCGGTGAGCACGGCCAGCCGGGCACGGACATCCTCCTGCCGCTTGGTGTCGTGCGTGGACAGGGTCGTCATGGTCGACGGGCGGTCGCGGGCCATCCGCTCGCAGTAGGCGTGGAACTCCTCCGGCGCCACCGCGAACCGGATCGGGTCGCCGCCCACCTCGTTCAGTGCCGCCAGCCGTGACCAGCGGTAGAAGGCGGTGTCCTCGACGCCCTTGGCCATCATCGGCGCGGAGGTCTGCTGGAACCGTACGGCGAACTCGTCGCGCAGCGGGTCACACCCGGCCAGCCCCAGCACCAGCGGGACCACCTTGTCGAGGAGGCCGCCCGCGGGCAGGGCGGCACGGGCCGCGGCGGCGGCCTGGGCGACGGTCTCCAGGTCCCGGGCGGACGGCTCTTCGCCGGGGACGACGTACGTGCGGTAGACGGGCATCGCGACGAGCAGCTCCACGAGGACCTCGCGCAGCGCGTCGGCGTCCTCGGCCGGCAGGATGCGGGCCAGCAGCGCCGTCAGCCGCCGCACCTCAGGGACCAGCAGCCGCTCGGCGGCGAACCGCTTCGCCTCGCGCTCGACCTCGGTGAAGTCGTCGGGTGCGCCGGTCAGGGCGGTGTACGCCTCGGTCAGCGGCTTCTCCCCCGCCGGATCGGTGAAGAGCCCGCCGACCATGCCGAGGGCGTCGTAGCCGGTGGTCCCGGCGCACGGCCAGTCCGCGGGAAGCTCCTCGTCGTCGATGAGGATCTTCTCCGCGACCACCCACGTGCCGTGCTCGGCCAGTCTCCGCAGATAGCCGCGCGGGTCGGCGAGGCCGTCCGGATGGTCGATCCGGAGGCCGTCGATCAGCCCCTTCCGGAACAGCCGGAGCGGAAGGGCGTGCGTCCGGTCGAAGACCTCACGATCTTCGACGCACAGTCCGATGAGCGTGGAGATGTCGAAGAACCGCCGGTAGTTCGGCTCCTCCTCGCGCCAGTAGCCCAGCCGGTAGTGGCCGCCGGCGGGAAAGACGTGCTCGTGGTAGCGGACGACGTCGCCGTCGGGCCGGGCCTCGTCGCCGGCCGCGCCCAGCACGGGCAGCACGACACCGCCGGCCGACCAGTCGATGTCGAACCACCGGGCGTACGGCGAGTCCGGGCCGTCGCGCAGGACGTCCCAGAACGCGATGTTGAGGGTCTCCGGCGTGGGGATCGCCATGTGGTTGGGCACGAGGTCGATCACGATCGCCAGGCCGTGCTCGTGCATCCGGGCCGCCATGGCCCGGAACGCCTTCTCACCGCCGAGATCCTCCGAGATGCGGCTGTGGTCCACGACGTCGTAGCCGTGCGCGGAGCCCGGAACGGCCTGCAGGATCGGCGACAGGTAGACGTGGGAGACCCCGAGGGCGGCCAGGTAGCCGGCCAGCTCCCCTGCCTCCGCGAATCCGAAGCCCTTCCGGAGCTGCAGCCGGTACGTCCCGCTCGGCGCCCTAGCCACGGCGGAGGACCTGGATCGAACGGGCCTCGACCATCGGTTTCTCCCCTTCCGCGACGATGGCCTCGTCGTCGAGGGCGTAGCTGGTCGTGGTGTCGAGCACGCAGGTCCACATCCCTCGGTGGACGTCGGGCAGCGCGAACGTCAGGTCCTCCTCCGAGGCGTTGACCAGCAGCAGGAACGAGTCGTCGTGCACGGGTTCGCCACGCCGGTCCGGCTCGGTGATCGCGTCGCCGTTCAGGAAGATCGTGAGTGCCTTGGCGTAGCCGGTCTGCCAGTCGTCATCGGTCATCTCACTGCCCTCGGTGGTGAACCAGGTGATGTCTCCATTGCCGGACAGGAACCGGCGACGCCGGAACACCGGATGGTCGCGGCGGAGCCCGGTCAGCCGCCGCACGAACTCCCGCAGTGCGCCGCTCTCCGGCGTCTCGGTCCAGTCGACCCAGCTCAGCTCGTTGTCCTGGCAGTAGGCGTTGTTGTTGCCCAGCTGCGTGCGGCCCACCTCGTCTCCGTGGGAGAGCATCGGCACGCCCTGGGACAGCAGCAGCGTGGTCAGGAAGTTGCGCTTCTGCCTCTCGCGCATCGCGAGGATGTCCGCGTCGTCCGTCTCACCCTCGGTGCCGTGGTTCCAGGAGCGGTTGTCGTCGGTGCCGTCCCGGCTCTCCTCGCCGTTGGCGTCGTTGTGCTTGTGATCGTGCGACACCAGGTCATGCAGCGTGAACCCGTCGTGGCAGGTCACGAAGTTGATCGAGGCGAGCGGCCGGCGGCCGTCATTGGCGTACAGGTCGCTGGAGCCGGTGAACCTGCCGGCGAACTCCGGCAGCATGCCCTCCTGCCCACGCCAGAAGTCGCGCACGGAGTCGCGGTACTTGCCGTTCCACTCCGTCCACAGCGGCGGGAAGTTCCCGACCTGGTACCCGCCCTCGCCGACGTCCCAGGGCTCGGCGATCAGTTTGACCTGGGAGACGACCGGGTCCTGCTGCACCAGGTCGAAGAAGGCCGACAGCCGGTCGACGGCGTGCAGTTCCCGGGCCAGCGTGGAGGCGAGGTCGAAGCGGAACCCGTCCACGTGCATCTCGGTGACCCAGTACCGCAGCGAGTCCATGATCAGCTGAAGCGCGTGCGGGTGCTGGACGTTGAGGCTGTTGCCGGTGCCCGTGGTGTCCATGTAGAACCGCGGCTCGCCGTCGACGAGCCGGTAGTAGCCGGCGTTGTCGATGCCGCGGAAGCCCAGGGTGGGCCCGAGATGGTTGCCCTCCGCGGTGTGGTTGTAGACGACGTCGAGGATCACCTCGATACCCGCCTCGTGCAGGGTCCGCACCATCAGCTTGAACTCCTGCACCTGCTCGCCGCGCTGGCCGCTGGCCGCGTAGCCGTTGTGCGGGGCGAAGAACCCGATCGTGTTGTAGCCCCAGTAGTTGGACAGGCCGCGCTGGGTCAGCGCGTCGTCGTGCACGAACTGGTGCACCGGCATCAGCTCGATCGCGGTCACGCCCAGGTCGCGGAGATAGTCGATCATGACGGGATCGGCCAGGCCCGCGTACGTGCCGCGCTGGCCCTCGGCCACGCCGGGGTGGAGCCTGGTCAGCCCCTTGACGTGCGCCTCGTAGATCACCGTCTCGTTGTACGGCGTCCGCGGCGAACGGTCGTCGCCCCAGTCGAAGAACGGGTTGATCACCACGCTCTTCGGCATGTACGGGGCGCTGTCGTCGTCGTTGCGCGCGTCCGGGTCGGCGAACCGGTACCCGAAGAGCGCCTCGTTCCAGTCGACGTCGCCCTCGATCGCCTTGGCGTACGGGTCGAGCAGCAGCTTGGCGGGATTGCAGCGGGAGCCGGTCGCGGGGTCGTACGGCCCGTGCACCCGGTAGCCGTACCGCTGCCCCGGGCTGACCCACGGCACGTAGCCGTGCCAGACGAAACCGTCGACCTCGGTCAGGCCGATCCGCGTCTCCTTGCCGTCGTCGTCGAACAGGCAGAGCTCCACCCCGGTGGCGGTCTCGGAGAACAGTGAGAAGTTGGTACCGGCGCCGTCGTAGCAGGCACCGAGGGGATAGGGGTCGCCCGGCCATATACGCATCACATGGGGTGCATTTCCCCCAGCTGATCGCCTCACACGCACGGCGGCCGGTCCGCTGCCTGTGATCCATCCGACAGCGGGGAGACCGGCAATGACTAGGCAAAACGTCGTCTTTAGGTTAGCTTAGGGGAGCCTTACCTAATCGATCTACCCTGAGAGGCTCCCAGATGTACGTCTGCGTCTGCCATGGCGTCACCGAGGACGACGTCCGTGACCACGTGACGGCCGGAGCCTGCTCGGCCAAGGACGTCCGCGCCGCCTGCGGCATGCGCCCGGGGTGCGGCTCGTGCGTCAATCGCATCTGCGCCCTCATCAAGGAGCAGCGGCCCGAGGTGGCCTCGGCGGCCTGACCGCACCTTGATTGCCTACGCTTTGCGCTCGCCGTGCCACGATTGGGTGACATGGAAGGCGATAACGACGTCATCAACCTGCTCAACGAGCAGCTGACCTCGGAACTCACCGCGATCAACCAGTACTTCCTGCATGCCAAGATGCAGGAGCACTGGGGATTCACCGCGCTCGCCACGCACACCCGGGCTGAGTCGTTCGACGAGATGCGGCACGCCGAGCTCCTCACCGACCGCGTCCTGTTCCTGGAGGCACTGCCGAACTACCAGCGGCTCAATCCGCTGCGCATCGGCCAGAGCGTGCCCGAGCAGCTCCGCTCGGACCTGGCGATCGAGATGGAGGCCATCGGCCGGCTTCGCCCGGGCGTCGAACTGATGCGCTCGCGCGGCGACATCACCTCCGCCCGTCTCTTCGAAAGGATCCTGGAGGACGAGGAGGAGCACGTCGACTATCTGGAGACCGAGCTCGCCCTCGTCGAGAAGCTCGGCGAGCAGCTGTACCTCCAGCGCTTCACCGAGCCCCCCGCCGACTGAGATGCGCCGGCGGTCCTAGTGGCCACGGGAGATCCATTCTTCGAGGTGGGGCGCCTCGTCGCCGATGCGCGTGCCGTCGCCGTGGCCGGTCCGCACGACGGTCTCCGGCGGCAGCGTGAGCAACCGCTCGCGGATCGACTCGATGATCACGCCGAAGTCGGAGTACGACCTGCCGGTCGCGCCGGGGCCGCCGTTGAAGAGGGTGTCACCGGTGAAGACGGTGGCCAGCTCCGGGGCGTACACGCACACCGCTCCCGGGGCGTGACCCGGCGTGTGCAGCACACGCAGTGTCGTCCCCGCCACGGTCAGTTCGTCGCCGTCGGCGAGCGCGCGGTCCGGCTCCCGGTCGGGGTACACCATCCGCCACAGCACCGCGTCATCCGGGTGCAGCAGGATCGGGGCGCCGGTGCGGTCGGCCAGCTCGGCGGCGGCGTCGATGTGGTCGTCGTGCGCGTGGGTGGACACGATCGCGGTCAGCCGCCGGTCGCCGACCGCGGCGGCGATCGCCGCCGCGTCGTGCGCGGCGTCGATGACCAGCACCTCACGGTCGTCGCCCACCAGCCAGACGTTGTTGTCGACGTCCCAGGTGCCGCCGTCGAGGCTGAACGTCCCCGAGGTGACCAGATGCCCGATCACAGGGTCACCACCGACCGGAGCACCTCACCGCGGTGCATCTTGGCGAAAGCCTCCTCCACGTCGTCCAGGCCGATCGTCTCGGAGACGAAGCCGTCCAGGTCGAGCCGGCCCTGCAGGTACAGGTCGATGAGCATCGGGAAGTCCCGGGACGGCAGGCAGTCGCCGTACCAGGAGGACTTCAGCGCCCCTCCGCGGCCGAACACCTCCAGCAGCGGCAGCTCGATCTTCATGTCCGGCGTCGGCACGCCGACCAGCACGACCGTGCCGGCCAGGTCCCGGGCGTTGAAGGCCTGCTCGTACGTCTCCGGGCGGCCGATCGCCTCGATCACGACGTCGGCGCCGTTGCCCCCGGTCAGTTTGCGGACGGCCTCCACCGGGTCCGCCTCACGGGAGTTGACCGTGTCGGTGGCGCCGAAGCCACGGGCCCATTCCAGCTTCCGGTCGTCGATGTCGACAGCGATGATCTTCGCCGCGCCGGCCAGCCGGGCGCCCGCGATCGCCGCGTCACCGACACCGCCGCAGCCGATCACCGCGACCGAGTCGCCCCGCGTCACACCGCCGGTGTTGATCGCCGCGCCGATCCCGGCCATCACCCCGCAGCCGAGCAGTCCGGCCGCGGCCGGTGACGCGGCCGGGTCGACCTTGGTGCACTGGCCCGCGTGGACGAGGGTCTTCTCCGCGAACGCGCCGATGCCCAGCGCCGGGGACAGCTCCGTGCCGTCCGCGAGCGTCATCTTCTGGGCGGCGTTGTGCGTCGCGAAGCAGTACCACGGGCGGCCCCGCCGGCAGGCCCGGCACTGACCGCAGACGGCTCGCCAGTTGAGGATGACGAAGTCGCCCGGCGCGACATCGGTGACGCCGTCGCCGACCGCCTCCACGATGCCCGCCGCCTCGTGGCCGAGCAGGAAGGGGAACTCGTCGTTGATGCCGCCCTCGCGGTAGTGGAGGTCGGTGTGACAGACACCGCAGGACTGGACCTGGACCAGCGCCTCCCCCGGCCCGGGGTCGGGGACGACAATCGTCTCGACGGAGACCTTCGTACCACGGGATCGCGCGACGACCCCTCTGACCTCGTGCGGCATCCGATCACTCACCCTTCATCCTGGCCATGCGGCAGATACGAGAACTATCGCATGACCGGAAGACGGCGGGCGGCCATGACCGGCTAACCAGATATATCATCACAAACAGTGACCTATCGCTGGGCGCAGTCCAGGGGAAGCGCATGACGAGCCACCTTGAGATCGAGCGCAAGTACGACGTCGAGCCGGGCTTCGCCCTTCCCGACCTGCGGGAACTGTCGGCCTGCGGGAAGGTCGGCGAACCCGGTACGCAGATCCTGGTCGCCCGGTACTTCGACACCGAGGACCTCCGGCTGGCCGCGCGCGGGATCACGCTCCGCCGGCGCGAGGGCGGTCCCGACGAGGGCTGGCACCTCAAGCTTCCGGTGGAGGCCGACACCAGGCGGGAGCTGCACGCCCCGCTGGGCCGCGGAGAGGCCGTGCCGGCCCGGCTGTCCGAGCTGGTCGCCGCCCACACTCGCGGCCGGTCCCTCGGATGGGTCGCCACGCTGGAGACCCGTCGCACCGTCGTCCCCCTGCTCGGCACCGATGGAGACGTCCTCGCCCAGGTCGCCGACGACGAGGTGCGGGGCCAGGCGGTGAGCGGCCCCGGTAAGGCGTGGCGGGAGATCGAGATCGAGCTCGGCGCGGGATCGCCGGAGCTCCTCGAAGCGGCCGGGGACCGCCTGCGCGAGGCCGGCGCGAGGCCCGCGAGCGCGGCGTCCAAACTCGGCCGGCTGCTGGACGGCGCCCTGCCGGCGCCCGCGGAGCCGTACCGCGGGTACCGGACGGCGGGCGACGTCATCATGTCGTACATGGCCGAGCAGGCCGAGACGATCCTGGAGTACGACCCGCGGGTCAGGCTGGCCGAGTACGACTCCGTGCACAAGATGCGCGTCGCGGTGCGGCGGATCCGCAGCATCCTGCGCACCGGAGCGCGGCTGCTGGACCCCGAGCGGACCCGGCCGCTCGACGCCGAGCTGAAGTGGCTGGCCGGAGCGCTCGGAGAGGTGCGCGACCTGGAGGTGCTGCGGGAACGCTTCGCCGGGCGCCTCGCCGAGATCGGCGAGACGACCCCGCCCTGGATGGCCGGCCTGGGCGCGGAGGAGCAGACCGCGCGCACCCGGCTGAACCAGGCGCTGAACGGCGAACGGTACCTCGCGCTGCTTGATGCCCTCGACGCCTTCGTCGCCGACCCGCCGCTCACCGAGCGGGCATCCCGCAAGGCGCGCAGGGCGGCGTCCCGGCTGGTGGCGAAGGCGTGGCGGCGGGTGGCACGCGATCACGCCGAGCTGGGGCACGCCGAAGACCTGGACGCGGCTCGGCACCGCGTCCGGAAGGCCGCCAAGCGTGCCCGTTACACGGCCGAGGCGGCCCAGCCGGTGCTCGGCAAGCCCGCGAGCAGACTCGCCGCCCAGGCTGAGAAGGTGCAGGAGACGCTCGGCGCGTACCAGGACAGCGTGATCGCCCGGGAGCGCCTGACGGCGATGAACACCGGCGGAGACGAGGCGTTCATCCTCGGAGTGCTCACCGGGCTGGAACGGTCCGCGGCCGAGCGGGCCCTCCGCGACGCCGACGAGGTCTGGAAGAAGGCTTCCAAACCGAAGTACGTCCGCGCGCTGACCCGGTAGCGCCGCTACAGCCGGTGCCGCTCGGCGGAGACGAGGGCCCCTCCGGCGGTCTGCAGCACCCAGAAACCGCCCTTGCTCAGGCCGAGTTCCTGCGGAGGTACCGCTCCCAGCTCCTCACAGGCGCGGCTCACCAGCTCCGGCACCAGCTCACCGTGGGTGCACACGATCGTCGGCACCTCATCGGCGAGGAGCTCGGCTAGATGGTCGCCGGCGCCCTTGGACGTGCCCACGGTGAACGCCCGGTCGCTCCGGATGTCCACGCCCATCCGGGCCGCGTACGGCAGCACGGTCTCCATACAGCGCGCGGTGGCGGAGCTGATCACCCGGGCGGCCCCGAAACAGGCGAGCAGGTCGGCGAGCCGCTCGGCGTCGGCCCGGCCTCGCGAGTCCAGCGGCCGCAGCAGGTCGTCGTCCTCCCAGTCGTGCTTGTTCCCCGCGGAGGTGTGCCGCAGGACGATGTACGGGGTCGTCCGGGCCGGACCGGCGGCGAACTCCCGCAGCAGGGCGGCGTCGTGCTCGTAGCTGAGCCGCGCCTCCGCCGCGGGCAGCGGCAGCCATTCGAGACGGTCCACCTCGTCGTTCGGCCGGAAGTCACCGTCGTGGCCGGTGGCCGCCCAGTAGTCCACGCGCTTGGGCCGCCCCTCCTTCTCGTACTCGACGGCGGAGAGCCGGCGGCCGAGGACCGGCCAGGTACCCGTCTCCTCCCACACCTCACGGACGGCCGCGCACAGCACGTGCTCACCGTTCTTCAGCTTGCCCTTGGGGAAGGACCAGTCGTCGTACTTGGGCCGGTGGACGAGCGCGACCTCGGGGCCGTCCGCGCCGGACCGCCACAACACGGCCCCGGCGGCGCGGACCCGGCCCGGGGATTCAGGCATCGGCGGTCCTCCATCGCCTTGTCCGCATCAGGTGGTTCTGGACGTGGACCTTGCCGTCGTGGCGGGTCCAGACGCCGTGCTCGTCGAGCAGCCAGCATTGGGTGTCCATCCCCATCGCCAGGTCGAACCGGCCGACGAGGTCCGCGCACTGGGCCGGCTCCGACACCCGTACCAGCGTCTCCACGCGGCGATCCAGGTTGCGGTGCATGAGGTCGGCGCTGCCGATCCACACCTCGGGCTCGCCGCCGTTCTCGAAGGCGTACATCCGTGAGTGCTCCAGGAACCGGCCGAGGATGCTGCGCACCTGGATCGTCTCTGACAGGCCGGCCACACCGGGGCGCAGGGCGCAGATGCCGCGCACCCAGGCGTCGATCGGCACGCCGGCCTGGGACGCCCGGTACAGCGCGTCAATGATCACTTCGTCGACCAGCGCGTTGCACTTGAACCGGATGTGCGCCGGAAGACCCTTCCGGTGGTTCTCGGCCTCCTGCTCGATACGGCGCACCAGCCCGGCGCGCAGCGAGTCGGGGGCGACCAGCAGACGCCGGTACTCGGTGTCGCGCGTGTAGCCGGTCAGGTGGTTGAACAGGTCGGTGACGTCCTCGCCCACCTGGGGATCGGCTGTGAGCAGGCCGTAGTCCTCATAGGCCCGGGCGGTCTTGGGGTTGTAGTTGCCGGTGCCGATGTGACAGTAGCGGCGGAGCGAACCGTCGGACTCCTCGCGGACGACCAGGGCCAGCTTGCAGTGCGTCTTCAACCCGACGAAGCCGTACACGACATGGCAGCCGGCCTGCTCCAGCTTCCGCGCCCAGGTGATGTTGGCCCGCTCGTCGAAGCGCGCCTTGATCTCGACGACCACGACGACCTGTTTGCCGGCCTCGGCCGCGTCGATGAGCGCGTCGATGATCGGCGAGTCGCCGCTGGTGCGGTAGAGCGTCTGCTTGATGGCCAGGACCTGCGGGTCGGCGGCGGCGTCCTCGATGAGACGCTCGACGCTCGTCGTGAACGAGTCGTACGGATGGTGGACGAGCACATCGTGATCGCGCAGCGTCGCGAAGATGTCGGCGTCGTGCGGCAGGGCCGCCTCGGACGGCACGAAGGGCGGATACCTCAGCTCGCTGCGGTCGAGCTCGGCGATGGCGTTCAGGCCGCCCAGGTCGAGCGGGCCCGGCATCCGGTAGACGGCGCGCTCGTCCAGGCCCAGCTCGGTCATCAGCAGGTCGAGCACCTCGGGAGTGATCGTGTCCTCCACCTCGAGCCGGACGACCGGCCCGAACCTGCGGCGCAGGAGCTCGCGTTCGAGGGCCTGCAGGAGGTCCTCCGCGATGTCCTCGTCGACCTCCAGGTCCTGGTTGCGGGTGACCCGGAAGGCGTGATGCTCGATGATCTCGGTGCCGGTGAACAGCTGCGGCAGGTTCTCCGCGATCACGTCCTCGAGGGGCACGAACCGCGAGGGCGACGCCTCCAGGAACCTCGGCAGCAGCGGCGGCACCTTCACCCGAGCGAACAGCGTCGAGTCGGTCTCCGGGTCGCGGACCACGACCGCCAGGTTGAGGGACAGCCCCGAGATGTACGGGAACGGGTGCGCGGGGTCGACCACGAGGGGGGTCAGCACCGGATAGATCTGCCGCCGGAACAGCTGGTTCAGTCCTTCCTTCTCGGCCTCGGCGAGATCGTCCCAGCGCAGGATCTCGATTCCCTCCTTGGCCAGGGCGGGGAGGATCTCGTCGTGGAAGCAGGCGGCGTGCTCCAGCATGAGGTCGTGCGCCACTTCGGAGGTGCGGGCAAGGACCTCGCGGGGCTGGCGGCCGCTGGCGGTCTGCACCGCGATCCCGGTGGCCATCCGGCGGGCCAGCCCGGCCACCCGCACCATGAAGAACTCGTCCAGGTTGCTCGCGAAGATCGCGAGGAACCGCACCCGTTCCAGCAGCGGCAGCTCCGGGTCGCCGGCCAGGTCGAGGACCCGTTCGTTGAACCGCAGCCAGCTCTCCTCCCGGTCGAGGAATCGGTCTTCCGGAAGATCGTCCTCGACATTGGAGAAATGCCCGGCTTCGACACTCATGAGGTATATCGTCCCCGTTTTGGGTGAACGTCAAGCGAACGGGGTATTACAGTGCGCTACCCGGATCCGCCCACGGTCACCTATAGGGAAATCGTACGACTTCGGGGGCCCGCCCGGAGTACCTGGGACGGCAGCGTGTGACCGACCAGGTGCTCGGCGCGTGCCGCCACGTCGATCAGTGCCTCGAGATCCACCCCGGTGGCGACGCCCATGTCCTCGACCATGTGGACGAGCTCCTCCGAGGCGATGTTCCCGGTCGCGCCGGGGGCGTAGGGACAGCCTCCGAGGCCGCCGACGCTCGCGTCGAAGTCGGCCACCCCGAGCTGCAGGGCCGCCAGGACGTTGGCGAGCCCGGTGCCGCGCGTGTTGTGGAAGTGGAGGTTCAGCGCCGTCTCCGGGTTGGCCATCCTGAAGTCGCCGACCAGGCGGGTCACCCGCGAGGGAGTGGCCATTCCGGTGGTGTCGCCGAACGAGGCGCTGTCGGCGCCGTCCCGCACCGCCCGTGAGGCGACCGCGACGACCCGCTCCGGGGACACGTCGCCCTCGTACGGGCAACCCCAGGCGGTGGAGACGATCACCTGGCAGGTGGTGCCCCTCCCGTGGGCCAGCTCGATGATCTTGGCGATGTCGTCGAGCGACTCTTCGGTGGACCGGTTGAGGTTCTTGCGGTTGTGCGTGTCGGAGGCGGAGACGACGACCTCCAGCTCGGTGAAACCCGCCTCGAGCGCGCGCTCGGCGCCCCGCAGGTTGGGCACGAGCGCCGAATAGCGCACGCCGCCGGCCCGCCGCACCTTCCTCCACACCTCGGCCGCGTCGGCCATCTGCGGAATCGCCGTCGGATGCACGAACGACACGGCCTCGATGCGGCCCACCCCGGTGAGCGACAGCGCGTCGATCAGCTCGACCTTCGCCTCGGTCGGCACCGGGTCCTCGTTCTGCAGGCCGTCACGCGGCCCCACCTCACGCAGCGAGATCCGGCCGGGCAGATCACCCATCTCCCACCTCCTGCGGCCAATCTAGTAGGACCGGGCGGACCGGCGGAGCACGTAGGGCTGCACCACCCCGAGCCCGCGCGCCCGGCGGCGGGCGATGCGCGCCAGCTCGTACGCGCCGTCGCCGCGGAGCTCGGCGGCCAGTCCGGCGTCGACCAGGGCGGTACCGGGACGGGCCATCGCGGTCAGCCGGCTGGCGAGGTTCACCGTCGTGCCGAACACGTCGCCCATGAGGGGCAGCACCGGCCCGTACGCCATGCCGACCCGCACGTCGGGAATCTCGCCGTCCGCCCGGACGGCCTCCGCCACGCACAATCCGATCTCCGCGCCGAGCCCGGGGGTCTCGGCGCTGAAGAGCACCTCGTCGCCGAGCGTCTTCACCAGCCGGCCACCGTGCTCGGCGATGACGTCCGAAGCGGTCTCCTCGAACCGCTCCACCAGCTGGGCCAGCGCACGCTCGTCGAGGTCGCGGCTGGTCTGGGTGAACGCCACCATGTCGGCGAACCCGACGGCGGCCTGCACCCGGCCCGGCGACGTGTCGTCCGAGGCGGCGAGCGCGCGGGTGCCCGCGGCGGAAAGCTGCCGCCGCCAGGCGTGCACGAGCAGCGGCTCGAGGTCGGCGATGTGGCTCTCGGCGTTCTCGAGGATGAACTGCACGGTCTCCGGGTCGGGCGGTTCGAGCGGGTCGGTCAGCGCGCCGACGAGGATGTCGATCTGCCACTTCGCGAGCCGCGCCATGGTCTGGCCGACCGCCCGTACCATCCGCAGGACGATGTCCTCGTCGAGGATCCCGGCCCGCCGCAGCTCCGCGACCTTGACGAGCGCGGCCACGTCGCCCTCGGTGAAGGCGACCGTGTCGTCGGGGAGGTGCGGGAACCCGAGTGCCCGCCACAGCCGCTGGGCGAACTCCTCCGGCACCCCGGCGAGCTTGACCGCGTCGACGCGGGTGAAGCGGAGCTCTCCCCCGAGCAGTAGCTCCTCGATCTGCCGTGGATCCGGCGCTTCGCTCATCTCAGATCGGCCGCGTCGCTACGGGCGGACGCCGTCGCCGTCGGTGAGCTCCTCGACGATCCGGTAGAGCTGGTTCTGGGTGTACTCCACTCTCGGGATGCTCTTGAGGACGAGCTGGCCGTGCTCGCCTCCCGACTCGACGATGAGCGTCCCGGTGCCCAGCATCCGCTGAATCAGCGTGTGCTGGAACGACACGTCGTTGACCCGGGTCAGCGGGATGTCACGGCCGGAGCGCGACAGGATGCCGTGACGCATCACGAACCGCCGGTTGGTCAGCGTGTAGGAGGTCGTGGCCCACCGCAGGAAGGGCAGCAGCCCCACCACGAGGATCGCGACCACGCCGACGGCCGCGACGACGAGCCGGATGAGCGTCTGCGAGCCACCGGCCGGAATGAAGACGATGACGGCACCGGCGACGACGGCGACGACGACCGTCCAGAAGATCGTGGCGATCAGCGTTGACCAGTGAGGGTGGAATTCGAGGACGATTTGCTCATCGTCGGTCAACGAGCTCTTCGGAAGACCCATGACGCATATCCTGACAGAAATCACGGCTCCAAGCTGATCCAAGTAATCATCACGTGACCAGCCGCACAATGACGATTATCAGCGCGATGAGCCAGACCCCGCCTCCCCCGAAAGTCCCGGCGACCGCGGTGTCCACGGCGTACTCCTGCTCCTCGTGCGAAGTGCGGAGGCGAATCCACGCCGTCGCCGCCAGGTACCCGATCCACGGTCCGGCCACCACCGGCGCGTACACCGCGAGCAGCCGGCCCCGTCCCAGGTCGCGCAGGCTCCCGGCGAGCTCGAGCCCCAGCACGGCCACCACCGCCGCGGCGGCGAACCCGAGTACGCCCATCCCGACGTACCGGCCCGCGAGCAGATGGTCGACGGGTTCACGCACCCGGCGGTGCGCGTCACTCAGCAGTTCCTCGGCGTCGTCAGCGGGCTCGGGCCCCTCGGCCGGGCCGGGCAGCGGCCCGGCCGCGTGCGGCCCGAAGCGAGTGGTCAGCTCCTTCCAGATCCCGGCGGCACGCTCCTCCAGCCCGTCCAGGCGCGTCCACTCCGCCTCCACCGAGGCGTACGCGGCGGTCCGCTCCTCCTCGGCCTCCGCCAGGCGCCGCCGCGCCTCCTCGGCGGCATGGAGCAGCCGCCCGGCCTCGGCGGCGTTGTCCTTGTACGCGCGCCGGGCCGGCCGTGGGTCCGTCATTCGCCCTCCGCCGTGCTCATCGCTTCACTCGCTCCGCTCGCTCATGACCTGGAAGGGGATGATCGGCTGAGGAGGGCTGCCGGTCCGCTGGTCGTAGAAGAGCGCCCGGCGCGGGCGCGGCGTCCAGCGCTGCAGCTGCCCGCCCGGCAGCGAGGACAGCTCACTGTCCCGGACGTCCAGGGCCACCCACGCGTCGATGTTCCGGACCGGGCCGGCCCGCTCGACGGCGTCGGCCTTGAGCCGGTCGACCGTGCGCCACCAGCCGAGCACGTGTATGCGGTGGTCCGGCCCGTGCTCGACCAGCCTCCGCAGCGCCGCCCGCAGGTGGGCGTCGCGCGCGGTGGCCGCGTCCACCGCGAACACCGCCAGGTAGACGGGGACCGGACGCTCGCCGAGCTCGGGGAGGTCGTCCACGGCCGTGACCTCGTGGCCCTCGTCGGCGAGCCACCGTGCCAGCCGGCTCACTCTCGGACCCGGCTCGCCGTCGAACAGGAGGAAGGCGGCCGACCCGGGAGCGTGCCCCCGGGCGAGCGACATCACCGCCGAGGCGAGCACGTCGTACGCCTCGGCGGCGCGGGTGCCGACGACGGCGAGGTTGCGTCCCGGGTTGCGGTCGAATCGCACGCACGCGGCGCTGCCGGCCAGGTCGATCAGCTGACCCACCGCGCCCTCGCCGGGCGCCAGGACCGGGGCGTTCATCAACTCGGGCACGTGCGCGCCGTCGAAGATCCGCGGCGGCGCCAGGTGCTCCGGGCGGCGCTGCCAGAGCTCCCGCTGCAGCGCGTCGAAGGTCCCCGGGGCGCCCGCGTCCGGCAGGCGGGCGACCCGGTTGGCCTGCCGCGCACCCGACTCGGCGTTCACCACGGCGCAGAAACGCGCGACCTGCTGCGCCGCCGGGTTGTCGTCGGCCAGGATGCGCCGCGCCTTGGGCAGCGCGACCCGCAGCGTGAACTGGTCGAGGATCGCGCCCCGGCCCCACAGCGCCTGCACGCCGCCGACGTTCTGGCTGGCCAGCACCAGGTGGATGCCCTGCGACCGGCCCCGGCGCGCCAGGTCGTTGAGCAGGTGGAGCGACTCATCAGTGATCTTGTCCTGTTGCTGGATCAGCACCTGGAACTCGTCGATCACCGCGACGATGCGCGGCCAGTGCCCGTCCGGGTCCGCGGCCCGCAGCTCCTCCAGCTTGGTGACCTCCTGCTCGCGGGCGGCGGCGCCGCGGCGCTCGAGCTCCTGGCCGAGGTGCCGCAGCAGCGCCAGGCCGAACTCGCGGTCTTTGTTGATGTTGACGCCGATGAGCCGCGCGTGCGGCAGCCACGTCTTGTCGGTACGGCCGCTGGCGAGGCGCGCGAACGACACGCCCTCCTTGAAGTCGAGCAGATAGAACTCCAGCTCGTCGGGGCTGTACCGGGCGGCGAGCGAGCCGATCAGGGCGTACAGGAAGTTGGTCTTGCCCGAGCCCGGCGGGCCGCCGACGAGCGCGTGCACCGGATCGTCGCCGAGGAGGACCTCGACGGGTTCGTACCGGTCGACGTCCTCGCCGATGGGGGCGGTGACGCCGGGCGCCGAGGACTCGCTCCACACGCGATGCGGGACGAGCTCGGAGAAACGCGGCGGATCGCGTTCGATGCCGGCCCAGCGCGCGGCGCGCTCGCACACCGCGCGGACCAGCTCCGGAGGCGGGGGTTCGGCCGTCACCTCCAGGTCACCGGTCATCGACGTGAGGACGCGCCCGCCGGAGCCGACCTCGATCCTCTCGATGCCCGGGGCGTCGTCCAGCGGCGCGTCCCGGCAGATCACGTGGATTCCGCAGGCCGCGCCGGCGTGCATCACGCTCTGCAGGTGGGCGACCTCGTCGTCGCGGAAGCCCCGCACCGGGCTCTGCACGATGACCACCTGCCAGGGCTCCGGCCGCCGGCCCGAGGCACCGGCCAGCGCCGCCAGCGACGAGTGGCCGCCGCCCAGCACATCGCGCTGGATCCGCCGGATCTCACGGTCCAGCGAGCCGAGCAGGTCCTTGAACTCCTCGACGCCGTACACCGTGAGCAGGCCCGGCCGGGACAGCGCGTGGAACCCGCCGAGCCCCGCGCCGAGCCGGCGCGGGTCGTACAGGCTGATGCGCACGGACCCGGGCCGGGTCGTCGCCACGATGCGGACCAGGAGCGAGTCCACGACGGCGTCGGCCACGGGAGTGTCCGCGCCGGAGATCCTGAGGTGGCCCGCGTCCAGGAGCGGCACCAGCGCGGGGATGTCCCCGGCCACCGACCCCACCCGGTAGAGGCACGGGCCGTCGTCGCTCGGCTCGGGCTCGGCCGGCCAGTGCGTCCAGGGCGCCGACGCCGCGCCGGGGGCGGCCTCGCCAGCCAGCAGCCGCCACCGCTCCAGGGTCGCCGCCGTCTCGGGACCGGTCGTCGCGGCGACCTCACCGCGGCTGCGTTCGACCGCGGCCTCCGACCCGGCGATCGTCTCGTCGAGTTCGCTCCGGCGGGCCCGGATCACCGCGCGGGCCTGCTGGATGTCCTGGCGCACGGCGGTGAGGAGGTCACCGGGCTTGAGCGTCATTGTGTGGGTTCCTGCGACCGGTCGGATGCGCTAAAGCCCCTCGGAGTACTTGTTCGCCTCTTCGATCGCGGCGCCGATCTGAGTCTGGCACTCACCCAGGCTCTCCACCGCCTGCCCCATCGCGCCCAGGGACCCGCCGAGCGATTCATGGTCGCTGCCCTGCGCCACCGCGATCAGGTACTGCAGCGCGGCCTCCGCCCTGGCGCCGGCCTGGACGAGCAGCTGAACCGCCTGCTCGGCCTCTTCACCGGCCTGGGCGATGGCGCCCTTGAGCTCTGCCACACTCGCCATGCAACGACCTCCGGGGGGATGGATAGCCCAATTAAACCGGCGTGTCGCGGACCGGTCCAGTTGGGTTCACCTAACGGACATGGATCACGTCCCCGGCGCTGAGGAGGTGCTCACCGTCGGCCGCGCGGACCACCAGGCGGCCGGCCTCCTCGATGTCGCAGGCCTCGCCGGTGAGGATGGAGCCGCCGGGAAGCTCCACCCGGACCTGGCGGCCGAGTGTGGCGCACAACGCCATGTACGACTCGCGCAGCGCACCTTCCCCGCCCGAACGGAACTCGGTGTGGCGGGCGGCCAGCTCACGCAGGATGGCCCGGAGCACCGGGTCGCGGTCGGCCGGGGCCCCTTCGATGGCGAGTGAGGTGGCGGTGGGCACCGGCAGCTCGTCCGGGCGCAGGCTCACGTTCAGGCCGATCCCGATGATGACCCCGTTCTCCACCCGCTCGGCCAGGATCCCGGCGAGCTTGCGTTCGCCGACCAGCACGTCGTTCGGCCACTTGAGCACCGCCTCGGCCATCCTGCCGCGCGGCACCCCCTCGATCTCGGCGAACCCGCGGAGCGCGGACACGACCGCCACACCGGCGAGCAGCGGCAGCCAGCCGAGCCGGGTCACGGAGTCCTCCTGGGGAAGCAGCACCGAGAAGGCGAGCCCGGAACGCGGGGGCGCCGTCCAGGCGCGGTCCAGGCGGCCGCGCCCGGCCGTCTGCGCCTCGGCCGCCACGACGAGGCCGGGCCCCGCGCCGGCGCGGGCCAGGGCCGCCAGCTCGGTGTTGGTCGAACCGGTCTCGGCGACCACGCGGATCTCCCGCCACAGGCCACCGGGCCGCACGAGCGCATGGTTCAGCGCCCGCTCGTTCAGCGGCGGGCGGTCCAGGTCGGTGTACGGCGAGTGGTTCACCCGGTCAGCCTATGAAACCGGGCACGGCGTGCCGGCCACTCAGCGCGGTGTCTTCCCCGAGACCCCGACGCCGAACTCGAACTCACGGTAGACGCGCGCCCAGAAGCCCTCCCGCAGCCAGTCGCGCGCCTCCTTGTAGGGCCGCAGCGAGTGGCCGAGCTCCTTCTCGCCCTCGATCAGCAGCTCCTTGTCGATGACCGTGGGCAGGATCGGCCCCGGCAGCAGGTCGCGGATGTTGTCGCGCCCACGGGTGAGGATCCATTTGTGCGCGACGTGCTCGCCGATCTCCTCCATCCGGCTGCGGCCGGGGCCGAGCTTGGCGATCGAGCCGACGTGCGCCGGCTGCGCGCGCGCCGGAGGCGGCGCCGGCTTGGGCGGCCGGGCGCCGAACACCACGGTGGGCGACGGGACCGGAGGCGCGGCGGGCGCCCCCGCGGCCGCCTCCCGAGAGGTGTCGAGCGCGAAGTAGGGCTTGACGAAGTCCGCCTGCACGACGTCGACGGTGTCGGACTCCCAGATCAGCCGCTCCGCCTGGTTCGTGCCGTACGGCGGCTCCACGCCCCACAGGTGGATGCGGACGCCGTACGTCTGCGCCGCCTCCACGGCCGGGACCATGTCCTCGTCGCCGGCGATGAGGATCGCGTCGGTGACGGCGCCGTGCCGCGCGAGCGTCTCCAGGTCCTCGCGGATCTGCGCGTCCACGCCCTTCTGCTGGTTGTGCTTGTTGAGGTTGCCGAGCCGGAGCTTGACCCGCGGCAGCGGGGCGACGACCCGCTGGTCGATCGTGGGCACCCGGTCGCGGGCGGCGTCGAACCAGTAGACCCGCAGCAGCTCTCCGCGCATGCACGTCCCGGCACGGTCCTCGAGCGCCTTGATCAGCCCCTCGGCGTCGACCCGGTAGGAGCGGCGCGAGGAGACACCGAACAGCAGGTCACCCGCCGCGGCGTAGAGGTAGCCCACATCGACGAGGATCACAAAACGCGGGAGCGGCGAAAGGTGCGACACAGGCTCGCGAACAGTCATCACCTATGACTTTAGGTGAAGATCGGCCCGCCGTCCCGTGATGCTTCCTTTTCCTGGCCGGTCACAGCGCCTTTCGCATGTGCACGATGTGCCTGCCGTCGATGACCTCGCGGCCGGTCTCGCGGTAGCCGAGCGATTTGTACAGACCGATATTCAAGGTCATTTTCTCGTTCGTATAGAGCGACAGCGCCGGCACTTCGAGCGACCGCGCGCGGAATTCGGCGAAGGCCATGAGGCGCCGGCCCAGGCCGCGGCCCTGGCGGTCGGGCCGTACGGCCACATTCTCGACGAGCAGCACGCCATCCTCGGCCTGCAGCACGATCAGCGCGTCGACCTCGCCGTTCTCCAGGACGTACACGCGCTCAGCCGAGATGAGCGCGCCGTAGTCGGCGCACAGCGGCAACGGCTCCATGCCGATCACCGGTACCCACGGCTCGTACGCCGCCCTGACGATCGCCTCCACCGCCGTACGGTCGGCGGTTTCGGCCAGCCTGATCCCCATGCCCTCAGTAAACCGCTCGCCACGTCACGATCATCCAGTGTTCTGCAGGCCCGCCGCGACGCCCCCGGCGGAGAGCAGCAGGAGATCCTCGACACGCGCACGCTGAGCGTCGTCCTCGATCCCGGTCCGCAGCTCCTGCAGCGCACGCAGCTGCAGGTGTGACAGGGCGTCGACGTAGGGGTTGCGCAGCTCGACCGCGCGGGACAGCACCTTGCGGTTCTCCAGCAGCCGGGTGTGCTCCGTGACGTCGAGCACCAGGGCACGGGTGCGGTCGTACTCCGCCAGCACCGCCGCGGTCAGGTCCGGCCGGTCGCCCAGGGCGAGGTAGCGCTCGGCGATCGCCCGGTCGGTCTTGGCCAGGCTCATCTCCGCGTTGTCCATGAGCGCGGCGAACAGCGGCCAGGAGGCGTACGCCTCGCGAAGCCGGCCCAGGTCGTCGACGGCCGCCAGGCCGCTCCCCAGGCCGTACCACCCGGGCAGGTTGACCCGCGTCTGCGTCCAGGAGAAGACCCACGGAATGGCCCGCAGGTCCTCCAGCGAGGCCGTCGCCTTACGTCGCGACGGACGCGACCCGAGCCGCAGGTTGGAGAACTCGTTCAGCGGGCTGACGCACGCGAACCACTCGGCGAAGCCGCCGGCCTCCACGAGTGACCGGTAGGTCTTCTCCGCCGCGACGCTGATCCGGTCGGCCAGCGGGCGGAAACGCTCGGCGGCCTCGATGGCGCGTTCTTCGACTCCCGGCGTCGAGGCGAGCAGGACGGCGCTGGTGACCTGGTCGATGTGGCGCTGGGCGATCTCCCGGTGGCCGTACCGGGCGAAGATCACCTCACCCTGTTCGGTCACCTTGAACCGCCCCGCCACCGAGCCGGGCGCCTGCGCGAGCACCGCCCGGTTGGCCGGGCCGCC
>JAOPYL010000071.1 GCA_025964625.1 Actinoallomurus sp. | reverse complement strand
GTTGCAAAGTCGCAACCTTTAGCCCCGCATGGAGCAGCTGGCTGACGGCAGGCTGGAGATACAGGGTAAGGGCTGCGGTGTTCAGAGAGGTCGGTCCGGACTTGAGTCACTCGGGAGAACAAGGCGGCACCTCCGCCGTGGCCGGTGCTCCGCCTGAAAAGGAGATGCGGGTCACAGTGGCCGAGGCGCCCGCCGCCGAGGGCACCCCCCCCACACGGGGGTTCGGTTTCTGGGCGCTGGCGAGGAGGCACAAGGCGTTCGCCGCCGTGCTGACGGCCGGGGCGCTCCTGCGGATGATCGCCATGCTGGGCTACCGCCCCGCCTCGTGGTTCAACGACTCGTTCGACTACCTGCACGTCGCGATGACGCCGTACCCGCATCCCATCCGGCCCGACGGCTACTCGTTCCTCCTGCTGCTCCTCAAGCCCTTTCACAGCTTCACCCTGGTCGCGGGCGTCCAGCACCTGATGGGCCTGGCCGGCGCGGTGATGATCTACGCGCTGCTGCGCAAGAGGTTCGGCCTGCCCGGCTGGGGCGCCGCCCTCGCCACGACTCCCCTGCTGTTCGACGCCTACCAGATCCAGCTCGAGCACCTGATCCTGTCCGACGCCCTGTTCGGCTTCCTGCTGCTGTCGGTGGTCACCGTGCTGCTGTGGCATGGCAAGGAGCTGACCTGGAAGATGGGCGCGCTCGTGGGGCTGCTGCTCGGGCTCGCCACGCTCACCCGCACGGTCGGCGAACCAGTGCTGGCGGCCGTCGTCGTCTACTACCTGGTCCAGCGGATCAACTGGCGTGTCCTGGCCGCGACGGTCGCGCTGTGCGCGCTTCCCCTGGCGGCCTACGCGGGCTGGTTCTGGGCGTGGTACGGCAAGCCCGGGATGACGATCAGCAGCGGCGTCTTCCTCTACGCGAGGGTCACGGCGTTCGCCGACTGCAACACGATGAAACCGCCGGTCGCCGAGTATCCGCTCTGCAAGAACAGCAAGACCTCGCACACCCCGCTCGTGTTCTCGCAGGACGCCATCTGGGACCGGAACTCCCCGTTCCACCGCATCCCGGCCGCCCGGTTCACCGACTACCAGAACCAGCTCGCCGGCGACTTCGCGGAACGCGCCATCCTCGCCCAGCCGCTCGACTACGCCCGGGTCGTGGCCAAGGACTTCTTCTACACCTTCAGGTGGCACCGCACGGTCTTCCCCGACCGGGCGACCTACGAGATGTATCAGTTCGGCAAGAAGTCGGCGGCACTGCCGAACTGGCGCATGAGCCAGGACCACACGGCCGCGTCAGAGGCTCACGCGTACGAGCGGGGCAACGCCCGGACCCGCATCGTGGACCCATACGCCAAGGTCATCCGGACGTACCAGAAGTTCATCCACCTTCCTGGCACGATGCTCGGCGGCATCCTCATCGTCGGCCTGGCCGGGATGATCCCCCTGTGGCGGCGCTGGGGCGGGGCGGCGTTCCTGCCCTGGGTCACCGCGACCGGGCTGCTACTGGTCCCGCCCGCCACCGCCGAGTTCGACTACCGGTACGTTCTGCCGACCGTGCCGCTGGCGTGCCTCGCCGCCGCGATCACCTTCTCCCGCGAGCCGCGGCTGAAGCTCGGCAGGACGCTGCGGCGCGGCCGCACGCCCAGCGAGACGGCGAAGGAGTCGCCCGCCAAGGACCCGGTGAGCGTCTAGTAGGCGTGCAGCCGGCGGAGGTGGAACAACATCTCCAGCTCCGCGTAGCGCTGTCGCGGCAACGGCGGCACCTGGGTCCACCCGGCGGGGAGGATCTTGACGTCGTACCCCCCGCACGCCGGGCAGAACAGCTCTGCCCAGGGGGAGGTGCACCGATGGCCCATGCGGCTGTAGACGATCACCTCTCCGCCGTGGCCGTCGGAGAAGCGCGCGACGCCGTAGTCCTCCTGCCACTCGTGCAGGCAGCTGAGGCACTCGTACGTCCAGGTCTCGCGCGTGACCATGGATTCGTGCATTACCTGTCACCCCCGGGTGAACCGGTATTCGTATCCCGCAGTCAGTTTTGCCCACTCCGCCCCGTACGGGCGCCTCTGACCTGCGTAAAGATTGAGTCAAATAATCCTCAGCGGCCGGCCTTGCGGGCGACGACCGCGTCATAGAGGTCACGCTTGGGCACTCCGTACTCGCGGGCCACCTCCCCGATCGCCTGTTTGCGGGGCACGCCATCCGTGACACGGCGCTCGACCTCATCCGCGAGCTCGCCCAGATCGGCCTCGCCCGTCCGGTCCGGTGCTCCCCCGACGACGATCGTGATCTCCCCGCGTACGCCTTCGGCGGCCCACTCCGCCAGCTCTCCGAGGGAGGCGCGGCGCACCTCCTCGTACGTCTTCGTCAGCTCGCGGCAGACGGCGGCCGGCCGATCCGGCCCGAGCCCGGCGGCCATCGCCTCCAGGGCCGCCGCCAGCCGGTGCGGCGCCTCGAAGAACACCATCGTGCGCGGCTCGTCGGCCAGAGAACGCAGGCGCGCCGACCGTTCTCCGGCCTTGCGGGGCAGGAAACCCTCGAAGCAGAAGCGGTCGCTGGGCAGCCCGGAGATCACCAGGGCCGTGGTGACGGCGGACGGTCCGGGGAGGACCGTCACCGGCACGTCCGCCTCGACGGCCGCGGTGACGAGGCGGTAGCCGGGATCGGAGACGCCCGGCAGTCCGGCGTCGGTGATGACGAGCACGTCGTGTCCGGCGCGCAGCTCGTCGAGGAGTTCGGCGGCGCGGGCGCGCTCGTTGGCGTCGTAGTAGGACACGATCCTCCCGGCAGGTGTGACGCCGAGATCGGCGGCGAGGCGCCGCAGTCTGCGCGTGTCCTCCGCGGCTATGATGTCGGCCCCGCCGAGCGCGGCGCGTAGTCGTTCCGATGCGTCGTCCGCGCGCCCGATGGGTGCGGCGGCCAGCGTCAGCGTCCCAGTGGTTTCCACACCACTCATCTTCGACCACGCGGGGTCTTCTCAGAGCAGGCGGCGCGAAGTGCACGATCAGTCCGGTTTCCGCCCGTACGATGTCGGGGTGGTGGCGATAAGAGGGCTAGAGCCGGCAACCCAGTTCGTCCGTGACCGGCGTCCTCCGTCACTGCGTCAATGGCTGGTGCCGGCGATTCCCGGCGGCAGGGCGCTGGGGTGGCTCGGCCCGCTCCTCGTGACGCTGTGCGCGGGCGTGCTGAGGTTCTACGATCTCGGCAAGCCACGAGCTGTGATCTTTGACGAGACCTACTACGCCAAAGACTCCTACGCCCTGCTGAAGTTCGGCTACGAGCACAACACCGTCAAGGACGCCGACAAGCTGCTGCTCCAGCATCCGCCGAACCTCAACATCTGGGCCGACGGCGGGAGTTTCATCGCCCATCCGCCGGCCGGGAAATGGCTGATCGCCATCGGCGAATGGCTGTTCGGCATGACGCCCTTCGGATGGCGGTTCTCGGGCGCGCTGATCGGGACGCTGTCAGTGCTGATCCTGGCCCGCGTGGCACGGCGGATGACCCGGTCGACACTGCTGGGCTGCGCAGCCGGGCTGCTGCTCGCGCTGGACGGTATGCACCTGGTGACGAGCCGCATCGCGATCCTGGACGTGTTCGTGATGTTCTGGATCCTGGCCGGGTTCGCCTGCCTGGTCATCGACCGGGACAGATCCCGCGCGGCGCTCGCCCGCAAGATCGGCGAAAGTGGCGGCGAGTCCGAGCTCGGCCCGTTCGTCATGCACGGGTGGCGGATCCTGGCCGGGCTGTGCCTGGGCACGGCGATCGCCACGAAGTGGACCGGTGTCTACTACGTCGCGGCGTTCGGCCTGATGGTCGTGATCTGGGATATCGGCGCGCGCCGTGCCGCGGGCGTTCGCCGGCCGTACGCCGGGGCGGCCGCCCTGGAGGCGGTGCCCGCTTTCTTCTCCCTCGTCGTGCTGAGCGGCGTCACCTACGTCGCCTGGTGGAGCGGGTGGATCTTCACCTCGGGCGGCTGGGGCCGAGGCAACGCCGCCGCCAACCCGATCACCGCGGTGTTCCAGGCGATGCCGCGGCTGTGGGACTACCACAAGCAGATGTGGCACTTTCACACCACGCTCACGGTGAAGCACGACTACCAGTCGTGGCCGTGGAACTGGATGGTGCTCAAACGGCCGGTGGCGTTCTACTACACCGAGCCGTCCGGCTGCGGCGTGAGCAAGTGCTCCCGCGAGGTGCTCGACATCGGCACCCCGGCGATCTGGTGGATCTCGATCATCACGCTGCTCGTGCTGGCCGGCTGGTGGCTGGTGCAACGCGACTGGCGCGCCGGCACCACCCTCGTGGGCTTCCTGGCCGGCTGGCTGCCGTGGTTCTACTTCGGCGTGGACCACCGCACGATGTTCCTCTTCTACGCCACCCCGATGCTGCCCTTCATGGTGCTGTCGATCGTGCTGGTCATCGGCCTCATCATCGGGCCGGCCGACGCGCCCCCCGCCCGGCGCGTCTTCGGCGCCGCGGCCGCGGGAGCGTACGTCCTCATCGTGCTGGCCAACTTCTACTACCTGTATCCCGTGCTGGCAGGACAGACCATGCCGTACGGCGCGTGGCACGCCCGGATGTGGTTCGACTCATGGATCTGAACCCCGAGAGCCCCGCCGTGGCGCTCCGGGCCGCGTTCACGAGCTGTCAGTGGCGTTCGGTGAGGTCGGCCGGGTCGGTGTTGGCTCCGCAGCAGATGACGGCGACCCGCTCGCCGGGAGACGGCCGGTAGGCCCCGGTCAGGAGGGCGGCGTACGCGGCGGCGGTGCCGTGCTCGATCGCGATGCGGTACCCCTCCCAGAGCGCCCGCCTGGCGGCGACCACGTCGTCGTCGCCGACCAGCAGCGACCTCACGCCCGTCCGGCGGGCCACGGTGAAGGCGATGTCGCCCGTACGGCGTGCGCCGAGCGAGTCGGCCGCCACGCCCGACACCTCGGCGTCGACCGGCTGTCCGGCCGCCAGCGCGGCGTGGAACGAGGGGCAGTCGCGCGGCTCGACCGCGACGACACGCGACCGGCCTTCGAGTGCGGCGGCGATGCCGGCCATGAGGCCTCCGCCGCCGACCGCGACCAGCACGGTGTCGACGCCACCGGTCTGCTCCTCCAGCTCCAGGGCGACAGTGCCCTGGCCGGCGCAGATCTCCGGCTGGTCATAGGCGTGGCAGAACAGCGCCCCGGTGTCGGCGACGCGCTTGGTGGCGGCCTCGTAGGCCTCGGCGTACTCGCGGCCGGCCTGCACCACCGATGCGCCCAGGGCCCGGAGCCGGGCGACCTTCACCTCCGGCGCGGTCTCCGGGACGTACACCTCGGCGGGTATGCCGATCTCACGCGCCGCGTGCGCGGCGGCCAGGCCGGCGTTGCCGCCGGAGGCGGCGATCACGCCCACGGCCGGGAGCGCGCCCTGCTCGGCGGCGGCCAGGATGCGGTTGAAGGCACCTCGCGCCTTGAAGGAACCCGTGTGCTGGAACTGCTCCAGCTTCAGCCAGAGTCCGCCGGTGTGGAGGACCGGGGTCGTGCGGACCCGCGAACCGATCCGGGTCCTGGCCGCCTCCACGTCACTACGGAAAATCATCCGTCCACCGTAGACCGGATGGTGCGGGAGGCACGACCGGACGTCGCCGCGATGACCGAGAGGCGAAAAGCGGCACAGTTCGTTCATAACGATTGGGATGCGGGCCCTTATGACAAAAGAGCGCGACGCGCGATCCTATGACCGTGACAGGCTCCGAGAAGAGCCGGAGCACGGCCGAGCGTGTGGCCGCGCAGTTGACGACCTGGCCGGGGCTGGAGGCCAGCCGTCCATCCTGTGGCGCCGGGCGGGGCTTCAGCTTCCGCGGCGGTCAGATCCTTCATCTGCACACCGGTGGTGAGGCGGACCTCCACCTCACCTGGGCCTGCGTCGGCCGGATCGACAAGGTGCTCGCCGAGTCCGGGCAGGTGGTGACCCGGCCCGGCGACGACTGGGTGACCGTGTATCTCGAGAGTGACACGGCCGGCTCACTGCTCATCAGCCTGCTGAGCCTGGCCATCCGGGCGGTGGACGCGCCGCAGGAGACCCAGCCGTGCACCTGGGAACGGACCCGCCCTCGTAACCGCCTGCGCTCCATGTGGACCTGACCTCGGCCCTTCGGCACGAGGCCCCGCCCGCCTCCTTGGAGAACGCGCGCCGTCAGCGATGGACCAGCGTGAACATCCGCTCCCAGCGATCGACGACCTTGTCGGCGGAGAAGCGCTGAACCGAGGACCGGGCCGCCTCCCCCAGCTTCGCGCGCAGCCCGGGGTCGTCCATCAGGCGTTCCAGTGCGGCGGCGAACTCCGCGATGTTGCCCGGAGTGGCGAGCAGCCCGTCGACCTCGTCGGTGATGAGCTCACGGACGCCCGGCGCGCTGTCGAACGCGACGATCGGCAGCCCGTACGCCATGGCCTCGAGGATGCCCATCGGGAAGCCCTCGCTCCGCGACGGCAGCGCGTAGATCGACGCGTGCGTGAGCGCGCCCTCGATGTCGGAGGTGGGCCCGGGCAGTTCCACGGCCACACCCAGCTCGTCGGCCTGGCGGCGCAGCATCTCCTCGTCCGGCCCCGAGCCGTACAGCCGCAGCCGCCACGCCGGCGGGCGGTCGGGTGAGGCGGCCGGGGCGGACCCAGCGCGCTCGGCGATCTTCGCCCAGGCCTCCAGGAGCATGTCCTGGCCCTTCTCGAAGGACAGCCGGCCGAGCCCGACCACGATGGGTTCGGTCAGGTCCGGAAAGGCCGTGGGCGTGACGTGCAGCGGATTCGGCATGACATCGGCGTTGGACAGGCCGTCGCGGGCCCACGCGTCGGCGTCCTCGGTGGTGAGGACGAGCAGCCGGTCCACGTCCGCGAAGTAGCGCTTCACCCGGGAGTACCGCGACGAGCCCTTGGTGGCCTCGTACGACTCGTGACTCATGCCGATGACCGGCATGCCCGCCGTGTTGGCGAGCGCCACCCACTCCATCGCCCATACCTGCGCGGCGATGATGACGCCGCCCGGCCGCGCGGCCCGGAACAGCTCGCTGAGCTTCGCCGCGCCCTGCCGCTGCACGGAACGGCGGCGCGACTCGCGCAGCCGTCCCTTGTGCCGGGCGGGAGGCGGGGTCTCGTGGAGCACGGTGAGGTCGTAGGGCAGGTCCCGCCCGTAGTCGTGCCGGTCCTGGGCGTGCGTGACGCCGATCATGTGCACCCGGTGGCCGCGCTCGGTGAACAGCCGGCCGACGTGGTGCGCCCACTTCTGGAGGCCGCCGAGCTCTTCGAAGTTGTTGCAGACGATGAAGACGTCACGCGATGCGGTCTGCTCAGGCATTGCTGTTCCCCGTGAAGAAGTGCTCGACGACCTGCTTGGCGGCCGTTCCCTGGTCGTACTCGCCGAACCGCTCGACGAACTCGCGCCGTTGCTTGGCGTACGCGTCGCGCTCCAGGTCGCGAAGCGCCGCGAACAACTGCTCCGGTTCGGCGACCACCGGTCCCGGCGCATTCTCGGCGAGATCGAAGTACGCGCCGCGGGAGCGGACGTATTCGTCGAGGTCGGGAGCGAACATCACCATCGGCCGGTCGAGCAGCGCATAGTCGAACATCACCGAGGAGTAGTCGGTGACGAGGGCGTCCGTGAGCAGCAGCAGCGATGTGACGTCGTGCACGTCGGCCACGTTCCGGACCGTGCCGCTGAGACTCGGCGGCACCACGACCGTGCTGAGGTAGTGCGGCCGGACCAGCAGGATGTGCGTCTCGCCCAGCTCCCGGGCGAAGTCCTCCAGGTCGAACGGCACCTCGAATCGCTTCTCCGGCTTGCCGTTCGGGCCGGTGCGGAAGGTCGGCGCGTACAGCACGACCTTGCGTCCGTCGGTCAGCCTGAGCTTCTTCCGCAGCGCCGCGGCGTCGCCCCCGTTGACCAGTGCGTCGTTGCGGGGATAGCCGCTGCGGATGAGTTCGGCGCGAACGCCGAGCCCCTTCACCAACGTCTGGGCGTCGTGCTCGGAGCGCACCAGGAAGTGGTCGAAGCGGTCCACCATCTTCTGCAGTCGCGCCCGCTGCGCCCGGGTGCTGCGCTTGGTCTCCGGCGCGTCCACACCCATCAGCTTGAACGCCGAGCCGTGCCAGGTCTGGATGTACGTCGTCTGCGGGCGTTTCACCGCCTCGCTCGGAAAGCCCTGGTTGTCCACCCAGTAGCGGGCCCGAGCCAGGGCCAGGTAGTACGGCCACGAGCCGCGCTTGACCAGCTTCGCATCCTTGGGGAAGCCACTGGGGCTGGTGGCGTACGACCAGATCGCGGTGTACTTCGCGCCCGACTCGCGCAGCGCCTCGTAGATGTACTTCGGGTTGTCGGAGTACTGCATGCCGAGGTGGCTCTCGAACACGATCGTGTTCCGCCGGATCGGCAGGCGGGCGAGCACCTTGTTGTAGACCGCCATCTTCGTCGAGCGCCGGGTGAAGACGCTCCGCAAGGTCTTCTCGCTGCGCAGCAGGCCCGTCCACCAGCGCCGCCCGCGCCCGGTGGCGGTGAACCTCCGCAGCGTCGCGAGGGTGGCCCGGCCGGCCCGGCCGTGTGCCACGAGCCGGAACGCCATCTCGCCCGACTCGGGGACGTACGCCTCCAGGTGGTCGCCGGCCAGGCGGGTGAGCCGGGGCCGCACCGGCACCGACAGCTCGACGGCCTCGTTGACGAAGAGCCGGATGAACAGCTCGTCGTCGCCGACATTGAGGCGCAGCCGAAGGCCCCAGCTCTGGTCGAGGAAGCCGAGCGGGCGGACGTCGCGTCCGGTCTCGACGTCGGCGCTCCAGCGGATCCGGCCATCGGCGTGCGTCACCGTCGCGGGAACGGCGAAGAAACGCCCGGCCCGGCCACGGTCTCGGAACTCCAGCTGTGCGCTGAGCTTGACGTCCGGGCCGATCCGGTGCAGCGGGTTGACGACGTCGCCGGCCAGCCAGAGCGCACGGCCTCTGCGCTCGATCTCGGTCACCCGGCCGCCGGGGTTGATGCTCTTCAGCGGCAGGGAGTGGATGCCGAGGTCGGTCACGTCGAGGATGCGGCGGCCGTCCTCGGTGTCGAGGTAGTCGGCGGACCAGTAGATCCGGCCGTCGCGTTCGACGAGCGGCGCCGTCAGCCGCGGCTTGCCGCTCCTGCCCTTCGGGATGTAGTCGGAGGCCGAGACGGCGCCCTCGAAGTCGCCGTTGGCGACCATGAAGCCGATGATGGCCTGGAGCTCGTGCGCCTCCGCGAACGCGCGGGGGTCGAGCGTCGTCATGTACTCCCGCGCCAGCTCCAGGAACGCCTCGCGGTACTCCGCGTCACGGCTCCGCAGGCCCCGGACGTACAGCAGCAGGTCGTGGTTGAGGAACTTGACGTCCTTGGACAGCTTGAGGTCCTCGCCACCGTGCCGCGCGTACACCGCGTCGATACGCCGGAAGATCTCCAGCCGGTCGGAGAAGTTGCGCAGCTCGGACCGCTGGTTGGTGATCGAGAGCGTCTCGGCGTTCTCAATGATGATCCAGTTGTAGACCCGGTGCGGGATGATCGCGATCATCCGGGCGCCGAGGTAGGCCTGCGTGCTGAACAGCAGGTCCTCGTAGTGCAGGCGCTCCACGAACCGCAGGCCCTCGCGGTCGAGGAAGTCGCGCCGGTAGAGCTTGTTGGTCGACAGCGTGTCGTACAGCAGCTCCGGCCGCTCCCGCACCGAGGAGTAGACGGCCCGCTCACGGTAGACGCCGCGGTACCAGGCGCGCTCCTCGCCCTTGTCCGGGAAGACCCGCCAGCAGCACCCGGAGACGAGCTCGGCCCCGGTCTCCTCCGCGGTGGTGACCAGGTTGCGGCAGGCGTGCCGGTCCAGGGTGTCGTCGCTGTCGAGGAACATCAGGTACGTGCCGCGCGCCTCGGCGATGCCGTCGTTGCGCGGCTGCCCGCAGCCGCCGGAGTTCTCCGCCCGATGGACCGCGCGCACCCGGTCGGGGTCGGCGGCTGCCAGCCCGTCGGCCACCTGGGCCGTCGCGTCCGTGCTCGCGTCGTTGACGATCACCACCTCGACGTTCCGGTGGGACTGGCCGAGCACGGAGCGCACCGCGTGGGGCAGCCGATCGGCATCGTTGTAGACGATGACGATCACACTGACGTCTGTCATGATCCTGAAGTCCTCGACTTTCGGCTGAACGAAAACCTTCCGTGCATCAACTGAAGATCACTTTCGGGGGGTCCTTAGGATCAGAGGCGTGACGCGGGAACGCATCCTGGTGGTGGAAGACGACGCCGTCATCGGGTCCGAATTGCTGAAGGCCCTGTCCGCGAGCGGATACGACTCGAGTCTCGCCAACACCGGGGAGGCCGGGCTGGCAGACGTTCACGCGCATCCGCCGGATCTTATCCTTCTTGATCTCGGATTGCCGGACATCGAGGGTGTGGAGCTCTGCCGGCGGCTGCGTGCCGACCTGCCGCAGACCGTGATCGTCGTGCTCACGGCCCGTACCGAGGAATTCGAGGTGGTCGTCGCGCTGGACGCCGGTGCCGACGACTATCTGACCAAGCCGTTCCGGCTCACCGAGCTGGTGGCGCGGCTCCGCGCCCACCTGCGTCGCCGGGCCGCCGGGCCGGGCGACCAGATCGTCACGGTGGGGCGGCTGCGCCTCGATCTGCCCGCCCGGCGCGTGCACATCGGCGGCACCGAGGTGCTCCTGCGCCCCAAGGAGTTCGACCTGCTCGCCGCGTTGGTGACGCGCGTCGGCGAGGTGGTCACCCGGGAGCAGCTCATGGACGAGGTCTGGGACGAGAACTGGTTCGGCCCCACCAAGACCCTCGACGTGCACGTGTCCACACTGCGCCGCAAACTTGGGGCGTACGGGCATATCACGACGCTGCGCGGGCGCGGATATCGCTACGAGCGCGAGGCGGCCGGGGAAGAATGAGTGAGGTGGCATAGGACTAATCGCCGCCACGATAGCCACTCGCGGGCAAGAGCAGGCTGAATACGGGCGGTGACGGGCGGCGGATCACCAGCCGGCCACCCTCGGCCTCGGCCAGTGAGCGGGCGAGGGCGAGCCCGATGCCGTGCCCGTCCGCCGGGGCGCGGAAGACGTCGACGCCGTCGGGGATACCCGCTCCCCGGTCGGTGACCTCGATCGCCAGGCCGGTGCCGACGTCCAGGGCCGACACGGTGATGGGCGGCTTCCCGTGCGTGGCCGCGTTGTCCACCAGGACGTGCACGATCTGGCGTACGGCCGCGAGCGAGGCGCGTACCTCCGGCAATCCCTCCTGGACGGTCACGCTCACGTCCGCCCGGTTACGCACCTCGTCGAGCAGCGTCGGCACGTCCAGCACACCCCGGTCGCCGACGTTGCCCCGGGAGAGCCGGACGAGATCGTCGATGATCTCCTGTAGATGCTCGCCGCGCTCCAGCGCGGTGCGGATGACCGTCTGCGGATCGCCCCCGGACAGCCCCGCCTCAAGGCCGAGGAGCAGCCCGGTCAGCGGGGTGCGCAGCTGGTGGGACACGTGGGCGCTGAAGGCGCGCTCGCGGTCGAGCACGTCGCCGAGCCGCCGGGCGGTCACCTCCAGGGCGCGGCTCGCGGCGTCCGCCTCCCGCACGCCGATCGACCTGGCCCGGATGCTGAAGTCGCCGCTACCCAGGGCCTGCGCGTCCCGGGTCAGCCGTTCGAGCGGCGCGGCCAGGCGGCCCGCCTGCCGCCGTGCCACCACGGCGGCCAGACCGACGACGAGGATCGCCAGCGCGCCCATGAGCAGCCATGCCCGCTCGAACTGGCCGGAGACGTAGTTGTACGGCTTCGCCACGCGGATCACGGCCACGATGGCCTGGTCGGAGGGGACCGGGGCTGACACGGCCAGGAAGCCGTGCTCGACCGCCTCATGTTCCCGTCCGTCGCCCGCCCGGCCTGCGACCGGCGACAGCGCTGGGCCGCGCCCGGTGACCCGCTTGCCGTCGAGGGTGTAGATGCCGACGCTGAGGTGCCGCGACATGTCGGTGACCAGCGGCACCGGTTTCGGGTGGCGCGCGATGCTGTCGGGCACGGCGGCCGAGATACGGGAGGCGTCGCGTGCGAGCGCCACGATGGCCTCGTCGCGGTACAGCCGTTGCATTGCTATCGCCAGCGGGATCGCGAACAGCACGACCGCGAGGGCGGCCACGCCGACGATCGCGACGAGCACACGCCGCCGCAGGGGACGGCCCGTCGGGAGTTTACGGGTCACCCGGACATTCTCCCCTGGGTCATGCGATGACCTGGACGACGCAAAGATGACCTGCCGCGGCGACGCGGCCGGGCACGGTGGCCGAGAGGCCCCGGTCAGGCGCCACGGCCACCGCCGCCGGCCGCGCTAGCCGCAGACGTTCTTCAGCGAGACGCTCCCCGAAGAACCGGCCGGCTGCGTCGTGGGCGCCAGGGTCGCGGTCCGCTTCGAGGTCGCCTTCTTCGTCGGCGTCGGGCTGCTCGACACGGCCGGCTGCGGGTGCTCGCTGTCGGCGATGGCCTTCGCCGTCACCGTGTGCATGACCTGGATGTTCGGCTGGTAGACGTGGAAGCCGGGCATCTTGTACGGGTTGAACGGCAGGCTGTGGATGTCGGCGCCGTGCTTGACGGTGCCGGACAGCTTGACGAGCGCGGGCAGGAGCTCGGCCGGAACGTTCGTAGCGATGGTGTTCTTCGCCGCCTTCGCCAGTTGTTCGAAGTGGGTGACGACCGTCTGCGGGTCGGCCTGGTCGACGATGTCCTTCAACAGGCACTTCTGCCGGTCCATGCGGTGGAAGTCGTCGTCGGCGTGGCGGCTGCGGCCGAACCAGAGGGCTTTCTCGCCGTCCAGCTTGTGCCAGCCGGGCTCGAGGTAACCGGTCGGCGGCATGCCGCGGGAGGGGTCGCCGCCGATCGGTAGCCGCGTCTGGATGTGCACCCTGACGCCGCCCATGGCGTTCACGATGTCGCGGAAGCCTTCGAGGTTGACCAGGACGTAGTAGTCGAGCTTGAGGCCGAGGAGGTGCCCGATCGCGTCTTCGAGCAGGTGGGGGCCGCGCTGCCCCTTCTTGTAGCCGGGCTCGAGGTCGGGGTGCCTCTCGCCCTCGATGTACAGCTCGTTGAGCAGGCCCTGGTCGCCCGGGTCTCCGGTGTAGCCGGCGGGCCACTTGGACCGCAGGCGCTGCGGCATCTCGAACTTCTGGATCTGGCGCGGCAGGCTCAGCAGCACGCTGTTGCCGGTCTTGGTGTCGATGCTGGCGACCGTCATGCTGTCGGTGCGGATGCCGGTGCGGTCCTTCCCGCCGTCGCCGCCGAGCAGCAGGACGTTGATCCGCGGTCTGTTCTTCCAGGGATCCGACGCGTTGATCTGCTGTCCGGGCTGGTCACCGGAGAAAATGCTGGAGAGCGTGTCCCGGAGCACGTACGTGGCGTTCGCCGCGTACACGAGCGGCGTGCAGACCATCAGCGCCATGACCACGACGAGGGATCCCGACGTGATACGCATCGCCAGCGGAAGTCCGACGGGCCGTACGACCTGGTACGAACGGATGACGATCGAGCCCCACGCCAGCGCGAGGACGAGAATGCCGATCGTGATCCCGTCCAGCCAGGTGTGCTGGACGGCGATCTGCTTGAGGTTCTGCTGGAAGGCCAGCGCGGCCGCCGCGCCACCGAAGACGATCAGTGCGAGCAGGCCCATGAGGGTGAAGCCGACGGCACGGCGGCCCGCCCACACATGCGCGACGCCCCAGACGATCGTCGAGGCGACCGTGAGTCCCAGCGCGCGCCACAGCCCGGCGACCGGGACCGGCGCGCGGCCGCGCGCCGCACGCCCTGCACCCTGACGCCGTGCCATGGAGTCTCCTGATCCTCTGCTCGCGGCCCCCAGCGTCTCCCACGGGGACGTCCATCTGCACGGGCCGATTTGCAAAGTGATTGAATAGACGCGGTCAGTAACCTTTGGCTTTGACCGCAGGATCCTACCGCACGTATGCCCCTACCAGTCTGGATAGCACGGTAAGGGACAACCCCCGCGCGTATCCCGGAAATCGAAAAGGTCCTAACGAGCCCCGCAATTGACACATAATCCAACGCCTTTCAGCCGCAGGCCGCCGTCAGCGAGACCGCCTTGGTCGTCGACTGCTCCAGACCGGCCGACGCGCTGTCACTGGGGCTGTCGCTGACACTCGGGCTCGCCGAGGCACTCGAGGTCGCCGAGGCACTCGCGCTCGGAGAGGCACTCGCGCCGGCCGACGGACTCGCATCGGCCGGGGTACTCGGAGCGGCCGAGGTCGTCTGCTGGTCCTCACTCGCGGTGATGGCCTTGGCGGTCACCCGCCGCATCACTTCGATGTCCGGCCTGACTACGTGGAACTGCGGCGGGACGAACATCAAGCTGGTGACCTGCGCCCCGTGCTTCATCGTGCCGGACAGTGTCACGAGCGCCGGCAGCAGCGCCGCCGGAATATTCGTGGAGATCGTCTTCTTCGCCGCGGAGGCCAGTTGCTGGAAGCTCATCAGGATCTTCTGCGGGTCGGCCTGCTGGGCGATCGCCTTCATCAGGCACTTCTGCCGGCCCATGCGGACGAAGTCGCTGCTGGCCGTGCGCGAGCGCCCGAACCAGAGGGCCTGCTTGCCGTCGAGCATGCGGTCACCGCTCTTCAGCACGCCGGTGGGCGCGCTGCCGTCCTCGGGTCCGCCGAACGGGATGTCCTGGGCGATGTGCACCCTGACCCCGCCCATCGCGTCGACGATGTCGGAGAAGCCGAACAGGTTGACGAGGACGTAGTAGTCGATGGGCTGGCCGATGAGATAGGAGATCTCCTCCCTCAACAGCTCGGGCCCGCGGCGGCCCTTGCCGAAACCGGGGACGAGCGAAGGATCGTTTTCGGCGTCCTGGTACAGCTCGTTCAGCAGGCCGACGTCGCCCGGGCCGCCCACTCCGGTGAAGCCGTCGGGCCAGCGCGACCGCAGCCGCGCGACCATGGGGAAGTGCTGCAGGTTCCGCGGCAGGCTGAACAGGACGGTGTCGCCGGTCCGGGTATCGATGCTCGCCACCGTCATGCTGTCCGTTCGGACTCCCGTACGGTCGCCGGCCCCGTCCCCGCCCAGCAGCAGGATGTTCACCCGCGGCCTGTCCTTCCACGGGTCGGCGACGTCGACCGTTCGCGGGCGCGCGACGTCGCCGTGGAAGATGGTGCCGATCGTGTCGCGCAGCGTGTACGTATCCCGGGCCGCCCATACGAGCGGCGCGCAGACACCCACGGCGAGCACCACGACGAGACCTCCGGCGAGCACCCGCGCCACGCCTGCCGACCCTCGCGGGCGGACCACCTGGTAGGAGCGGATGACGACGGTGGCCCAGATGAGCGCGAGCACGAGGATGCCCACGGTGATGCCGGCCAGCCAGTCGCGCTGAACCGCGATGTGCTTCAGGGTCCCCGGGAAGTCCAGCACGACGATGACGGCACCGCCGACGAGGACCACGAACACGCCCATCAGAAGGAAGCCGACAACGCGACGCCCCGCGAAGACGTGCGCCACACCCCATACGGCGGCCGAAGCGACCGTCAGCCCCAGAGCATGCGCCAGCCCACCCTCTGGTTCATTGGCGGTGTCGGCGTCCTGGCCATCAGAGGCGCGGTCGGCGGCACGTCGTCCCATATGCACTCCTGTGTCCAGGCTTGGGAGCATAAATCGCTTCTGTATACGGGACGTGTAAAGGTTCCGTTCAGATGGCGAAGTAAGCAGACAAACACGTAAAGTTACGACAATGGGCAGGCCGTGCGGACGCTGCCGCGAACACGCTCACGTCGAATCCAGCGGCCATTGGCGGAACGATAGCGTCACCCTTTGTCACTAAAAGCGGCAATATACCATTGCAGAAGCTAACGAATCACTAATACGGAAGATTCGCACTAATCCGGACTTTTCGCCCAGCAATGGGGCCCGTTCACGACGGCGGCGAGCACGGGAACGGCTGAGCGGTGAAGCCCGTGCGGACGGCGTGATCTACCACGCCGTGTCATCGCCGACTCCGCCTTCTCATGGCGGCGCGTCGATCGGAAGGACGTCGATGAGCTTCTTGTTGACGAATTCCTGGATGCCGAGCCAGGAGAGTTCCCGTCCGTAGCCGGAGTTCTTCACGCCACCGAACGGGAGTTCGGGAGCCGTCCAGGTGGGGTGATTGATGAAGACCATGCCGCTCTCGATGCGCTGAGCGATCTCCTTGCCATGCTCGGTGTCCGACGTGAACACCGACCCGCCGAGGCCGTAGCCGGTGTCGTTGGCGATGGCGACCGCCTCGTCCTCGTCCTTGACGCGGAAGAACATCGCCACGGGACCGAAGAGCTCCTGGCCGTACACCGGGTTGTCCCTCGTCACGCCGGTAAGGATGGTCGGCTGCACGAAGGCGCCGGTGGCCGGTACCGGATCTCCCACCGTGATCGCCTTGGCGCCGTGCTCGACCGCCTCGGCCACCTGGGCCTTGAGCGCGTCCGCGGCGGACTGGGACGACAGCGGCGGAAGCGTGGTCTTCTCGTCCATGGGGTCTCCGGCGGTGAGCCCGCTGAGGGCGGCCTTGTACTCCTCCACGAACTTGTCGGCGATCTGGTCGTGGATGAGGAGGCGCTTGGAGGCGACGCAGCACTGCCCGCAGTTGTTCATCCGGCCCCACACCGCCCAATGGACGGTCTTGGCCAGGTCGGCGTCGGGCAACGCGATCAGCGGGTCACTGCCTCCCAGCTCCAGCGTGCTCTTCTTGATCGCCCTGCCGGCGCGAGCGGCGACGACCTTCCCCGCCTCCTCGCTGCCGGTCAGGGCCACGCCCTTGACGCGCGGATCGTCGATCACCTTTCCGACCTGCTCTTTGCTCACGAACAGATTCGTGTAGACGCCTTCCGGCGCACCGGCCTCGCGGTAGAGACGCTCGAAGGCCAGCGCGGACTGCGGCACGCTCGACGCGTGCTTGACCATGACGACGTTGCCCGCCATGACGTTGGGAGTCGCGAACCGGGCCAGCTGGTAGTACGGGAAGTTCCATGGCTGTACGCCGAACAGCACGCCCAGCGGGCTGTTGACGATGACGGCGTCGCCCACCCGCGGATCCGTGGTGAGCGGGACCGGCGCGAGGAAGGTCTCCGCATTCTCCGCGTAGTAGTCGAAGATGTCCGCCGCCAGGTCGACCTCCTCCCTGCTCTCATTGATCAGCTTGCCGACCTCGAGGGTCAGCAGGCGGGCGAACTCCTCTCTTCGCTCACGCAGGATTCCGGCCGCGCGCTCGGTGATCGCCCCGCGTTCCCCGAAGGTCCGCTGCCGCCACGTCTCGTACGTCGACTCTGCGCGGGCCAGAGCGTCCTCGAGTTCCGCGTCGCTGATCTGCGGGAACGTCTCAAGGACTTCGCCGTTGTATGGGTTCACCGTTTGGTAGGGCATGTTCTCTCCCTCCGCGAGCCGATCGGTGTCCTGGCCGGACCGATCGGGTCGTGAAGCCGAGTAGCCGTGATGACCTGGTCGCCGCATGCGGAGCGACCTCCCGGCCACCGCCGGATCCGGCCGTCCGGATGGGGTGGAGGTCGGGAAGAGAGCCTTCGGGTCAGCGGTGACGTCGGCACGCAGCCCGTGCCGTCTACCGAAACCGCCACAAGCCTGCGGCGACGCAGGCGGATATACCGGGTGATGCCCTGCCACCAGAGCACCGAAACCGTCCGGCGTCGCCGAGGCGGCGCGCCCACGCGGGGCCGGCCCGGGCCGGCCCCGCCTCGTCCTACGTGGACTTCTGATAGGCGCGGAACGAGTACGTGGACAGCCAGACCATCAGCGCCGCCAGGGCGAGCAGCCAGCCGCCGTGCACCGCCAGGCCCGTCCAGTCCGGTCTCGCCAGCAGCGCCGCGCGGGCGGCCTCCAGCGACCAGTTCACCGGGTTGAACGCCGCCACGTCGCGGATCCACCCCGGCATCAGTGTCGTGGCCTTGACGTCCTCCCTCGCCTGAAGGCGGGGGATTCCAACCCGTCCCCCTACGCGGGATCGACCTTCTCCACCCGCCCAGGAGCCTTCTGCTCCAGGCGGGTCACGAGCCGGCCCCACCCGGCCGCGTGGATGGACCGGTTGAGTCCGGCCTTGGCCCGCACGTTCTTACCAGGCACCTGGTCGGTTCCGCGCGCCGAACCGACCATATTTTTGATCTTTAGGTCCTCGACGCGGATCAGGTCGAAGCGGCGGGCCAGATCGGTGGTGGAGGCCCGCTTGCCGAATGTGCGGCTGATCGCCAGGGAGAACCGGGCGTTCCTCGGCCGGGTCGTGCGGTACCTGGCCGGCGAGTGCGGCATCCGCCAGTTCGTCGACATCGGGTCGGGCCTGCCCACGCGGGAGAACGTCCATCAGGTCGCGCAGGCGATCGCGCTGGATGCCCGGGTGGTCTACGTCGACAACGACCCGGTCGTGTTGTGCCACGGGCGCGCGTTACTGGCCACGAACGCGAACACCCCTACGGCCTTACCGGCACGTTCCGATCGTGGATGCCGCCGGGCAGCTACCTGGCGCTGTCCCACATCGACCGCACACCGGAACTGGCGTCGGCCGCACAGGTCTATGACCAGGCCAGCTCCAAAGCCGTACCCCGGACGCGCGAGGAGGTCCTCGGCTTCTTCGGTGACCTGGAGCTCGTCGACCCGGGCCTGGTCCAGGTGCCGGCATGGCGGCCGGACGGCCACTTCGCCCGGCGGGACGACATCCCGTTCTGGGGTGGCGTCGCCCGCAAGCCAGCAACGGAGGCGACCGATGCCTGAGGAGGCGCTGGCCCAGGCGTACATGGACCAGTTGGTCGCCGCGCTGGAGGCCCGGGGCCTGGAGGTCGAGGCGAAGCTGCCCGCGCTGACCGCCAGGAGGCCCGGCGTCACCGGGACGGACCCGCGCGGCGACATTCTGAGCCCCGGCATGACGCAGCACGTCCTGATCCGCCTGTACGAGGGGCGTGAGCTCACATGGTGCTGGGTGTGGCCCGGCCCGGACTCCGGTGAGCGTGGCGCACCGACACCGGAGGCAGAAGTCGAGCCGATGTGCCCAGCCGCCGACATCGAGCACGCGGCGAACCGCATCGCCAAC
>JAOPYL010000061.1 GCA_025964625.1 Actinoallomurus sp. | reverse complement strand
CCCGGCACCGCCGCCGGCCCCCGCGGCCCCCCCGGCCCCCCCGGCCGCGAAGCCCGCCGCCGAGAAGAAGCCCGCGGCGCCGAAGGCCCCCGAGAAGGCGGCCCCGGCGCCCCAGGTCCCCGGAGGCGCCGAAGAGATACGCCTCCGCGGCGTCGCGGCCCGCACGGTCTCCAACATGGAGGCCAGCCTCGAGGTGCCCACCGCGACGAGCGTGCGCGCGGTGCCCGCCAAGCTGCTGATCGACAATCGCATCGTCGTCAACAACCATCTGAAGCGCGGGCGGGGCGGCAAGGTCTCGTTCACGCACCTGATCGGCTACGCCATCATCCGGGCGCTGCAGGCGATGCCGGAGATGAACGCCGCCTACGCGCAGGTGGACGGAAAGCCCACGCTGGTCAAGCCGGAGCACGTCAACTTCGGCCTGGCGATCGACCTGAAGAAGGACGACGGCCAGCGGCAACTGGTCGTGCCCAACATCAAGGCGGCTGAGACCCTCGACTTCCGCCAGTTCTGGGCGGCCTACGAAGAGGTCGTGCGCAAGGCGCGCAACAACAAGCTGACCATCGACGACTACGCCGGCACGACGATCAGCCTCACCAACCCGGGCACGATCGGCACCGTCCACTCGGTGCCGCGGCTCATGCCCGGCCAGGGCAGCATCATCGGCGTCGGCGCCATGGAATACCCCGCCGAATACGCCGGTACTTCCGAGGAGGCACTCGCCCGGCTCGGCATCAGCAAGGTCATGACGCTGACGTCGACGTACGACCATCGCATCATCCAGGGCGCCCAGTCCGGCGACTTCCTGCGCCGCGTGCACCAGCTGCTGCTCGGCGAGGACGAGTTCTACGACGAGATCTTCGAGGCGCTGCGGATACCGTACGAGCCGGTCCGCTGGGTGCAGGACATCAGCGCCACCCACGAGGACGACGTCGCCAAGGTCGCGCGGGTGCACGAGCTCATCCACGCCTACCGGGTGCGCGGCCACCTCATGGCCGACACCGACCCGCTGGAGTACACCCAGCGCCGCCACCCCGACCTCGACGTGCTCAAGCACGGTCTCACCCTGTGGGACCTGGAGCGCGAGTTCGCCACCGGCGGCTTCGGCGGCAAGCCGACCATGAAGCTGCGCGACATCCTCGGCGTGCTGCGCGGGTCCTACTGCCGCACCGTCGGCATCGAGTACATGCACATCCAGGACCCGGACGAGCGCGCCTGGATCCAGGAGCGGGTCGAGGTAACGCACGACAAGCCGGACACTGAGGAGCAGAAGCACATCCTCGGCCGGCTCAACACGGCCGAGGCGTTCGAGACGTTCCTGCAGACGAAGTTCGTCGGGCAGAAGCGGTTCTCCCTCGAAGGCGGCGAGTCGCTGATCCCGCTGCTCGACGCGGTCATCACCGCCGCCGCCCAGCAGCATCTCGACGAGGTCGTCATCGGCATGGCCCACCGCGGCCGGCTCAACGTGCTCGCCAACATCGTCGGCAAGTCCTACGGTCAGATCTTCGGGGAGTTCGAGGGCAACCTCGACCCCCGTAGCGCCCAGGGCTCCGGCGACGTGAAGTACCACCTCGGCGCCGAGGGCGACTTCGTCGCCCGTGACGGCTCGAAGATCCACACGGCGCTGGTGGCCAACCCGAGTCACCTGGAGACCGTCGACCCGGTCGCCGAGGGCGTCGTCCGCGCCAAGCAGGACCTCGTCGACGTCGGCGAGGGCGGGTTCACGGTCATGCCCATCCTCCTCCACGGCGACGCGGCCTTCGCCGGCCAGGGCGTCGTGGCCGAGACGCTGAACCTCTCCCAGCTCCGCGGCTACCGCACCGGCGGCACCGTGCACGTCGTGGTCAACAACCAGGTCGGGTTCACCACCGCGCCGGAGTACTCCCGGTCCAGCGTCTACGCCACCGATGTGGCGCGGATGATCCAGGCGCCGATCTTCCACGTCAACGGCGACGACCCCGAGCAGTGCGCGCGGGTCGCCCGGCTGGCCTTCGAATACCGGCAGGCGTTCAACAAGGACGTCGTCATCGACATGATCTGCTACCGGCGGCGCGGTCACAACGAGACCGACAACCCGTCGTTCACGCAGCCGCTGATGTACGACCTCATCGACGTCAAGCGCTCGGTCCGCAAGCTCTACACCGAGGCTTTGATCGGCCGCGGCGACATCAGCGTGGAAGAGGCCGAGCAGGCACTGCGCGACTACCAGGCACAGCTGGAGCGGGCGTTCAGCGAGACCCGCGAGGCCACGAAGCAGCCGCCGCAGGAGAGCTTCACCAAGCCCGACATCGAGCGCATCCCGGTCGACCACGCCGGCGTCTCCTCGGCGATCTCCGAGGAGACGGTGAAGCGGATCATCGACACGCAGCTCAACCTGCCGGAGGGCTTCTCGGCCCACCCGCGGGTGCAGCCGTTGCTGCAGAAGCGCGCGCAGATGGTCGAAGAGGACGTGATCGACTGGGCGACCGGTGAGATGTTCGCCCTCGGCTCGCTGCTCATCGACGGCCGCCCGGTCCGCCTGGTCGGCCAGGACACCCGTCGCGGCACCTTCGGCCAGCGGCACGCGGTGGTGTTCGACCGCAAGTCCGGTGAGGAGTACACCCCGCTCAAGCAGTTCGGCCAGGGCACGTCGAAGTTCTACGTGCACGACTCGCTGCTGAGCGAGTACGCCGCCATGGGCTTCGAGTACGGCTACTCGATGACCCGGCCGGACGCGCTGGTCTGCTGGGAGGCCCAGTTCGGCGACTTCGCCAACGGCGCCCAGTCGATCCTGGATGAGTACATCTCGTCCGGTGAGCAGAAGTGGGGCCAGCGGTCCAGCGTCGTCCTGCTGCTGCCGCACGGCTACGAGGGGCAGGGCCCCGACCACTCGTCGGCGCGCATCGAGCGTTACCTGCAGACGTGCGCGCAGGACAACATGACGGTGGCGCAGCCGACCACCCCGGCGAACTACTTCCACCTGCTGCGCTGGCAGGCGCTGTCGCCGCGGGAGAAGCCGCTGATCGTCTTCACGCCGAAGTCGATGCTGCGGCTGAAGGCGGCCACCTCGCCCACGTCGGCGATCACCACCGGGTGCTTCCAGCCGGTGATCGGTGACACCGCCGAGCCCGGCCAGGTCCGCCGGGTCGTGCTCTCCTCCGGCAAGATCTACTACGACCTGGTGAACGCACGCGAGAAGGCCGGCGACACGTCGACCGCGATCGTGCGCGTCGAGCGGCTGTACCCGCTGCCCGTCGACGAGATCAAGGCGGAGCTGGCCAAGTACTCCGACGACGCCGAGCTGATCTGGGCGCAGGACGAGCCCGCCAACATGGGCGCGTGGCCGTTCATGGCGCTGAAGCTGCCCCCTCACCTCGAGGGCCGCGAGCTGAAGCGGGTCTCCCGCAGGGCCAGTTCGTCCCCGGCGGTGGGCTCGGCCAAGATGCACGCGGCCGAGCAGCAGGGCCTGCTCGCCGCCATCTTCGGCGAGCGGTAACCACGTCACCCGCACTGTGCCCCGTACGCCCCGCGTGCGGGGCACAGTGCCATCCGGACCTCGGCGCGCCGGCTGCTAACTTGGGCGCCACCAGGCCATCTAGCAAAGAGTTGCGGACGTAAACGCATGTACTTCACCGATCGGGGCATCGAGGAACTCACCGACCGCCGCGGGGAGGAAGAGGTCTCTCTCGCGTGGATGGCGGATCGGCTCAGAGAGTTCGTCGACCTCAATCCCGAGTTCGAGACGCCGGTCGAGCGCCTCGCCACCTGGCTTGCCAGGCTGGGAGACGAGGACGACGACTGACGGCGGGACCGCCGCACCGTCGCCGCAGACGCGATACATCTTGACTTTCGCCAAACACGATATATCTTCTTAGGAGCGGCGTTCCAACGGTGTTCCGGCAAAGGAGATCGCGCCATGGCGCACTGGACGATAGATGAGCCGACGAAGATCGACTTCGACGGTGTGGTCACGCTCAAGGCGAATATCGTGGCCGGCACCGTCTCCATCCTGCCGACCGACAACAGGCCCTCCCTGCAGGTGAGCGAGATCTCGGGACATCCCCTCGAGGTGGTGCACGAGGCCGGCATGCTGAGCGTCAACCAGAAACGCGGTGGACTGGAGGGCGTCCTCCAGTGGCTGCAGAACACACGCGGCCGGGCCACCGTCACGATCACGGTGCCGAAGGACTGCCCGGTCACCCTGAACCTCGTCACCGCCAACGCGGTCATCACCGGGCTGTCCGGGCGCGTCTCCGTCAAGACCGCCTCCGGCGACGTGACCCTCGACGGCGTGACCGGAACGATCGACGCCAACACGGCGACCGGCGCGATCGAGGCGCAGGGGGTGAGCGGCTCGGTGAGCTTCAAGTCCGTCTCGGGCGACCTCGCCCTGGCCCACGGCGTGCTCGAATCGCTGAACGCGCACTCGGTGAGCGGCAAGATCACCACCGACGTCGATCTGCACGACGAAGGCGGCGTGCAGGTCAAGACCGTCTCCGGTGAGGTGACCATGCGACTGCCGGAGTCGACCTCGGCCGAGGTCAGCCTGAACTCCGTCGGCGGCCGGATCGATTCGGCCTTCCCCGAGCTCACGCGGGAGGAACGCGCCGTTCCCAAGACCGTCACCGGTACGCTCGGCGACGGCAGCGCGTCCCTGAACGTCAATTCCGTCTCCGGCGCCATCACCCTGCTCAGCCGGCCTGATCCGGAAGCACTGAAGCAAGAAGGAGAGAGGGACCTATGAGCCCGGTGTTCGGCCACGGCCGGCTTCGGTTGTATCTGCTGAAGCTGCTCGAAGAGAGCCCGCGGCACGGTTACGAGGTCATCCGGCTGCTCCAGGATCGCTTCCTCGGCGTCTACTCCCCCTCCCCGGGCACCATCTATCCCCGGCTGGCCCGGCTGGAAGAAGAGGGCCTGGTCACGCACGAGGTCACCAAGGGCAAGAAGGTCTACCGGCTGACCGACGCGGGCCGCGCCGAGCTCGAGCGCCGCATGGACGAGCTGGCGGAGCTGGAGGACGAACTGAGCGAGTCCGTCCGCGACATCGCCCGCGAGGTCCAGGAGGACGTCCGCGAAACCGTACGCTCGCTGCGCGAGGAGCTGACCCACGCGGCCCGGGAGATGCGCAAGCAGGGTCCGGCCGGCGCGACGCAGAACCTCAAGGAGACCAGCCAGCGGCAGAAGGAGGATTGGCAGCGCCAGAAGGCGTACTGGAAAGAGCAGAAGCGCACCTGGAAAGAAGAATGGCGGCACACCTGGGACGACGCCTGGACGACCGCCACGGGTACCCCCGAGGACGCCGCGCGCGTCAAGCTCGACCGGGTGTTGCGGAAGTTCGTCGAGGACGTCCGCGCGGCGCCACGGGACGGCCTCGACGACGACCAGATCACCCAGACCCGCGAGCTGCTCGCGGAAACGTTCGAGCGCATCCGGTGTGAGATCTTCCGCTCTAACGCGTAAAGACAATCTTTCCGAACAGGTCGCCCTCGGCCATCGCGGCGAAGCCCTCGCGAGCCTGCTCCAGCGGGAGCGTCCGGTCGATCCTGGGACGCACGCCGGTCCTGTCGAGGAAGCGCGCGAGTCGCACCAGCTGGTCGCGGGTGCCCATCGTCGACCCGACGACCGACAGCTGAAGGAAGAAGACGCGGTTCAGCTCGGCGGGCGGGAGCTGGCCGCTGGTCGCGCCGGACACCACGATCCGCCCGCCCGGCCGCAGCGACTTCAGCGAGTGTCCCCAGGTGGCCTGGCCGACGGTCTCCATGACGGCGTCCACCCGCTCGGGGAGCCGCGCCCCGGTCTCGAAGACCTGATCCGCGCCGAGCTCCAGGGCGCTCTTGCGCTTGTCCTCGCTGCGGCTGGTCGCCCACACGCGGTACCCGGCGGCCGCGCCGAGGGCGGTCAGTGCGGTGGCGACCCCGCCGCCGGCCCCCTGCACCAGGATGGTCGACCCCGGCTGCACGCCGGCCTTGTCGAACAGCATCCGGTACGCGGTCAGCCAGGCGGTGGGCAGGCAGGCCGCCTCCGCGAACGACAGCGAGGCGGGCTTGGGCACCAGATTGCGGCGTGGCACCGCGACCCTGTCCGCGAACGTCCCGTCGTAGGACTCCGACAACAGCGACCGCTTGGGATCGAGCGTCTCGTCGCCGCCGCCCCGATCCGGGTCGCCGATCACGGAGTGGACGATGACCTCGTTACCGTCCTCGTCGATCCCGGCGGCGTCGCAGCCAAGGATGATCGGCAGCCGGTCCTCGCGGATCCCGACGCCGCGGAGCGTCCAGACGTCATGGTGGTTGAGCGCGGTGGCCTTGACGGTCACGGTCGTCCAGCCCTCGGGGACCGTGGGCTCGGGACGCTCTCCGAGCTCCAGGCCGTTCAGCGGATTGTCGGCATCGATGCGTGCGGCAGTGACGGCGAACATGGTCGCACTCTAATCGCGGCCGGGCGCGGCCGCTGCCGAGGGGCGCCGCCCGGGCCCGGCCCCTCGCCCGGCGGCCGACTCGTCATCGAACCGCGACGGCCCGCGCACGTTGTCCGTGCGCGGGCCGGAGGCGTACCGGAACTCGCCGGAACTCGCCGGAACTCAGAGGCGGGCGACGCCCTCCTTGCGGGCCTGGTCGGCGACGGCCTTGCTGACGGCCGGGGCGACCCGCTCGTCGAACGGGCTGGGGATCACGTAGTCGGCGGACAGGTCGTCGCCGACCACGCCGGCCAGGGCCTCGGCCGCGGCGAGCTTCATGTCCTCCGTGATCGAGTGGGCCCGCACGTCGAGGGCGCCACGGAACACGCCCGGGAAGGCGAGGACGTTGTTGATCTGGTTGGGGAAGTCGCTCCGCCCGGTGGCCACCACGCGGGCGTGCCGCCGCGCGATCTCCGGGTGGATCTCCGGGTCCGGGTTGGACAGCGCGAACACGATGGCGTCGTCGGCCATGGCGTCCAGGCAGTCCTCTCGGATCGTCCCGCCGGACAGGCCGATGAAGACGTCGGCGCCGTCCAGAGCATCCTCGGTCGAACCCTTCAGCCCGGCCCGGTTGGTGTCGCGCGCGAGCGCCTGCTTGACCGGGTTAAGCCCGTCGCGGCCTTCGTAGATCAAGCCCTTGCTGTCCGACACGGCGATGTCGCCGATGCCGGCGTTCAGCAGGATGCGGGAGACCGCCACGCCGGAGGCGCCGGCCCCGGCCACCACCGCGCGCATCTCCGAGAACGGCTTGCCGGTGAGGCGGGCGGCGTTGCGCAGCGCCGCGAGAGAGACGATCGCGGTTCCGTGCTGGTCGTCGTGAAAGACCGGGATGTCCAGCGCGGCCCGCAGCCGGTCCTCCACCTCGAAGCAGCGCGGCGCGCTGATGTCCTCGAGGTTGATGCCCCCGAAGCTGGGGGCGAGCCGGATGACGGTCTCAACGAGCTCGTCGGCGTCGGTGCAGTCGAGGCAGATGGGCACGGAGTCGACGCCGGCGAACTGCTTGAACAGCAGCGCCTTGCCCTCCATGACCGGCATGGCGGCCGCCGGGCCGATATCTCCGAGCCCCAATACGGCGGTGCCGTCGGAGATCACCGCCACCACGTTGGAGACCCAGGTGTAGTCATCGACCAGGTCAGGATCGTCGGCGATCGCCATGCAGACGCGGGCGACACCCGGCGTGTAGGCGAGCGAGAGATCGTCGTTGTCCCGGACCGGGACGGTCGAGCGAACTTCGAGCTTGCCTCCGCGGTGCAACGCGAAGGCGGGATCCGCGTCATAATCGCGGATTTGATCAGGCTTTCCAGCCACAGCGACCCCTGCTAGGTGTGACAACTACGGGTAGACGGCCACTTCTCCCCTGGATCGACGGGGAGCGCGGTCGTCTCTCGGCATACGGGGGTCACCCGTTCCCCGATTGAACCACATGTGCCGGCACGCCCCAGGCAGGGGGCCGTACCACCCCAGTTCTGGACTCGGCCGTAATCCGTTTATGCCATTGTTGATCAACTTCTGACGGCAGTAGGCAAAGATGTCGTCTAAGTCCCCCAGCCAATCCGCCACCTCCGCCCAGAGGAGGACGCCCTGCGCCCCCGTCCCCTCGTCCGCCGCCTCGCGGCGGGCCTCGCAGTCCTTGCGGGAACCCTCGCCCTCTCCGCATGCAAGGACACCAGCCCGGCCAGCGCGCTGGGCCGTATCGAGAAGACCGGCAAGATCATCATCGCCACCGACGCCCTGTATCCGCCGAACGAGTTCAAGCAGGGCGACCAGATCGTGGGCTTCGACATCGATCTCGGCACGGCCATCGCCAAGAAGCTCGGCGTCACGGCGGAGTTCCAGGACGTCAAGTTCGACACGATCCTGCAGGCACTTCAGGAGGGCAAGTACGACATCAGCCTCTCCTCCTTCACCGACACCAAGGAGCGCGAGGGCCAGTTCGACTTCGTCACCTACCTGTCCGCCGGCACGATGCTGGAGGTCCGTAAGGGAAACCCGAGACGGCTGCGGCCGGATGACCTCTCCCTGTGCGGCCGGCGAGTCGCCGTCGAGAAGGGCACCACGCAGGAGGACGAGCTCTCCCAGAAGGACGTGAGCAAGCCGAACGCCGGAGCGCGGATCGACGCCTGCAAGAACGGCCACAAGCCGGCCCCGATCCTGCTGTCCTTCGACGACCAGATCGCCGTCAACGAGGCCTTGCTCAAGGGACGAGCCGACGCCGTGCTCGCCGACGCGCCCTCCGCGATCTATGGGACGAAACAGTCCGGCGGGCGCCTGGAGCTCTCCGGCCAGGCGTACGGCACCGCGCTGTACGGCATCGCGGTCCCCAAGCAGGAGAACGATCTGCGCGACGCCATCTTCAATGCGATGAAGGACCTGATCTCCGGCGGCGCCTACAAGCGCCTCACCGACAAGTGGGGGCTCTCCGGCGGCGCGGTCCCCGCGCCCAGGATCAACGCTGCGGAATAGGCGTTGCCGGATTGTTTCACGACAGTAATCGGACGTGAGGCGGGGTTGCGCCAAGATGTCCACCAACCATCCGGCAACCCCCCGGGGCCGTCTCGCCCCGATCTCTGGAGGAGGACACCGTGCACACCGGTCCTCTGCGCCGCCGCGCCATCGCGGTGGGCATCACAGTCATGGCGAGCGCCCTCGCGGTCTCGGCCTGCAACGCGAAGACGACGACGCCCGGCAAGAAGAGCGTGCTCGAGACGGTCAAGAAGAACGGCAAGATCGTCATCGCCACCGACGCCTCGTACGCCCCCAACGAGTTCAAGCAGAACGGTCAGATCGTCGGCTTCGACGTCGACCTGGGCACCGCGATCGCCAAGAAGCTCGGCGTCAAGGCGGAGTTCCAGGACGTCAAGTTCGACAACATCCTGCCCGCCCTGCAGAGCAAGAAGTACGACATCGGCCTCTCCTCCTTCACCGACAACAAGCAGCGTGAGGCGAGCTTCGACTTCGTGACCTACTTCTCCGCGGGCACCGGCCTGATGGTGAAGGCGGGAAACCCCGAGAAGCTGATGCCGGACGACCTGTCGCTGTGCGGTAAGAAGGTCGCCGTGGAGAAGGGCACCACGCAGGAGGACGAGCTCACGCCGAAGTCCTCGGCCAAGCCGGACGCCGGCGCCCGGATCGACAAGTGCAAGCAGGGCGGCAAGCCCGCGCCGGCGAAGATCTCCCTCGACGACCAGAACGCCGCCAACCTGGCGCTCGGCAACGGGCGCGCCGACGCGGTCCTGGCGGACTCGCCGGTCGCCGCGTACGCCGCCAAGGAGTCGGGCGGCAAGTTCGTCATCTCCGGCAACGCCTACGACACCGCGCCGTACGGCGTCGCGATCCCGAAGAACGAGAACGACCTGCGGGACGCGATCCAGAAGGCGGTCAAGGACCTGATCGCGGACGGTTCGTACAAGCAGCTCACCGACAAGTGGGGTATCTCCTCGGGCGGCATCACCGAGCCCAAGGTCAACGGAGCGAGTGGCTGAGGACACCGTGACTCAGACCGACACGGTCGAACCGGTACGGCCCGAGACCATCAGGGCCGTACCGGTTCGGCATCCGGGCAGATGGGTGAGCGGCGCGATCGTGCTGGTGCTCGCCGCCATGCTCGTCCACATGCTGTTCACCAATCCGAACCTGGACTGGGGAACGTTCCGGCAGTACTTCTTCCAGGGCGGCATCCTCAGGGGCCTCGTCGCCACCCTCGAGCTCACCGTGATCGCGATGGCCATGGGCATCGTGGGCGGTGTCGTCCTCGCGCTGATGCGGCTGTCCGCCAACCCGATGCTGTCGTCGGCGGCCTGGCTCTACATCTGGTTCTTCCGCGGCACGCCGGTGCTGGTCCAGCTGATCTTCTGGTTCAACATCAAGGCCCTGATCGGCGACGTCTCGATCGGCGTCCCGTTCGGCCAGACGTTCATCACCTGGGACGTCAACAGCCTGGTGACCACGTTCATCGCGGCCATCCTCGGCCTGGGCCTGAACGAGGCCGCGTACATGTCGGAGATCGTCCGGGCCGGCATCCTGTCGGTGGACGAGGGGCAGACCGAGGCGTCGCAGGCACTCGGCATGCGGCGGCTGAAGATCATGCGTCGCGTCGTGCTGCCGCAGGCGATGCGCGTGATCATCCCGCCGACGGGCAACGAGACCATCTCGATGCTGAAGACCACGTCTCTGGCGTCCACGGTGGCCTTCACCGAGCTGCTCAAGGCCGGCGAGGACATCTTCAACGCGAACTACAAGACGATCCCGCTGCTCATCGTGGTCAGCGTCTGGTACATCATCATCACCTCGATCCTGTCGGTCGGGCAGTACTACCTGGAGCGGCGCTACGGGCGCGGCTCCTCACGCGCGCTGCCGCCGACCCCACTGCAGCGGCTGCGCCGTAACCTCACGACATTCCACGTCAAGCCGCAGACCGTGCTGGAGAGGTCATGACCGACAACGTCCCCGCGGGCGACCTGATGGTCAAGGCCGAGGGCATCCACAAGTTCTTCGGCCGGCTGCACGTCCTGCGCGGCATCGACCTGGAGGTCACGTCCGGCGAGGTGATGTGCGTCATCGGCCCGTCGGGCTCCGGCAAGTCGACCTTCCTGCGCTGCGTCAACCATCTCGAGAAGATCGACTCCGGGCGGCTCTGGGTGGACGGCCACCTTGTCGGCTACCGCCAGCGCGGCGAGAAGCTGTACGAGCTGCGCGAGCGCGAGGTGGCCGCACAGCGCCAAGACATCGGCATGGTGTTCCAGCGGTTCAACCTGTTCCCGCACATGACGGCGCTGGAGAACGTCATGGAGGCGCCGGTCCAGGTCAGGGGTGAGCCGAAGGCGGCCGTGCGCGAACGGGCGATGAGCCTGCTCGACCAGGTCGGGCTGTCCGACAAGATGGCCGGCTACCCGTCGCAGCTGTCCGGCGGGCAGCAGCAGCGGGTGGCGATCGCGCGGGCGCTGGCCATGGAGCCCAAGCTCATGCTGTTCGACGAGCCGACCAGCGCCCTGGACCCCGAACTCGTAGGCGACGTGCTGGACGTCATGCGGCAGCTCGCGCTGGGCGGCATGACCATGGTCGTGGTGACGCACGAGATGGGCTTCGCTCGCGAGGTCGGCGACTCACTCGTGTTCATGGACGAGGGCGCCGTCGTGGAGCAGGGCCACCCCCGCGAGGTGCTGGCCGACCCGCGGCATCGGCGGACGCAGGACTTCCTGTCCAAGGTGCTCTGAGGAAGCGGGACCGCGGCCCCGGCCTACCTGGGGGTCGCGGCGGGCGGCCGGCCGCACAAATCTGGGATGCCACGCATGTCGGGCTTCCTCTTGACGGCACAGTGGGGTGTAATAGCCGGATCAGGACCACGCCTCTTACTGCCGGTAGGAGTGCCCCGTGGATCTCGCCTCATACGCCGACCTGGCGATCCAGCTGGTGAACACCGGCACGCCCGAGGATGACCGGCTGCACGACCTCGACGCGCTGCGCGACCTTCTCACGATCGGCCCGCACCTGAGCGGTCGCGTCGGAAGGCAGGATCTGGACGCCATGCGGGAGCTCCGCGAGGACCTTCGCGGGATCTTCGAGTCGGTCGCCGCGGGCGACGAGGCCGACGCCGTCGAACGGCTCAACTCCCTGCTGATCCAGCATCCGATCCACCCCCAGATCTCCGGCCACGACGGCCAGCGCTGGCACCTGCACATCACTGAGAGCGGCTCGGTCCCCGACCGGTACGCCGCCGGCGCGGCCATGGGGCTGGCGGTGTTCATCTCCGCCGACGGGCTCGAACGCCTCGCGGTCTGTGAGGCGGAATCGTGCCGGAAGGTATTCTTCGACACATCGTCGAACCGGTCCCGCCGCCACTGCTCCGACCACTGCGCCGGCCGTACCGACGCGGCGGCTCAACCCGGCCGGAGCCGTACGGACGGCCGGGGCCAGTAGCGCGCGACGACCCGCCCCACGATCAGCTCATCGGGTACGGCGCCGAAGTCCCAGCTGTCCTGCCGCCCCATGGCCTGCTGGTTGTCGCTCTCCAGCCACCATCCGCCCTGATCGCGCCACGCGGCCCTCTTGACGATCAGCCGGTCCTGCCGGGGATGGCTCGCCACGACGACGTCCCCGGGGGCGATGCGGGCGCGGGTGCGTACGAGGAGCCAGTCGCCGGGGCGCAGCGCGGGCAGCATCGAGTCACCCGTCACCTCGACCCTCCGCATGATGTGTACCGCTCTCCTCACGGGTAAGGGGCCAGGAGTAATGTCTGCTACCAGAGCATGATCCACGAACTACGGAAGGGACACGCAGGTGCTTGCACGACTTCTGCGCCCCAAGACCACGGTGTCCGCGCACTGTGACCTGCCCTGTGGCATCTACGACCCCGCGCAAGCCCGGATCGAGGCCGAGTCGGTCAAAGCGATCATCGAGAAGTACGAGTCCAACGAGGATCCCGTCTTCCGCGCTCGCGCTCTCATGATCAAGGAGCAGCGGTCCGAGCTGGTCAAGCACCACCTGTGGGTGCTGTGGACCGACTACTTCAAGCCGCCGCACTTCGAGAAGTACCCGCAGCTGCACCAACTGGTCAACGAGGCGACCAAGCTCGCGGGTGCCAGCGGTACGAAGGGCGGGATCGACACGGCCAAGGCGGACGAGCTCCTGGCCAAGATCGACGAGATCAGCAAGATCTTCTGGGAGACCAAGAACGCCTGAGTCATCCCGCGTGGAGGGCCGGTCCGGGAATTACCCCCGGAGCGGCCCTCCACGCGTTCAGGTGTCCCTGTGGACCGCTGAGACGGCCCGGTGCGGCGCCGGTGCGGCGAGTCTTCGTAGGGTCAACGTCAAGCCTCCGAAAAAGCGCCGGCGACATGCAGGCGTGCCGGACGCACGGGTAGGTGCTCGCAGGCGGTAGTTTCAAGAAAGCGGGTAGCCCCAACTAGGGAGTGACGTGACCGAGGAAACCGCAGCCATGCCGGCCAGTCTGTCTGACGTCCGTGACGTGGTGACCGTGCGGCTGCCGGCCGACAGCGCCTATCTGTCCGTGCTGCGCACGGCGACGGCCGGGCTGGCGGCACGTCTCGATTTCAATCTCGACGAGATCGAGGACCTGCGCATCGCGATCGACGAGGCGTGCGCGATGCTGCTCGCCCAGGCGGTCCCTGGCACCGACCTGACGTGTGAGTTCGAGCTGACCGGCGACGCGATGAGCATCGCCGTGTCCGTCCTCACCGTCGACGGCCGGCAGCCCAGCCGTGACACCTTCGCGTGGACGGTCCTGAGCTCGCTCGCCGGTGACGTCGACGCCGCGGTCGGCGTCGACGACCGGGTGACCATCGTCTTGCAGAAGCGCCGCGGGCAGACGTCGTGATCGCAGCCGACTCAGCACAGCACGGGCCCTCACGTGGGTCCGAGCGTCCGTCACGCGAGTCCGAGCCGCTAGGCGAGGTGGCCAGGTGACGGAGAAGACGACCGTGGCGGGAAACGAGCACGGCGTGCCGGATCGCGCACGGGCGCGCCGGCTGTTCGAGCGGCTCACCGCCCTGCCGGATGGCGATGCCGAGCGCCAGCGCATCCGCGACGAGCTGGTCGAGCTACATCTGCCGCTCGTCGAGTACCTCGCACGCCGGTTCCGTAACCGGGGTGAGTGGCTCGACGATCTGATCCAGGTGGCGACGATCGGCCTGATCAAGTCGATCGACCGGTTCGATCTGGAGCGCGGCGTGGAGTTCTCCACGTACGCGACGCCGACGATCGTCGGCGAGATCAAGCGGCACTTCCGCGACAAGGGCTGGGCGGTCCGCGTGCCGCGCCGGCTGCAGGAGCTGAAGCTGTCGCTGACCAAGGCGATCAGCGACCTCGCCCAGCGCGAGGGCCGGGCGCCGACCGTCAGCGAGCTGGCCCAGCATCTTCAGATGAGCGAGGAGGAGGTGCTCGAGGGCCTCGAGTCGGCCAATGCCTACTCCACGGTGTCGCTCGACGCCCCCGACTCGGGCGATGAGGACGCACCCGCCGTGGCCGACTCCCTCGGGATCATCGACGACGCCCTCGAGGGGGTCGAGTACCGCGAGTCGCTCAAGCCATTGCTGGAGAAGCTGCCGGCCAGGGAGAAGCGCATCCTGCTGCTGCGGTTCTTCGGCAACATGACGCAGTCGCAGATCGCCGCGGAGCTGGGGATATCCCAGATGCACGTGTCCCGGCTCCTGGCGCGTACGCTCGCCCAGCTCCGCGACGGCCTCACCGCCGACGACTGAGCTACTCCTCGAGGAGGGCTCGGGTCGTGGGGGGACTGAGCAGGGCGGCGGCACCGGCGACGGCCACCACGATGAGGATGGCACCGAGGGCGTGCCGCCCGCTCTGGATCATCGAAACGGCGGCGATCACCGCGAAGATCTGGGTGAGCAGGGCCGGGGCACGCCCCCACCGCCGGACCTGCCACAGCCCACGGCTCACGGCGAGGATTCCGACGCCGGCGAGGACGGCCATGGCGGCGAGCGCGACGGCACTCGCCAGATCGCGCGGCCGGCCGATGATCGCCTCGATGCCGACGTAAAGGCCGACCGCCAGCACGGCGGCTCCTTCGAGGGCCTCGATGGCTGCGGCTGCGCTCAGAGTGGCGGGACGTGTGGACACACCCCGGAACACTATCCGGGCCGGCGGCCGCATGTTGCCAGGGTGCGCCATCGGATGAACTCGGGGTGAAGCTACCCTTTTCCACGTGCGTGCACTTCTGATCGCGAACCCGAAGGCGACTACCACGTCCCGGCGGGCCCGGGACGTACTGATGCGTGCGTTCGCCGGCGAGGTGCGGTTGGAGCTCGCCGAGACCCAGCGGCGCGGCCACGCCACCGAGCTCGCCACGCAGGCCGTCGGCGAGGGGTACGACGTGGTCATCGCTCTGGGCGGGGACGGCACCGTCAACGAGGTGGTCAACGGCCTGCTCGCCGACGGCCCGTCACCCGACCTGCCCGCGCTCGCGGTCGTCCCAACCGGGAGCGCGAACGTCTTCGCCCGCGCCCTGGGGCTGCCGAACAACCCCCTCGACGCCGCCGGGCAGATCCTCGAGGCGCTGCGCACCGGCCGCAACCGCACGGTCGGCCTCGGCCAGGCCGGCACCCGTTACTTCACGTTCTGCGCCGGCCTCGGCCTGGACGCCGAGGTGGTCCACGCCGTCGAGCAGCTCCGGCAGTCCGGATCCCGCGCCTACTCGACTCTCTACATACGTACGGCCCTGCGGCAGTTCTTCGTGACCACGGACCGGCGCCGTCCCGCGCTCACCCTGGAGGCTCCGGAGAAACCGCCGCTCGGCCACATCTTCATGGGGATCGTCTCCAACACCTCCCCGTGGACCTACGCGGGGCGCTGGCCGCTCGACCCCAGTCCCCGGGCGAGTTTCGCGACCGGGCTCGACCTGTTCGCACTGCGGCGGCTCGACGTGCTCTCCACACTCGGCGTGCTGACGCAGATGCTGCCGCGGTTCAACCGGCTGCCGCGGGGCGGCCATGTCCTGGGTCTGCACGACCTGCCCGAGGTCACGCTGCGCTCTCATCGGCCCATCGCGTTCCAGGTCGACGGCGACTACCTGGGCCAACGTGAGTTCGTGACGTTCCGTTCCGTGCCGAAGGCGATACGTGTCGTGATCTGAGATCAGTACACCGGCTAAGTGTTGCCGTCGTGTGACACATGCGACAGCTATACTTTGAGAAAACTTTCTCAAAGGCCTTGCGCCCCCGCCGGACGCCCTGCGAATCTCTTAAGTGGCGCGAGACATCGGGTAACGCCGCAGCGCCGTGAACCTTCTCCGGGGCCACGCACACAGCACCCGGTCGTCCGCGACATCGTGAAACCGTTCACAAAGTGGAGTCATCGCTTCACGCTCGAAGTTAAGGAGTGGACCGCATGGACTGGCGCCACCGCGCTGCCTGCCGTGACGAGGACCCCGAGCTGTTCTTCCCGATCGGCAATACCGGCCCCGCACTGCTGCAGATCGAAGAGGCCAAGCAGGTATGCCGCCGCTGCCCGGTGACCGAGTCGTGCCTCCGCTGGGCGCTGGGGTCCGGGCAGGACGCCGGAGTCTGGGGTGCGATGAGCGAAGACGAGCGCCGCGCCCTGAAGCGCCGGAACGCTCGCGCTCGCGCCCGCGCCCACGCCTGACGAACTCCGGCACGGCACCGCGTTTCCGACGTAGATCCGCGCAGTCGGCCGTACGGCATCAGCGCCCGTGGCTCCGCCACGGGCGCTGCCGCTTTCTCAGCCCCTGGGCGGGGTCCGGGGGCCCTGATCGAGCGGGATGTCGAGCATCACCTCGGTGCCACCGCCGTCTCGCGGCCGCAGGTCGAGCACCCCTCCCAGCTCCCCCACGATCAGCGTGCGGACGATCTGCAGGCCGAGGCTGGCGGCCGACTCCACGTCGAAGTCCGGCGGCAGCCCCTTCCCGCTGTCGGCTACGAGCACGTTGAGGCGCTTCTCGGTCCGGCTGATCACCACCTCCAGCAGCCCGGCCTGGTCCGTCAGCCCGTGTTCAAGAGCGTTCTGCAACAGCTCGGCGAGGACCATGGCGAGGGGCGTGGCGATCACCGCCGGGAGTACGCCGAAGCCGCCGATCCGCTTCGGCCGCACCTGGGTCTCCGCCGCGGACACCTCCCCGGCCATCGCCATCACCCGGTCGGCGATGTCGTCGAAGTCGATGAGCTCGTCAGGGGTGTGCGACAGGGTCTCGTGCACGATCGCGATCGACCCGACGCGGCGTACCGCCTCCTCCAGCGCCTCCCGCCCCTCCGGCACCCGCAGCCGCCGCGCCTGCAACCGCAGCAGCGCGGCGACGGTCTGCAGGTTGTTCTTCACCCGATGGTGGATCTCACGGATCGTCGCGTCCTTGGTCAGCAGCTCCCGGTCGCGCCACCGCAGCTCGGTGACGTCCCGCAGCAGCACGATCGCGCCGGTACGGTGGCCGTCGACGATCAGCGGGATGGCGCGGAGCTGCACGATCGCGCCGTTCGCTTCGATCTCGGTCTCGCGGGCCGCACGCCCGCCGGTGACGACGGCCAGAGAGTCGTCGACCGGCGCGGTGTTCAGCCGTGCGGTGGTGTCCCCCAGATGCGTGCCCACGAGATCGGTGGCCAGGCCCAGCCGCCGGTACGCCGACTGGGCGTTGGGGCTCGCGTACAGCACGCGCCCGTCCCGGTCGACGCGGAGCAGCCCATCGCCCACGCGCGGCGAACGGGCGAGATTGGGCTCCTGGCCCGGGAACGGGAATCGACCGTCGCTGATCATTTTCGCCAGGTCGCTGGCGCTCTGCAGATAGGTCAGTTCGAGACGGCTGGGCGTACGGGCCGAGCTGAGGTTCGTGCTGCGCTGGATGATGCCGAGGATCCGCCGGCCGCGGCGCACGGGGATGGCCTCCTCGCGGACCGGGATGCCGCTGCCCCACTCCGGATCACCTTCGCGGCAGATGCGGCCTTCCCGCCAGGCCACGTCGACGAGGCCGCGCCGTCCGCGGCCGGCCACCACGCCGACGAGGTCGTCGGGATACGCGGTCGGGCCGGTCGTGGGGCGGATCTGGGCCACCGCCACCCAGCTGTCGACCTCGGAAGGCGTCCGCTCCGGGCGAGCGGCTCCGGCACCGGTACGGCAGGAGGCCAGCGGGACCCAGAGGACGAGGTCCGCGAAGGACAGATCGGCGAGCAGCTGCCAGTCCGACACCAGCGCGTGAATCCATTCGAGGTCCGCGGTGTCCAGATCGGTGTGCTGCTTGGTCAGGTCGCTCAACGTGGGCACGCCTGCATCATCGCAGGTCGTCCTGGAATGATGCGGCCTGTGGATCCTCTTGACCGGCTGGCGGCCTCGGCGCGGGAGCGCATCGACGCCGGGCTCCGCCGCACGCTGCGGCCCCGTACGCCCGACCATCGGCTGCTCGACATGGCCTCCAACGACTACCTCGGGCTGTCGCGCGATCCCCGCCTGATCGAGGGCGCGGTGGAGGCCGTTCGCACCTGGGGCGCGGGGGCGACCGGGTCGCGACTCGTCACCGGCACCACCGAGCTGCACGCCGCGCTCGAGCAGCGGCTGGCCTGCTTCACCGGCATGCCGTCGGGCCTGGTCTTCTCCTCGGGCTACCTCGCCAACCTGGGCGCGCTCACGGCACTGCGCCCCGGCCTGATCGTCTCCGACCAGGGCAACCACGCCTCCCTCATCGACGGCTGCCGGCTCTCCCGCTGCCCGGTCGTGGTCACGCCGCACGGTGACATCGCGGCCGTGGACGCCGCGCTCGCGGGCGCGACCGACGCGCTCGTCGTCACCGACGCGGTCTTCTCCGTCGACGGCGACCTGGCGCCGCTCCGTGAGCTGCACGACGTCGTACGCCGACACGGCGGGCTGCTCGTCATCGACGAGGCGCACGCGCTCGGTGTCGTCGGACCGGGCGGGCGGGGCGCGGCGTACGCGGCGGGGCTGGCGGGAGAGCCCGACGTCGTCCTGACGGTCACCCTGTCGAAGTCCCTCGGCTCGCAGGGGGGCGCGGTGCTCGGCGCTCCACAGGTGATCGAGACGCTGATCGACACCGCCCGCTCCTTCGTCTTCGACACCGGGCTCGCCCCGGCGAGCGCCGGCGCCGCGGCCACCGCGCTCGATGTGCTCGTGGCCGAACCCGAACTGGCGGGCCGTGCCCGCGAACGCGCCCGCCAGCTAGCCGAGACCGTCCGCGCGCTCGGGCTGGGGACCACCTCGCCCGCGGCCGCGGTGGTCCCCGTCGTCATCGGCGAAGCAGGCGACGCGGTTCGCGCGGCGGAGATCTGCGCCGGGCACGGGGTCCGGGTCGGCTGTTTCCGGCCGCCGTCGGTGCCACCCGGCCGTGCCTGCCTGCGCCTGACCGCCCGCTCGAACCTCCGCGAGGCAGAACTCACAATGGTCACCAGGGCCCTGACTGATGTCAGGGATGAAATCGGGCCGTACGCTGCTCGTAACGCCGGAGCGACGCGGCGGTGAACACTAGGAGAGCGTGTGACGGCTGAGCGGGCACCTGAGCTCGGGGCGGAACCCCGCGTTCCCAAGTACTACCGGCTGAAGAAGCACCTCGTCGAGCTGACCGAGGCGCTGGCGCCGGGAAGCCCCCTGCCGCCCGAACGCACTCTCGCGGAGAAGTACGGGACCTCGCGCACCACGGTCCGGCAGGCTCTGGCGGAGCTGGTGATCGAGGGACGCCTGCAGCGCATCCAGGGCAAGGGCACGTTCGTCGCCAAGCCGAAGGTGGCACAGGAGCTCCAGCTGGTGAGCTACACCGAGGACATGCGGCACCACGGGCTGCATCCGGAGACCCGCATCCTCGACATCGGCTACGTCACCGCGGACGAGCGCGTCGCGACCCTGCTGGGCATCCGCCCCGGCGGCCGGGCTCTGCGCATACACCGACTCCGGCTGGCGGACGGCGAGCCGATGTCGATCGACACGTCACTCCTGCCCGCCCGGCGCTTCCCCGGTCTGCGCAAGGAGCTGCCCCGCCATCGGTCGCTGTACGAGACCCTCGCCACCGCCTACGACGTGCATCTCGCCGAGGCGGAGGAGACCATCGAGACCGTCCTCGCCACGCCGGAGGACGCACAGCTCCTCGGCGTCGACGTCGGCCTGCCGCTGCTGCTGCTGTCCCGGCATGCCTTCGACACCGCCGGCGAGCCCGTCGAATGGGCCCAGTCCTTCTACCGCGGCGACCGCTACAAGTTCATCACCCGCCTCAGCCGCCGGCGCGAGACCCCCTGACCCTGCCGCGCCACCCGGGCCGGTGAAGGCGCGGTTCCGAGAGATCACCCGGCCGGTCCGGGCGTGCCGCCGGCCGGGGCCGGGCGGGATGACTCGCTAGAGTCGCCCGGGTGAGTGTGCTCATCGTCACCGGGACCGACACCGGGGTTGGCAAGACGGTCGTCACGGCCGCGATCGCGGCGCTGGCGCATACGCGCGGAGCCTCGGTCGCGGTGGTCAAGCCCGCCCAGACCGGCACGCGTCCGGGCCGGCCCGGCGACCTCGATGAGGTTCGGCGGCTGGCGGGCATCGACGACCTGCACGAGTACGCCCGCTACGCCGGCGCGCTGTCACCCGCCGCGGCGGCCCGTCTGGCCGAACTGCCGCCGCCCGATCTCGCCGCGTGCGCCGACCGCATCCGCTCCCTCGACCGGGACCTGGTGATCGTCGAAGGCGCGGGCGGGGTGCTGGTGCGGTACGACGAGGACGGCACCACCCTCGCGGACCTGGCCCATTCCCTCGGCGCACCCGTCCTCGTCACGACACGGCCGGGCCTGGGCACGCTCAACCACACGGCGCTGACGCTGGAGGTCATGGCGGGCCGCGGGGTCGACCTCGCCGGTGTGGTCATCGGAGCGTGGCCGCGCAGGCCCGGTCTCGACGACCTGTGCAATGTCCGGGACCTGGAGACCATCGCCGCGCGCCCGCTCTTGGGAGCCCTGCCCGAACGGTCAGGCCACCTCGACGGCCCGGAATTCCTGCTCGCCGCCCGTGCCGGCCTGGCGCCTCACCTCGGGGGAGCCTTCAACGCGGCGAGCTTCCGGGAGGATTGCCGTGCCCGTGTACGCACGTACGGGGACCTGACCCCATGAGAGGAAGACCCGTGAACGACAACCACGAGGCATCGGCGACGCCCACGACCGGCGAGTACCCGCCAGGCCAGGCCCCGGACGCACAGGCCGGCATCCTCGCCGTCGCCCGCGCCCAGGTGCTCGGCAGGGGTGAGGGTCTCGGTGAACACCAGGTCCACGAGTGCCTGACGCTTCCGGACGACCGTGTCGAGGACCTCCTCGCGCTCGCGCACGAGGTCCGCATGCGGTGGTGCGGGCCCGAGGTCGAAGTGGAGGGCATCGTCTCGGTGAAGACCGGCGGCTGCCCGGAGGACTGTCATTTCTGCTCCCAGTCCGGCAGGTTCGAGTCTCCGGTGCGCGCGGCCTGGCTGGACGTCCCGTCACTGGTGCGGGCGGCGAAGGAGACCGCGGCGACCGGCGCGACCGAATTCTGCATCGTCGCCGCCGTCCGGGGACCCGACGATCGGCTCATGGCGCAGGTACGCGACGGTGTCAAGGCCATCCAGGACGAGGTGGACATCAACATCGCCTGCTCGCTGGGCATGCTCACCCAGGAGCAGGTCGACGACCTGGCGGCCATGGGCGTGCACCGCTACAACCACAATCTCGAGACGCCGAAGTCGCACTTCCAGAACGTCGTGACGACCCATACCTGGGAGGAGCGCTGGGAGACCTGCGAGATGGTGCGCGCGGCCGGCATGGAGCTGTGCTGCGGCGGGATCGTCGGAATGGGCGAGACGATCGCGCAGCGGGCCGAGTTCGCCGCCCAGCTCGGCGAGCTGGCACCCGACGAGGTTCCGCTGAACTTCCTGAACCCACGGCCCGGAACCCCCTTCGCGGGCTACCCCATGGTCGAGGGCGTCGAGGCGCTGAAGACCATCGCGGCGTTCCGGCTGGCCCTGCCCCGCACGATCCTGCGCTACGCCGGAGGACGGGAGCTGACGCTCGGGGACCTCGGCACCAAGTCGGGCATGCTCGGCGGGATCAACGCGATCATCGTCGGCAACTACCTCACCACGCTCGGCCGGTCGGCCGACCGCGACCTCGAGATGCTCGGCGAACTGAAAATGCCGATCAAGGCCTTGTCACAGACTCTCTAGAGCACCGTGCCGCCCGGTAACGTCGAAGTCCGGACAGCACGCCACGCACTGAGGGTGATCAGCATGAAGACGGCGGTCGCAGCGGCTTTCGCCAGCGTCGCACTGCTCGTGTGCGGCTGTGCCGGGAGTTCCCGGGCCCAGGACGGGCACTCGACGCCCGCCGCCCCGAGTACGGGCACGGGCGACGCACTGGTGCTGCGCATCAGGACCTCGGGCGGCATCGCCGGGCTGGGCGGCCCCGGTTCCCTCCCGGACTTCTCGCTGTACGGTGACGGGCGCGCCATCGCAGGCGGCCGGCAGCTGACCGAGTACCACCTCACACCGCAGGTGCTCCAGCGGCTCGTCTCGGCGGCGTCCGAGGCCGGGCTCGCCACACCGCGCACGGCCGACGACCCGCGGGTCGCCGACGCGATGTACAAGGTCATCACCTTCGTGACGGGCGGCCGGCCACGCACGACGAAGATCATTCAGGCGGGTGGCGGCGGCGACCCCGCCGAGAAGTTCCTGGAGCGCCTCGATCCGGCCACGTGGCCGCGGAGCGACCTGACCGCCGACCCGCAGCCGTACCGCCCCGCCCGCCTCGCGGCGCTGGCGACCTCCGTCAACGGGGCGGGGCCGGCGTGGCCGTTCAAACCGCTGGCCTCCGGAGCCAGGGTCGGCACGCAGAGCTGCACGGTGCTCACCGGCGCGGACGTCGCCAAGGCCGAGCAGGTGGCCGCGCACCGCACGCAGTGGCGTGACCGCGGCCAGACCTTCCGGGTGACCATCCGCCCGCTGCTTCCGGACGAGCCCGGCTGTACCGCGTTGACCCGCTGACGCTCCCGGTACCGCCCGGGCCGGTCAGACCGTTGCCGATTCGTGATCCGGATCGGCGTGGCCGAGACAAGAACGTTATCGACCGCGTTCAAAGTGGCGCCCAGCGGAACTCTGTTTCGAAAGGGCGCCCAATGCCTCAAGGTGATCCGCGTTCGACCAGCCCCCTCGTGCGGGTCGTGGTCGCCGTCCTCCTGATCGCGCCATTCGCCGCCTACCTCGCCGTCCCCACCTACGCGAAGGTGAAGCCACGGCTCGCCGGGTTCCCCTTCTTCTACTGGTGGCAGCTCCTCTGGGTCATCATCACCGCGGTCTTCATCGGGATCGCGTACGCGCTCACGCGCCCCCGGGGAGACGATCGCCGCACACCGCCCGATGCCCCGTCGAGCGAGGAGGGCGAGTGACCCGATGACGGACGTCAACGGCGTCGAACTCGGCGTCTTCATCTTCTTCTTCGGCCTGGTCACAGTGGTCGGCTTCGCCGCCGCGCGCTGGCGGCGCGGGCCGACGCTTCTCCACCTCGACGAATGGGGGCTGGGGGGCCGCGGCTTCGGCACGTTCACCACCTGGTTCCTGCTCGGCGGCGACCTCTACACCGCGTACACCTTCATCGCGGTGCCCGCGGTCGTGTTCGCCAGCGGCGCGATGGGGTTCTGGGCCCTCCCGTACGCGGCGATCGCGTACCCGATCGTGTTCCTTATCGGCCCGCGCCTGTGGTCGGTGTCGCATGTCCACGGCTACGTGACGACGGCCGACTTCGTCCGCGGGCGCTTCGGCTCCAAGTCCCTGGGCCTGGCCATCGCGATCACCGGGATCCTGGCGATGATGCCCTACATCGCGCTCCAGCTCGTGGGTATCCAGGCCGTACTGACCGTCATGGGGGTCAAGGGCTCGGGGCTCGCCAAGGACCTGCCGCTGTTCATCGCGTTCGCGCTACTCGCCGCCTACACCTACACGTCCGGCCTGCGCGCGCCCGCCCTGATCGCCTTCGTCAAGGACACGCTCATCTACCTGGTGATCATCGTCGCGATCATCTACATCCCGGCGAAGCTGGGCGGCTGGGGCCACATCTTCGACAGCGCCCAGGCGAGCCTGGCCAAGACCAACCCGGCGACACACAAGCCGAGCGGATCCCTCATCACCGGCGACATGACCCACTGGGCGTACGGCACCCTCGCCCTCGGGTCGGCGCTGGCGCTCTTCATCTATCCGCACACGGTCACCGGCGCACTGGCGTCCGGGCGGCGCAGCGTGATCAAGCGGAACGCCGCGCTGCTCCCGGCGTACTCGCTGATGCTCGGGCTCCTCGCGCTGCTCGGCTACATGGCACTGGCCGCACCGGACGTCGCCGCGGCGGTCAAGGCCGCGAAGAACCCGCAGCTCGCCGTGCCAACGCTGTTCGACCATGTTTTCCCCAGCTGGTTCGCCGGGGTGGCCTTCGCCGCCATCGGCGTGGGCGCGCTGGTCCCGGCGGCGATCATGTCGATCGCGGCGTCGAACCTGTTCACCCGCAACGTCTACAAGGAGTTCTTCCGCCCCGGCGCCACGCCCGCGGAGGAGACCCGGGTGTCGCAGTTCGTGTCGCTGCTGGTCAAGGTGGGCGCTCTGGTCTTCGTACTGGCCTTCGACAAGACCCTGGCCATCAACCTGCAGCTCCTCGGCGGCATCTGGATCGTGCAGACGTTCCCGTCGCTGGGGTTCGGGCTGTTCACCCGGTGGTTCCACCGCTGGGCGCTGCTCGCGGGCTGGGCGGTGGCCATGGTGTACGGCACTCTCACCGCCTACAACCAGCCCTCCCCCACGCAGAAGCACTTCGGACAGTCCATCGCGAACATTCCGCTCGTCCATCACACCGGCTATATCGCGCTGACCGCCTTCGTGATCAACATGATCGTGGTGCTGGCCCTCACCGCGATCTTCAAGGCGACCGGGATACCGGACGGCGTGGACGAGACCGGGCACTCCGACTACTTCGCCGACGCCGGCGAACCACGCGTCGAGGAGCTCCCCGAGCTCGTCGCCGAATGACCCTTCCGCGGTGATCGCCATGTCGACGGCCTATGGGCGGCGGCGCGGGGGTACGCTTCTCGCCCGTGACCGAGACCTACTGCGATCACTGCGGGGCTGTGCTGACCGACGGCGACCACCGGCGATGCCGTGCGGCCCGGGAGATGGAGCCGCCGCGCTACTGCCCGGAGTGCCGTCGCCGCCTGGTCGTCCAGGTGACGCCGACCGGCTGGACCGCCGGCTGCGCCCGGCACGGCACCCGCACCGCCGGATGAGCCTTCGAACGTCATCGCCCGGCGGCCCGGGCTGAGGGCCTCTCGTCTACTCGATGACGGCGATCAGGTGGCCTTCCTGAATGACATCGCCCTCGGCCACCTTGAGGCTGGCGACCGTGCCGGACTCCTCGGCGAGAACCGGGATCTCCATCTTCATCGACTCGAGGATGACAAGGGTGTCGCCGTCCTCGACCTTGTCGCCCTCGGCGACGACGATCTTCCACACGTTCGCGACCATTTCCGCGCGGACCTCAGACACCACGGTTCCTCTCCTCAGACGCCGGCGCCTGCCGGGCGCACTTGATACAACGTTGAAGCCAGAGCCTCATCTGGCCCGCATCCGATCCACGAGCGCCGTGTCGTACTCCCCCGAGGTGAACTCCGGGTTATCCAGCAGCTCGGTGAAAAAGGGCAGGTTCGTCTTGGGGCCCTCGATCCGGAAGGCGTCCACCGCGCCGCGTGCCGCGGTGAGGGCCTGCGCCCGATCCGCACCGTACACGCACAGCTTGGCGAGTAGCGGGTCGTAGAACGGGGTGACCTTGTTGCCGGCCTGGTAACCGGAGTCGACCCGGATGACGTCGCCGGAGGGTTCGTCCCACACCGTGATGTCGCCGGGGCTGGGCAGGAACCGCTTCGGGTCCTCGGCGTACACGCGGAACTCGATCGCGTGTCCGCGTGACTCCGCCGAGGTGAACGTGACCGGCTCGCCGGCTGCGATGAGCAGCTGCTGCTCGACCAGGTCGATGCCGGTGACCAGCTCGGTGATCGGGTGCTCGACCTGGAGCCTGGTGTTCATCTCGAGGAACACGAACTCCTGTGCCCCAGGATCGACCAGGCACTCGACGGTGCCGGCGCCCCGGTAACCGACGGCCTCCCCGGCGCGCACGGCCGCGGCGAGCATGCGGGCGCGCAGCTCCGGGCCGACGCCGGGAGACGGGGTCTCCTCGACGACCTTCTGGTGACGGCGCTGGACCGAGCAGTCGCGCTCGCCCAGGGCCAGGACCGTGCCGTCGGCGAGCCCGAGAATCTGCACCTCGACGTGCCGGGCGCGCTCGACGAATCGTTCCAGCAGGATGTCCGGGTTTCCGAAGAACCTCTCGGCGCGCGTGCGAGCCGTGTCGTACGCCTTGCGCAGCTCCGCCTCGTCATAGGCCACGCTCATGCCGATGCCGCCGCCTCCGCCGGCCGCCTTCACCATGACCGGGTAGCCGATGCCCGCGGTGACCGCGGCGTCGGCGTCGGGGACCGGCTCACGGGTGCCGGCCGCGACCGGCACGCCGGCCTCCTCCATGAGGTTCCGCGCGCTGATCTTGTCACCCATGGCGGCCATCGCACTCGGAGGCGGCCCGATCCAGACGAGCCCGTCGTCGAGGACACGCTGGGCGAACCCGGGGTTCTCCGCGAGAAACCCGTAACCGGGATGAACGGCCTGCGCGTTGGTGCGCTTCGCCGCCTCCATGACCGCGTCGACGTCCAGGTAACTCTTGGTGGGCTGTGCCGGGCCGATGAGGATCGCCTCATCGGCCTCGCCGACATACGGCAGGTCGGCATCGGCCTCCGAGTAGACCGCGATGGCCTTGACACCGAGCGCGCGCACGGTTCGAATCACCCGCCGGGCGATCTCTCCGCGATTGGCCACCAGCACCGACTCGAACACGCGCTCCTCCTTGTTTGCTCAGCCCAGGCGAGAATAACCAGGTCTTGCCCGGCGTAGCGCGACGCGCGCCGACAAAATCCGGTGTGGCGGCCTTGTCAGCGCATCCGGTCGACAACGTGACCGAGCGCCTCGACCACCGTCGGGTCGTACTCCGCGGCCGAATCGCCTCGCAGCCGCTCGATGACGGCGGCCGAGCGGTCGCGGTCGGATGACGCCCCGACGAGATCATCGTAGGCGTTGGCCACCTTGATGACGCGGCTGGCAAGCGGCGGCGCCGACCCCTCGGCAGCCCGATAGGGCTCGGCCTGGCGGCGAACGATCTCGGCCACCTCGTCGAGCAAACCGGTCTTGGTGATAACTCCCGCGCCGAGCCCGGCGATGCGGCGCTGCTCGCTCGGCGAGGCGAGGACAGTGGCCCCGCCTGGGATGGGGTCGCGCAGCGAAAGCTGCCCGATGTCGTGCATGAGCGCGGCGTACTCGAGCTCGAGGAGCTCCTCCTCTGTCATGCCGAGCTCACGTCCCATCGCCACGGCGAGTTCACCGACCCGACGGGAGTGACCCGTCTCGACGTACCCACCGACCTCGGTGACCTGGGAAAGTGCCCGCACGGTCTGGAGGTACGTCGCCCGGATCCCGGCGAAGCGCCGGAACGCGACCTGGGTCACCAGGATGGGCGCGGTGAACACGAGGAGGGCCGCCGGGCCCATCACGAACGTGCTCACCGCGATGAGCATGCCGGTCGCGCCCGAGGCGACGCAGAGCGGCACCTTGGCCCGGATCTCGTCGCCGAGTGCGATGCCGAACCGGGTGCGCACGGCCTCGGCCCTGATGGTCGCCGCGGCCACCACCTCGGCCGCGCAGGCCAGCATCACGGTCAGCGCCATGACCGCGATGAGGCTCGGCCAGTGGTGCCGCAACGACGAGTGCGCCATCGGCCGGAAGATGAACGCCACCAGCGCCGGACTCAGGATCCGGCGGGCCGTCGCGTCGAGGCGCGGGATCCTGCCCACGGCGATGTGCGGCAGCGATCCCACGAGCGTGCCGCAGGCCGTGACGGTCACGGCCTGGAGCGCGGAGTGCGTGGCGGGCTCGCTGCCGACCCGCAGGAGCAGCGCGTAACCGAGGGACCCCGCGCTGGCGATCGGGGCGACCTCGCGATTGCCGGGCATGAGCATACGGAGCAGCTCGCCTACGGCGATCAGCGCGCCGAAGAGAACCGCGGTGTGGGAGTCGCGCAGGCCGACCGCGCCGACCTCGGTGACCGCGCCGATGATGAGCATCCCCGCCACCGCGATCAGTAGCAGCTGGGCGGAGTCGAGCGACTGCCACCCGGGCCGCTGCCGGGCCGGCGCGATCACGGGCGCACCGGGCCGGCGCCCGCCGGCCGCGCTCCTGAAGGCGCCGTGCCGAATCGTTCGCTCGCGGGCTCGCTCATGGGCGTACGTTCTCGCCGGCGACGCGCAGCGGAGCGCTCGGGTCGTCGTGGTCCTGCTGAGTGGTCTCGACCTCCTCGCCCTCGGGAGGGGCGACGGGCTCGGGCTGCTCCCATCCCTCCCGCTCGAGGGCCTTGATGAACGCCTCGACCAGCTCGGGATCGAAGTGCGCGCCGGCAGAGCGTCTCAGCTCGGCGATGCCCTCCTCGGTGGAACAGGCGGCACGGTAGGACCGGGTGGAGGTCATCGAGTCGAAGGCGTCGGCCACGGAGATGACCCGGGCGAACTCAGGGATCTCCAGGCCGGCCAGGCCCATCGGATAGCCGGTTCCGTCCATCCGCTCGTGATGGTGCATGATCCCCGCGAGCGCCTCGTCGAGGAAGCCGATCTCACGCACGATCTCCAGCCCGCGCATCGGGTGCAGCTGGATCGCGGCCAACTCCTCCTCGGTGAGGTCGCCCGGCTTCTGCAGCACCTTGGTCGGCACGCCCAGTTTGCCGACGTCGTGCAGCATGCCGGCGTAGCGAATCGCGCCGACCCGCTCGGGCCGCATGCCGATCGCCCGGGCGATCATCGTCGAGCCGCGGGACACCCGCTCGCTGTGCCCGCGCGTGTAGTAGTCCTTGGTCTCCACCGCCTGGCAGAGCGCGGCGATCGTCGCGGCGTGGGCCTGCTGCTGGGCGCGGGTCTGCTCGAAGGCCCAGCGGGCCAGCAGCATGGGCATCAGCACGAGCACGGCGGAGAAGGGTCCGATCACCCCCCATGGCGCCGCGATGAGGAGACCGAACATGCCGTAGGCCAGCTGGCCCGCGGCGAGCTGCCCGAGGGGCCGCCACCGGAACCCCCACATCGGTTCCTGCTTGGTCAGCACGAGGATGACGCCGATGAAAACGAGGTTGACCGCGACGTAGGTGCTGACCGCCCCGACGTAGGGCGTGATGATGCCGGGGAAGGAGCCGTCGGTCGGCTTGCCGGTCCTGCCGCCGGCCGCGCTGTAGACCACGCCGGCGAGGTACCCGGAGAGGGCGAACTGGGCGCCGTTGAACAGGCGTTTCACCGGGCCGATGTCGCGTCGGCCGGTGACGATGGCCGAGGCTCCCACCAGGGCGGCCCCGACCGGGCCGAGCAGGACGACCGAGGCCAGGCCGGCCGAGTAGCTCAGCGAGACGCGCGCGTTCGCGCTGTTGAGCAGCGCCGGCACGGACTCACAGACGACGGAGAGCACCGCGAGGACGGCGAGTGTCGTCCAGTCGATCCCGTCGAAGGACGACAGCCCGATGCACGAGGCCGCGAGCGCGATGACCGCGCAGACGTATGCCCACGCGACGAGGGGTAGTCCACGCAATGCCGCCCCCACGAGGTTATGGGCTAAGCCCAGGACACGCCTGTACGCATGATTCTCTGCCTCCCCTAAGAACCCGGCCACCCCTGGTCCGGGAGCTCCTCTCCCTTGACTCGCCGCGCCCCTAGAAGCCGCCCGAGGAACCGGTGGTAAGCCTAACCCGAGAGACCTGAATCACGCAGACGCGCGGAAAATCGTGAGCAAAGCGTGAACGAATCGTCACCTAGCGTCGAAGTGTGCTCGCATGCGACGCGTCCCGGTCACTCGACGAGGTCGGCGCGGACCTGCTCGATGCGGCCGAGGACCTTCGATCGCAGGTCCTGTGGCACCGGATCGCAGCCGCAGCACTTGTGGACGAGCTTCTTGACGGACTCCTCGAGGCCGTACTCCCGAAGGCACGGGCCGCACTCGTCGAGGTGTTGCTTGATGTTGGAGCACCCGCTCTGGTCGAGCTCTCCGTCGAGATAGGCGTAGATGCGGGCGAGCACCTCGGCGCACGGGGTCTCGTGAGGCTTTCCGCAGCTCATTTCGCCTCCTGACCTTGAGGCACGAGAGCGTGGGGCCACCGGGAAATCCGATCGCTCATGCCGAGTCCTCCCTGCGCCGGCCTCCGTTCGCGCGGGCTAGCCCGCGCTCACGCGCATAGTCTTCGAGCATCGACCGGAGCTGACGCCTGCCTCGGTGCAACCGGGACATCACCGTACCGATCGGCGTGCCCATGATGTCGGCGATCTCCTTGTACGCGAAGCCCTCGACATCGGCGAAGTAGACCGCCATGCGGAAGTCCTCGGGCAGCCCCTGCAGCGCCTTCTTGACGTCGGAGTCCGGAAGGTGCTCGAGGGCCTCCGCCTCGGCGGACTTCAGCCCGGTCGAGGTGTGCGACTCGGCCCGCGCCAGCTGCCAGTCCTCGATCTCCTCGGACGCCGACCGCTTCGGCTCCCGCTGCTTCTTGCGGTAGGAGTTGATGAAGGTGTTGGTGAGGATGCGGTAGAGCCAGGCCTTGAGGTTCGTGCCCCTCTGGAACTGGTGGAAGGATCCGAACGCCTTGGCGAACGTCTCCTGAACCAGATCCTCGGCATCGGCGGGGTTGCGCGTCATGCGCAACGCGGCAGAGTACAGCTGGTCCAGAAACGGGAGCACGTCGCGCTCGAAGCGCCGTGTTCGCTGCTCCAGCGTCTCCACTACCTCGGGAACCTGCCCCACCCCCTCCGTCCGGCCGATCTGGGCGTCGGCACCATACGCTCCAGACGATAGCGGGTGCGTCAACGGGGTATCCCGCCGGTCCGTCAGCATGACGGCCATCATCACCTCGAACTTTCACACGTCGGTGTCCGTTATGACGCTATGCAACGCGCTGCGCGCCCGCCGGATTCCCCTGAGGCGAGGAATGCTCCGGCACACCGGCATGAAGTGTGAAGTCGTGCCGCCAACAGGGAAGGATTGGGAGAAATGCATCCCCGAGGAGCCGCCGTGCTGTCCATTCCGGCGAAGCATCCCGCTGTTGGCGAGTCCGAGTCACTCGCGAGCTACTGGACCTTCTACTGGGCCGTCTCCGCCGCGCAGCTGTCCCGCTGGCTGCCCCGGAGACCGTCACGGATACTCGACCTCTCAGGACCGCAGGCGGGGTGCGCCGCCCAGGCGGCGACCGCCGGGCACACCGTCGTCCAGGTCTGCGACACACCGGGCAACGCGCCGCGCTCCCGCCGCACCCAGCCGGTGGTGGCCGATGCCACCTCACTCGGCTTCCTCGCTTCGGGCTGCTTCGACGCCGTGGTGGCCGAAGGGCGGATGCTCTCCCGCCACCTGGTCACCGAGGACCTGGTGGCCGAGATCGCCCGGGTACTCCGCCCCGGCGGCCGGGTGCTGCTGAGCGTCGACTCTCTCGTTCTCGGCATGGCGATCCTCGCGGAGCAGAACTACTGGGCCCATCTGTCCGACGTGCCGCGCTCGGAGGTCGTCCTGGTGCCCTGGCCGGACGGGTCGATCACCCGGTGCTTCGGCGTCGAGCAACTGCGCGAACTGCTCACCGACTGCGGCCTGGAGATGGAATGGGTCCGGCCGCGCACCGCACTGTCCCCCTCGACCGTCGAGCACGTCCTCGGGGTGAGCCCGCAAGCCCTCCCGCGGCTGGTGCGCGCCGAGCTGACAGCGCCGCTGGGCGACGAACCGGTCGGCATCCACCTGGTCGCCAGCGCCATCAAGAAGGCCTAGAGCGACCGGCGACAGACCGCGAGCCCGGCAGTCCTGTTGCCGGTCGCTCTGAGCTTGATCTTTAACCCGTTCGTTCCTTCCCGCCTCGTCGCGGCATATCCTTTTTGTGCTGCTTTTTTCCGACCGGATGGCGGGGTGCGGGGGTGGAGGTGCGTCCTTTGGGGCGGCCGGGACCGGAACGGGAGGGTTTTGGCGCGCTGGCGGGGATACCTGCTGCGCGCCGGA
>JAOPYL010000059.1 GCA_025964625.1 Actinoallomurus sp. | reverse complement strand
CCCGGCGCGCAGCGGCCGGGCATGCGTGCGGTCACGGACGCGCTCATCCGCCGGGGAGCCCGCCGTGCCGCCGCCACGCTGGGCCTGGCCGTGCCGGCCGTCGTCGTCGCGGGCCACGGCGACCTGCTCGGCGCCGTGCCGGGAGCACGTTCGGTGTTCTACGCCACCGACGACCTCGTCGCCGGCGCCGTTCTGATGGGCCATTCGGTGCGGCACCTGCGTGCGGCGCAGGCACGTCAGCTCGCGCGCGCCGACGCGGTCGCGGTCGTCTCCCCCGTCCTCCAGGAGAGATTCGAGGGGGCGGTCGTGATCCCGAACGGCTGCACGCCCGTCGACGCGGACGCGGCGCCGTGGCCGGCGGACGTCCCGGCGGCCTTCGCCGAACCCGCCGCCGGGTTCGTCGGGCACATCAACGCACGTATCGACCTCGCACTCCTGGAGGCGGTCGCGGACTCCGGCCGCCCGTTGCTGCTCGTCGGCCCGCACGATCCGTCGTACGAGCCGGCGCGCTTCGCGGCCCTGACGGCGCGGGAGAACGTGTGCTGGACCGGGCGGAAGCCGGCGGAGACGCTGGCGTCGTACCTGCGGGTCATCGACGTGGGCCTGACGCCGTACGCCATCAGCGACTTCAACCGGGCCAGTTTCCCGATCAAGACCCTCGACTACCTCGCGGCCGGCCGGGGCGTGGTCTCGACCCGGCTGCCCGCCACGGAATGGCTCGGCACGGACCTCGTGCGCACGGCGGACCGTGAGGACTTCGCGGCGGTGGTCGAGGCGGAGCTCGCGGTGCCCCGGACGCCGGACCTCCAGGCACGGCGACGCGCCTTCGCGGAGCGGCACACCTGGTCACGGCGGGCTCGCGAACTCGCCGCGCTGCTCGGACTGGAGGACGGATGATCCCCGTGATCAGGCCCGTGCTGGGCGAGGAGGAGGCGACGGCCGCCGCCGAGGCCGTACGCTCGGGCTGGGTGGCGCAAGGGCCCCGGGTCGCGGAGTTCGAGCGCGCGTTCGCCGCCCGGATCGGTGTCGGCCACGGCGTGGCGACGTCGTCGTGCACGACCGCGCTGCACCTGGCCCTTCTGCTCGCGGGGGTCGGCGCCGGAGACGAGGTCGTCGTGCCGTCACTGTCGTTCATCGCCACCGCGAACGCCGTACGGTACTGCGGCGCCACCCCGGTCTTCGCCGACGTCGAGGCGGCCACCGGCAACGTCACGGCCAAGACCGCCGAGGCGGTGATCTCGCCGCGAACCCGCGCCGTGATCGCCGTCGACCAGGCCGGGGTGCCGTGCGACCTCGACGGGATCGCCGGGCTCGGCCTCCCCGTCATCGAGGACACGGCCTGCGCCGCGGGCTCGACCTATCGCGGCAGGCCCGTCGGCGCGGGGGCCGAGATCGCCGCCTGGTCGTTCCATCCGCGCAAGCTGATCACGACCGGTGAGGGCGGCATGCTCACCACTCGTCGCGACGACTGGGCGCGGCGGGCCCGGCGGCTGCGCGAGCACGGCATGAGTGTGAGCGCGGCCGAACGGCACGCCAGCCGTACGGTCGTCCTCGAGGAGTACGCCGAGACGGGCTTCAACTACCGGATGACCGACGTCCAGGCGGCGATCGGCCTGGTACAGCTGAAACGTCTCGACGAGATCGTCGCCCGGCGACGCGCCCTGGCCGAGCGGTACCAGCGGCTGCTCCCCGGTTTCGAGACCGCACGCGACCCGGCGTACGGCGAGACCAACTACCAGTCGTTCTGGATCGTGCTGCCCGAGGATTTCCGCCTCGGCCGCGACGCCCTGCTGCGGCGGCTCGCCGAGGAGGACATCTCGGCCCGGCGCGGCATCATGGCCGCCCATCTCGAACCGGCCTACGCCGGCACACCCGCCGACCTGCCGGTGACCGAGCGGCTGACCCGCGGCTCGCTGATCCTGCCGCTCTTCCACGATATGACGGATGCCGAACAGGACCGGGTCGTCTCCGTCATCGCGGAGGCGCGGTGAAGATCCTGGTCTACCCGCACGCGATGGAGATCGGCGGGAGCCAGCTCAACGCGATCGAGCTGGCCGCCGCCGTACGGGACCTCGGCCACGAGGTCGCCGTGATCGCGGAGCCGGGCCCGCTGGCGGAGCGGCTGAGCTCGCTCGGACTCGAGCACCTGGCCCTGGATGCCGGCCGGCGACGGCCCTCCCCGGCCACCGTGCGGCTGCTCCGGCGGTTGATCTCCGAGCGCGGGTACGACATCGTCCACGGGTACGAGTGGCCGCCGGGGATCGAGGCGTTCTACGCGGCGGGGCGGCGAGCCGCGGCCGTGTGCACGGTGATGTCGATGTCCGTGGCGCCCTTCCTCCCGGCGTCGCTGCCGCTCGTGGTCGGCACGTACGAGCTTCGCGAACGCACGGCCGGACGACGTTCGGGCCCGGTCCACCTCATCGAGCCTCCGATCGATGTCGACGACAACGCGCCGGGACACCCGGCGGAGGAGTTCCGGGACCGGTTCGGGCTCGACGAGGACCATTTCGACGTGGTGATCGTCGGCCGTCTCGTCCGGGAGCTCAAGCTCGAAGGGGTGCTCACGGCGATCAAGGTCGTCGGTGAACTCGGGCGGGAACTGCCGATCCGGCTCGTCATCGTCGGCGACGGCCCGGCCCGCGCGCTCGTCGAGAGCCGTGCGACCGAGGTCAACGCCGCTCTCGGCCGCCGCGCCGTGGTGCTCACCGGGCAGCTCGACGATCCCCGGCCCGCCTATGCCGCCGCCTGGGTCTCCCTGGCGATGGGCGGCTCGGCGTTGCGGGCGCTGGCGTTCGGCCGCCCGCTGATCGTCCAGGGCGAGCGGGGGTTCTTCGAACTGCTGACGCCGGAGTCGTGCGACGTGTTCCTGCGGCAGGGCTGGTACGGCCTCGGCGACGGGGACGGAGCCGTACGCCTGGCGAAGATCCTGCGCGAGCTGGCCGCCGGCCCGGACCGGGTCGCGGAACTGGGCGCGTACGGCCGGCACCTGGTCGTCGAGCGGTTCGGACTCCGGCGTGCGGCACGCCTTCAGGAGCAGATCTACCGTGACGCGCTGGCCTCGCGGGCGCCTGCCGGGGAGCTGGTGAGCACGGCCGGCCGGGTCCTGTCATACAAGATCCGCCGCCGTTACCAGCGGCTACTCGGCACGGCGGCGCGCGACGACTTCAACGCGGTCGCCGGGAGCCGAGCGGCCGGCCGAACGGCGTCCGCGCGCTCCGGCAGGACCAGGCCCGGCGGTGGAACGAGGAGGGTGAACGCCCCATGAACCCGCCATGACCCTGTTCCGGCAGGCGTCCCGGGCTCTCGGGTGGAGTTTCCTCAACACCGCGCTGGGGCGGTTCGGCACCCTCGCCATCGGCATCGTGCTCGCCAGGGTCCTCGGCCCGAAGGAGTTCGGCGTCTTCGCGGTCGCGATGGTCGCGCTGCTCGCGGTGCTGAGCTTCAACGAGCTGGGCGTCAGCCTCGCGATCGTGCGCTGGCCCGGCGAGCCACGGGAGATCGCGCCGACCGTGGCGACCATCTCGGTGATCTGCAGCGGGTTGGTCTACCTCGGCTGCTTCGCCGGGGCGCCCGCCTTCGCCACGGCGATGGGCGCACCCGCGGCCGGTGGGGTCATCCGGCTGCTCACGCTCAACGTTCTGATCGACGGCCTGGTCGCCACCCCGGCGGCGATGCTGCAGCGGACCTTTCGCCAGGACCGCAAGATGATCGCGGACCAGGTCAACAGCTGGGGCGGGGCGGTGGTGTCGGTCGCGCTCGCCCTCAGCGGGTGGGGAGCGATGAGCCTGGCCGTCGGGCGGCTGGCCGGCGCGATCGGTTCGGGCGTGCTGTTCGTGGTCTTCTCCCCCGAGCCGTTGCGCTTCGGCTTCGACACCAGCGTGGCGCGGAGGCTTCTGCGGTTCGGGGTGCCGCTCGCCGGGTCCAGCGTCATCGTCTTCGCGGTGGGCGGCGTGGATCAGTTCCTGGTCGGCAACATGCTCGGCGCCACCGCACTCGGCTTCTACGTGCTGGCCTTCAACCTGTCGAGCTGGCCGGTCGGCATGTTCTCGCAGCCCGTGCGCAGCGTCGCGCCGGCGGCCTTCGCGCGGCTCCAGCACGACGCCCCGGCGATGCGGCGCACGTTCCTGTCCACCGCGGGGCTGCTCACCGGAGTGACGCTGCCCGTGTGCATGCTCCTGGGCGGCGCGGCCGGGCCGCTGGTCCGCTTCCTGTACGGCACACGGTGGGAACCCGCCGCCGCGGCACTGTTCTGGCTGGCCCTGCTCGGCGGGCTCCGGATCCTGTTCGAGCTGATGTACGACTACTTCGTCGTTCTCTCCCGCACCCGCGCGGTGTTCACCATCCAGTTGCTCTGGTTGTCCGCGCTGGTGCCGTCGCTGATCCTCGGCGCGCACCTGCACGGCATCGCCGGGGTCGCCGCCGCGCACGCCGCCGTCGCCGCACTCGTGCCGCTGCCGCTGTACCTGCGGCAGCTGCGCAGGGCGGGCATCGGCGTCCGCGCCGTCGCCGCCTGCGCCGGCCCCGCGGTTCTCGTCGCCTCGGCGGTCGGGCTGGCCGCTGTGATCGTCCGCCGGACGATCCCGTTCGACCTGCTCGCCCTCGCCATCGCCGGAACCGTCGCGGTGGTCGCGATCGGGCTGCTGACCTACCGGATGCGGGGCGTGCTGCGGGACCTCCGAGGAGCGGAACATGCGTGATCTGGTCATCGTCGGCGCGGGCGGCTTCGCACGCGAGACCGCCCAGCTGGCCGGCGAACGGCTGCTGGGCTTCCTCGACGACGACCCCGCCAAGCAGGGGACGGACATCGACGGCATCCCGGTGCTCGGCGGCACCGGGGAGATCCCGCCCGGCGCCCGGGTCGTCGTGTGCGTCGGCAGCCCGCGCGCGGGCGGCGTCCGCGCCCGCCTCGTCGCCCGGCTCGGCCTGCCGCCCGAGCGATACGCCACGCTCGTGCACCCCACCGCCTGGGTGTCGGCGTCGTCGTGCGCCGGGCCGGGCTCGGTGCTGCTCGCGCAGGTCGTGCTCACCGCGTCGGTACGGGTCGGCGCGCACGTCGCGGTCATGCCGCACGTGACCCTGACCCACGACGACGTCGTGGAGGACTTCGTCACCATCGCCTCAGGGGTCCGGCTCGCCGGAGGTGTACACGTCGGGCGCGGCGCCTACCTGGGCTCCGGCGCGCTCGTGCGGGAGGGCGTCACGATCGGGCCGGGCGCGCTGCTCGGCATGGGCGCGGTCGTCACACGCGACGTACCGGCCGGAGAGGTCTGGGCCGGCAACCCCGCGCGCTACCTGCGCGCCCGTCTATGAGGAGCACGGACGTGACCGACGTTCCCTTCGCCGACCTCGCCGCCGCGCACGCCGACGTGGCGGAGGAGATCCGGGCGGGCTTCGACCGGGTGCTCGCCACGACCGCGTTCGTCCAGGGCGCCGATGTGGACGCCTTCGAGCGGGAGTACGCCGCGTTCTGCGGCGCGGCCCACTGCGTCGGCGTCGCCAACGGCACTGACGCGCTCGAGCTCGCGCTGCGGGCGCTGGGCTGCGGACCGGACTCGGAGGTCGTACTCCCGGCGAACACCTTCGTGGCGACGGCCGAGGCGGTCGTCCGGACCGGCGCCCGGCCGGTCCTCGTCGACGTGGACCCCGATCACCTGCTCCTCGATCCCCGGCGGCTGGGCGAGGCGATCGGCCCGCGGACGGCCGCGATCGTGCCGGTGCACCTGTACGGCCAGTTGCCGCCCATGGCCGCCGTCGCGGCGCACGGGATTCCCGTCGTCGAGGATGCGGCCCAGTCCCAGGGGGCCTCTCAGGACGGCCGCCGCGTCTTCGGCCGGCTCGCCGCGACCAGCTTCTATCCCGGCAAGAACCTCGGCGCGTACGGCGACGCGGGGGCCGTCGTAACCGACTCCCCCGAGCTGGCCCGCGCGGTGCGGCTCCTCGGCAACCACGGCAGCGAGGTGAAGTACCGCCACGAGACGCTCGGCTTCAACTCGCGCCTGGACACCCTGCAGGCGGTCGTGCTGCGGGCCAAGCTGCGCCGTCTCGCGGACTGGAACGAACGCCGCCGGGCCGCCGCGGCGCGCTACGCCTCGCTGCTCGACGGCATCCCCGGCGTCACGCTCCCCGCCCCGGCCCCGGGCAACGCGCACGTCTGGCATCTCTACGTCATCCGGGTGCCCCGCCGCGACGAGGTGGCGCAGGCCCTCGCCCAACTCGGGATCCGGACCGGCATCCACTACCCGGTACCGGTCCACCTGCAGCCCGCCTTCGGCGACCTCGGCCACGCCCCGGGTGACTTTCCCGTCACCGAGGCGGCGGCCGCCGAGATCCTCTCGCTGCCGATGTTCCCGCACATCACCGAGGAACAGCAGGACCGCGTCGCGGCCGCTCTCCGCAAGACACTGTCCTGATCGGGTCTGGCCTGCGGCCGCGCCGCTGTCAGGGGTGGGCGGCGACTTCCAGGATGGCGAGGAAGGCGGCGGTGGCCGCGGCCGGCCGGCCGGCGCCGCTGAGCATCTCGTCCAGCCATTGCCCGCGGACGAGGCCGGTGGCGGCGACCGGTTCCAGCAACTCCGGGTTGGCCCTCCAGTGGCGGACGAGAAGATCGGTGAGGGTCGGCACGCCCACACCGGGGTTGCCGCTGCGCCGGATGCGCTGCCCGACCTTCCGGCTCGCCCGCCGTGCGAAGTCGGACGATGACCGCAGCGGACCGCGTGCCGGCAGAGTCGCCGGGCGGATCCCCGTGTCGAGGGGGACCCGCGCGAGATCGGCATCGAGCTCCATGAGCACGCGTACGTTGAAGCGCGACCCACGCTTGTCCGCCGGGGTCAGCGACCGGGCGGCGGCCAGGAACGCGGGGTGCAGCAGCGGGCCGAGCGTCACGTAGCGCAGGCACGCCATGGAGAGGGTGGCGCCGATCCAGCGGTGGGCGCGTTCCCGCACGTAGAACTCGTCGGTGGCCGACAGCCAGTCGGTGCCGTAGGCGGCGAAGACGGAGCGGAGCGTGGCGAGCGTGGCGGCTTCGGTCTCGGCGGCGTACTCGGGGTCGAACATCGCCGGGTCGGCCGGCTCCAGGGTGAACACACGCCATTTCGCCAGGCGGTCGACCAGCGCCGGGGTGGGCCGGGGATGCTGCCGCTGCGCCGGATAGTAGAAGGCACGGGCGATCTCCCCGCCGAACCCGTTGATCCGTGGCTCGTCCGGGGCCTGCGCCTCCGCCCAGTCGAGCACGGCGAAGGCGATGGGGCTCCCGAGCCCGTCGCTGCGCAGCGCCGCCCGGTGCACCAGGTCGTAGGCCTCCGCGGGATCGAGCCCGGCCAGGCCGCCGAGGTCGATGACGTCGCGCCGCAGGCCGTACGTCTCCGCCAGGCGGGTGGCGATCGCATGGTCCCGGCTCTCGGGCGAGGAGAGCGTCAGCGTCCGCAGGCCGCGGCGGCGGCCCGCCGGCACGGCGGCGAGGAGGACACGTGAGTCTAGGCCGCCCGAGAGCTGCAGCACGGCGCCCGGATGCTCGTCGAGGCTGCGTTCGACGTCCTCGCGGAGCATGCGCGCGGTGCCGCGGACCGGATCGGCCACCGGTTCGATGACCGGCACGGGATAGGGCGCCTCGTGCAGGCGTCCGCCGGTGAGCGTCCAGCGATGCGCGGCCGGCAGCTTCGTGACCCCCGCATACGGCGTCGCGGCCCCCAGATGGTGGCCGATGAGCCGGTACGCCCCCAGCGCCTCCCGGTCCAGCGGAGCGCCGGCGATCCGGGCGAGCAACCGCGCCGAGGTGGAGATCGCCGCCCAGCCGTCCCCACGGACTCCGTAGATGTGGCGAAGCCCGAGATGGTCGGTGGCGGCCGTGATGGTCTCGCCGTCGATGAGCACGGCGGCGTACGGCGCGGCGACATCGCCGAGCCCCTCTCCCGACCTCAGCCGGCCGGCGAGATCACCGGAGGCCAGGGCGCCCTTCACGTGATCGCGCGGCCCCAGCGAAAGCGCGATTCCCGCACCGGCGCTGGGCTCGCCCGTCGCCCAGACCACGCCGCCGGGGAAGGGCACCCGGGCCGACTCCGGCCCGAAGGGGGGGTCCGCCGTCCGGCCGGACACCGCGAGGAACTCGCCACAGGTACTGATCATCGGGTGCTCCCGGTCGGTTCGGACCGGGCGGCGACGGCCGGCCCGGCTCGGGACAGCGGCCGGAGCAGGCGCCACATCGCGCCGCAGCAGCCCAGGATGAGGAAGGTCAGGCCACAGGTCATCGGAAAGGACGCGGCATCGAACACAGCGAAACTGAAGGCCGCGACGGCGACACACGCGGCCAGGCACTGGGCCAGATGCCTGACCCGCGGATCGTCACTGGCCTTGCGGGCCTCCCGCGCCAGCCACCAGCCCGTGCCGAAGAGGGCGATGAGAGCGATCAACCCGGTCAAGCCCATTTCCACCAGCGTGACCAGGTACTGGTTGTCGAAGATCCGGTAGAACTGCGGCAGGAACGTCCCGAATCCACGCCCGAACCAGGGATTCTGGGAGAAGTAGTGCGCGGCCGCGTCATAGTCATGTGTCCGGTAGTTCGTGCTGCTGTCGTTGCCGATGTGGGTGATCAGCGATTTCATCGTGCCGAGCAGCCCCGGAGTGAGGAAGTACAGCACCACGCCGAAACACATGATCACCGCGTACGCGCGGCGCCGGGCGCTCTTCTCCCAGGTCGGCAGGATCACCACCAGCGCGATGAAGGCGGCCAGCACGGCCGAACGCGACACCGTCATCATCATCGCGGCGGCGATGATGATGACCTGCGCCCACCGGATTCCCCGCCGCCCGTCCGGCGCGTAGCGCGCGCCGTGGATGGCCAGCGGCAGGAGAAGCCCGAGCACCACCCCGAACTCGATCGGGTGGATGGCCGTCCCGGCGGGCCGGTTGAACTCGTCGCGCGGCACGGAGGAGAAGATGTGCACCTGCTGGACCAGGCCCGGGATGCGGACGTAGCGGGCCAGGTCCAGCCCGGTGAAGAACTGCGTGATCCCGACGATCCCCAGGAGTCCGCCGATCGTGGACATGCGGCGGTGCAGTATCTCGAGACTGTCCACCCGCTCGACGCAGTCCGCCGTCAGCAGCGCGATCCCGGCCCAGCCGGCCGCGATGATGAGACCCCGGTCGGCTCCGTTGAGCTCCAGCACCTGGAGCGGCCGGGTCATCGCCATGACGTAGCTGAGCAGCACGGCGATGAGGAAGGCGGCGATCGCGAGACGCAGCGGCTGGCGCTCGCGGGCGACGACGGACCGGGGACTCAGCCAGGCGAAGCCGTACCAGAGGAAATAGAGCACGGCGAGCACGCCCGCGGGCGTGCCCGCGGCACCGAGCGAGTTGATGGCGTACTGCGACGGGATGAGCAGCAGGATGAGCGCGTAGGCGGTGAGGATGGTGACCGGCGCCGTACGCGCGAGCGGCGGGGCGGCCTCCGTCACCGCGCCGCTCCTCGGCGGTCGGTCACGGTGTCCGCCACGACGGGGAGCGCGACGCACAGCAGGAGTTCCGCGCTGAGGATGATCACGAGCAGCCGGACCTTCCCCTTCGGATCACGCCGCGGTTCAGGACTCACCGCGATCACCCGGGTGCCGACCTTGGCGCGCGCGGCCAGGCCTGACTGCATCGCCTCCAGCCGCCGCGGGATCTCCGCGACCAGGGCGTCGAGTGTGGACGTGATGTTCCGCCGGTTCGCGCCGACGACCTCGACCTGCAGGACCGGATCCGCGTAGACCGGCGCCGGGTCCAGCGTGTATTCGCTGGTGAAGCCCTGTTCGCGGAAGTGCTGGACCGTGCGGTCGTCCATCACGGAACGCCCGACCGCCTCCGCCGAAACGTGCAGCGAATCGGCGAACTGCTGATAGGGATTACCGCCCGCCTCTTTTGTCTGAATGGGAGATGACAAAAACAGCACGCTCGCGCTGCTCTGATAGGTCCACGGCAACGCGGTGTAGAAGAACGCGAGCCCGCCGAAGGACAGAAGTAGAAGGAGCAGCGTCAGCCACCACCACCGCGTCAAGGCGCGAAGTGTTCCGAGTAGATCCATCAGCCCCGTCCGCCCACGTCGAGCAACCAGAATAGTTTTAGCCGGTCTTCCGCGCCATCCGGCTCTTGTCGTATTCATGTGCGACCATGGGGCGAAGCCGATGACGATACAAGATCTCGCTCTTCTTCTCTGGCGGCACCCGGTGGCGGTCCTGCTGGTGGGGCTCGTCGCCGCCGGAGCGGCGTTGCAGATCGTGACCGAACGGCCCGCCTATGAGACGCGCGCAGTGGTCAACTTCCTGATGCCCGGCTCGGCCAATTTCGAGAACTTCAACATCAGCCTCGTCGTCGAGGGCGCGGTCACCGCGCTGGCGCTCGACTCGCCGGAGGGCACGGCGCGGGTGCGCCGCCGCGGCGGCACCGCCGCCTACAACGTGGTGCTCGCCAACCGGGGAAACGATGAGCAGCCGGTTCACGACCAGCCCTACGTCACACTGATCGTGAACTCACGCGACCCGGCGCAGGCATCGCACACGCTCGGCGTCCTGCTGAACGTCCTCCGCGCCGACCTGCGCGATCGGCAGTTGCGCGCCGGAGCGCTGCCGGGCGCGCTCGTCACCACCCAGGTGGTGACGAGCTCCGATCGGCCGATGCCGCTCATCAGCCGCCGTACGCGCGCGCTCGCGGCGATCGGGGCGGCCGGTCTCCTCGCCATGATGGCCGGGGCCCGTCTGGCCGAGCGATATCCCCGGTTCCGCCGCCGGCTCCGGTCCCCGGGATGACGCCATGACCGTCCGTGCGCGCAGACCGGCGGCGATCGTCATCGCGGTGATCGCCGCGGTCGCATCGGCGGGCCTCGCCGCCTGGGCCGCACGGGGTTCGCCGTCCTCCGGCGGCGCTCCGCGGTCCGCGGCCTCCGCGGCGCACGGCCCAACGACGCCACCCCGATCCCGGCAACCGTCACTCCAGGCCAGGTCCGGGGCCCCATCGACCACGCCGTCGCGCTGGCCCGCCGCCGCCACCACCGGAGTGCCCTCCGGCACCCGGCTGAAGCTACGCACCGGAACCATCAAGATCACCAAAGACGGCTCGGTGGTCGAGGGCCTCGAACTCCACGGCGACATCGTGGTCCTGGCCAAGAACGTCACCATCCGCGACTGCCGGGTCATCGGCGCCGGCGACTGGGCGATCCTGCAGCGCATGGAGGCCGGAAGCGGCGGGCTCACCGTGGAGGACACCGAGATCTATGGGGGCGGCGGCCGCCCCCTGGAGTTCGGCATCCTGAACTACGCGGGGATGCTCACGGTCCGCCGGGTCGACGTCCACGCCATGATGTCGGCCGTGCAGACCCCGCAGGGCCTCGTCGAGGAGTCCTACTTCCACGATCCCAAGGACTTTCCCGGCGCGCACGTGACCCTCGTGGCGTCCGGTAGCGGACCGCGTCCGGGAATGAGCCTCACGATCCGGCACAACGCCATCCTGAATCCCGGAGGCCAGACCGCCGCGGTCGCGCTCTACCAGGACTTCGGCCTCAACCACGACGTCCTCGTCCAGGGCAACCTGCTCGCCGGCGGCGGCTACACGATCTACGGGGGTGCCGGGAAGTACGGAACGCCGCACCACATCCGGTTCGTCGGCAACGTCTTCAGCCGGCGCTACTTCCCCAAGGGCGGAGCGTTCGGCTGGGGAACGACCTGGGATGGTTCGGGCCCGGGCAACACGTGGGCGGGCAACGTCTGGGAGGACACCGGCAAGCCGGTCCCGGAGCCCTAACGGGTCTTCCTCAGCCAGATCGAACCCGGCTCTTCGCTCGCCATCCCGGGCGGCACGAGTGACGGGTGCTCCTTCCAGAGCCAGGAGGAGAACAGCAGCACCTCCCAGTCGGCATTGCCCACGAGGAACGCGTGCAGCAGGTAGTTCTCGGTCCAGTCCCGGCCTTCCCGCAGCCACGCCTCCGGGTATTCGAACGGCCAGAACACGTCGTGGATGTGCACCACGACCCCTGACGCCAGCCGGGGCAGCACCTGGAGGTACAGCCACACCACGTCGGATCCGGCCTTCGCGACGTGTGTCGAGTCGATGAAGAGCACGTCACCCGGCTCGAGCGCCTCGTAGGCGGTCAGCGGAACGTCCTGTACCGGCCGGGTCACGAGGGTCACGGGGTCGCCGTCACGCAGCAACGACAGCAGCCGCTGCGGATACGGCTCGACGCAGCTCAGCTCCAGCTCGCCGAGACCGGCCTCCGCGGTGTCGAGGGCCAGGGCCGTGGTGTGCCCGGACCCGATCTCCAGCACCCGGCGCGGCCGCAGATGGCGCAGCATCGCGCGGTACACCGCCCCGTCGGCGGCCCCGTACATCGGGTTGGCCGGCACATAGCGCGGCCCCTCGAACGGCTCGGCCATCATCGGGGCGAGGACCGCCGCGAGCCGGAGCTGGTCCTCGATCCTCAGGTCCACGCCGGGAACGGCCGGTGACCCCCGCCATTCGAGGGCGCGCCGCACGTCGGACGGGGCGGTCAGCGGCGAGTAGAAGTGACCGTGCGGCATCCAGGGCGGGCGGACGACGGCGGCGGAGAGCGCCCGCGCCGTACGGCCTGCGCGGCGCAGCAGCGGACTACGCATGGTCGCCGGCCCGGTGGTGACCGGGGGACGAGGAGGATTCCTCGTCCCCCGGCCACAGAGACTCATAGTCGACCTGATGAGCCGGTCCGGCGCGGGGCGCGGGCCGCGCGACCACCTGGGCGGCGGCTCGGCGGCGGTCCGCCAGCGCCTGGAGCAGCAGCAGCACCCCGGCGGACGCACCGAGTCCGGCGATGAGAAGCTCGCCGAGCAGCTGGATCTTCGGCCTGCTGACGCGCAGCGGCCGATCGGTCGAGCTGACCACTTCGGCGGTGATGCGCGCGTCCGGGCGCACGCCGCTCTGCAGCGTCTCGAGCTGGGAGTCCACCGCCGCCTCCAGAGCCCTGAGCGTCGCCTCGGTGGCGCCGGGGTCGGTGCCGGTCACGGTGATCGAGAGCACCGGCCCTGCCGAGTCGGGCGCGACCCCGACCTGGTACGGGGCGGTATACCCCTGTTTCCGCATGGCCTGCACCGTCTGATCGTCCATCAGCCGGCGTCCGACGACCTCGGCGGAGACGGTCAGCGAGGAGGCGAACACCAGGTACGGATTGCCGCCGGCCTGCTTGGACACCACACGCGAGGAGAGGAAGACGACGCTGGCCTCCCCCCTGGAGTTCCACGGTAGGACCACCACGCCCGCCCCCACGCCGATGACGATGAGCCCGAGCAGGGCCGCGGCGAGCCGCCACCGGGCATGGATGGCGCGTAGCAGCGGCTTCATCGCTCTCCCACGGTTGCGGCTTCCCGCTCACCCTGCCATGGCACGGCCGGTGGTGGAAGGGATGTGGGGCGCAGTCGTACGCCGCCGGTCAGGAGGACGTCGGCGATGCGCTCCCCCGCCCGGCCGTCCCACAGATCGGGGATCCGCCGGGGCGTCCGGCCGTTGATCACCTCCGCCGCGGCCGCCGCGATCCGCCGCGGATCGCGGCCGGCGAGGCGGTTCGTGCCCTGTTCGATCGTGATCGGCCGTTCGGTGTTGTCCCGCAGGGTGAGGCAGGGGACGCCCAGCGCGGTCGTCTCCTCCTGCACGCCTCCGGAGTCGGTGAGCACGATCCGCGCCGACGCCTGCAACGCGATGAAGTCGAGATACCCGGCCGGCGGAATGAGCCGTACGCCGTCCGGCACGCCGGCCGACTCGAGCGGCAGCCGGGCCCGGGGATGGACCGGCAGTACCAGCGGGCACAGCCGCGCCACGTCGCCGAGCGCCGTCAGCAGGGCACGGAGCGTGCCCTGATCGTCGACGTTGCCCGGCCGGTGCAGGGTGACGACGCCGTACGCGCCGGGCACCAGGCCGAGCCGTCCCAGCACGTCCGACTTCAGCGCACGGCCGAGGTTGGCCAGGAGCGTGTCGACCATGACGTTGCCGACAAGGTGGATCTGGTCGTCGCGGTACCCCTCACGGCGAAGGTTGCCGGCGGCGTCCGGTGACGGCGCGAGGAGGTAGTCGCTCACCCGGTCGGTGACCACCCGGTTGATCTCCTCCGGCATCGTCCAGTCGCGGCTGCGCAGCCCCGCCTCCACGTGGGCGAGCAGCGCCCCCGATTTCGCGGTCACCACAGCGCAGGCCAGGGTGGAGTTGACGTCCCCGACCACGACGACCACGTCCGGTGACAGCTCGGCCAGAAGGGGCTCGAAGGCGTTCATCACCCGGCCGGTCTGCGCGGCGTGGCTGCCCGAGCCGGCGCCGAGGACGTGGTCGGGCGGACGGATGCCGAGCTCGTGGAAGAAGACGTCGTTCATGGCGGCGTCGTAGTGCTGGCCCGTGTGGACCAGCACGACCTCGGCACCCCGCGCCTCCAGGGCGTCCATGACCGGCTTGACCTTCATGTAGTTGGGCCGGGCCGCGGCCACACAGACGATCCGGGTCATCAGAGCAGCTCCACCTGGGGACCGGACAGGCGACGCCGGCAGTCCAGAACGAGGGCCGCGTGACAGGTGATCTCCTCGACGCGGAACGCGTCGTGGTCCGTCATCAGCACGACGATGTCCGCGGCCGCCAGCTCCTCCGGGGTGGCGTCGACCCTGCGGAGGATGCCGTCCACCGGGGTGGACTCGACGACGTACGGGTCCGCCCCGCTCACCTCGGCTCCCATCGCGGTGAGCAGCTGGGCGGCGCGCACGGCGGGTGACTCACGCGCGTCCCCGGTGTTCTTCTTGTAGGCGAGCCCGAGCAGCAGGACGCGGGACCCGTTGACCGGCTTCCGCCGGTCGTTGAGCGCCGCGGCGATCCTGCGGACCACGTAGTCGGGCATGTGGCCGTTGATGTCGTTGGCCAGCTCCACGAACCGGAAGCTCTGTCCGAGCGCGCGTTCGACCCGCCATGACAGGTAGGACGGGTCGATCGGCAGGCAGTGCCCGCCCACGCCGGGACCGGGGCTGAACCGCATGAACCCGAACGGCTTCGTCGAGGCGGCGTCGATCGCCTCCCACACGTCGATGCCGAGGCCGTGGGCGAACATCGCGATCTCGTTGACCAGCGCGATGTTGACATGCCGGAATGTGTTCTCCAGCAGCTTGGCCAGCTCGGCCGTCCGGGGCGATTCCACCCGCACCGTGGTCTCCACGATGGTGTCGTAGAAGGCCTGTACGGCGTCACACGACGCCTCGTCGATGCCGGAGACGATCTTCGGCGTGGTGACGAGGGTCCAGATGGCATTGCCCGGGTCGATGCGCTCCGGGCTGTAGCCGAGATGGAAGTCGGTGCCGGCGATGAGACCGGATCCGTCCTCCAGGAGCGGCGCGACCAGCTCCTCGGTGGTGCCCGGATAGGTCGTCGACTCCACCACGATGGTGGCGCCCGGGCGGAGGTAGCGGGCAAGGGTCCGGGCCGCCCCTTCGGTGTAGCTGAGGTCGGGCAGGCCCTCGTGCAGCGGCGTGGGCACGGCGATCAGCGCGACGTCGAAGCCCCCGCACACCCGTGCCTCCGCGGACGCGTGGAAGGTGCCGGCGTCGAGTAGGGCCCGCAGGTCCACCGACGGGACGTCCTCGATATAGGACTCTCCGGCGGCCAGTGACTTGACGCGCCGGTCGTCCACGTCGAAGCCGACGACCTGGTGGCCCGCCTGCGCGGCGCGAACCGCCAGCGGGAGCCCGACGTACCCGAGGCCCACGACGACGACCTTCATGCTGTTCCCCTGAGCAGCTCGCGGGCCAGGAGGCTCAGGAACTGGGCGTTGGTGGTCAGGTACCGCGGGCCCAGGCGCAAGGGTTCCTGGACCGCCCGGTAGAGCCACTCCATGCCGTGCTCGCGCCACCAGACGGGCGCCCGGCGCACCTCGCCGGCGAGGACGTCGAACGACCCGCCCACGCCGTGGACGACGAACGCTCCGGTTCGCGATCCCCACTCCTGCTCGAACAGCTCCTTCTTCGGTGAGGACATCCCGAGGAAGAGCAGGTCGGTGCGGGCCTCGCGGATGGCCTCGGCCACCAAGGGCGCCTCGCCCGCCGAGAAGTATCCGTCGCGGGCGCCGGCCACCCGCAGATCCGGGAACCGCCGGCCCACCTCGGCGAGCATCCGCCGGAGCACATCCTCGCGCGCCCCGAGGAAGTAGACCCGCTGGCCCCGCCGCGCCGCCTCGGGCAGCAGGCCGAGGAGGAGATCGATGCCGGCCACCCGCTCGGGGAGCGGCTGCCGCAGGAGCCGGCTCGCCCACACGACCGACTGCCCGTCGGCCAGCACGAGGTCGCACCCGGTGACCGCGGCGCGCAGCCGGCGGTCCCGCCGCATCCGCACGAGCTTGGCCGCGTTGACGCAGCCCACCGTGAGTCGTTCCCCGCGTTCCACGGCCGCGGCACAGCGGGCCACCGCCTGGTCGAGGGTGACGGCGTCCAGCCAGAGTTCTAGGACTCGACGCCGCTCCCCTTGCTGAGTTCCCCGTTCCACTGCCCCTCCAGATTGCGTGCCGTGAGCCACACGTAAAGCAGCCACCCGAACTCGTACGGGCGACACTCCCGGTCGATCGCCACCGGGCGGAAAACGCGGTCGAGGAGCGACAGCCGCATGCCGGGGCGCACCCGCGCCGACAGCGCCCGGACCCCCCTGACCAGCTTGCGCGGATCGCGCCGGGCGACCTTTCGCCAGGTCAGCGCCAGATCGTCGATCACCAGCGGCTCATCGGTCTCCGGCGGCCGGACCATCCACAGAAGGCCCTTGCGGATCGCGGCGGCGTGCAGCGTCCCGCCGGCGTCGGCGAGATCGAGGAGTGCCATCGGCGCCATCGCGTGCTGGTGAACGCTGTAGACGGGGTAGCCCTCCACGACGCCGCCCCTCCGCGCGTCGTAGTGCCACCACCACTGCCCACCGCCCCCCTGCAGCGCGCAGATCCTCGCCGCCGCCTGCTCGGCGGCGTCCAGTGCCTCCGGATCACCGAGCCGCGCGAGGGCCTGGATCGGATACACCTGGTCGGCGAAGGATCCGACGTGGGCGCGGTACCACGGGACGAGCCCCGGCCCGCCCAGCGCGTGGGGAAAGAGGACACCCGGGCGGCCGAGCAGCCGCGCGCGGGCGCGTTCGAGGTGCCCGCCCGCCACGCCGGCGGCGAGGAGCGCGGAGACGACCCAGGCCGCGTCGACGGTGTACACGGGAGCGCCCGCGGGGTCGAGGTGGGCGACGCGTTCGAGGGCGCGTGGCAGGCCGGCATGCCCGGCCTCCGCGGCCGCCCAGCAGACCAGCGCCGCGTCTCCCAGGCTTGTCACGTCGTCGAGCCTGCGTACGAGGTCGCCGACGAGGTCGTCCGCGGTCGAGCCATGGAGGACCATCCGCTGCTCGTCCGGTGGCAGGGCGCGCAGCCCGAGGGCGGCGATCGCCGCGTAGCGGAGACTCCGCCCGACCGGCCGTGCGTCGTGGCCGGTCCGGGTGAAGACGAACTCCCCGCCGGCCCGTGACGCGCGCAGGTTCGGCACGGCCAGTTCGAGCAGCCGCCGCACGAGCGCGGCCGCCTCCTCGTCCCCCCGGCCGAGGAGTTCGAGCCGCGGGCTCGCGGGCCGGGTCATGCCTTCACCGCGATCAGCGACTTGACCAGGCCGGCCATGCGTTCCGACCGGATCTCGGACTCGGGAAAGTAGTAGGCCAGCTCCGTACGGCTCACCAGTTCGACACCGAGGGCCGCCCGCAGGGCCGCCGCGCGGTCGGCCGGCGGCGTGTGCACCAGCGGCCAGTGCCGCGCGACCACCGTGCGGCCCGCGACCGGCAGGAACTGGAACCCGGGGAACAGCCAGTGCGGTTCCACCGGGAAGTAGCGGTACGGCGTCTGTACCCAGTGCAGGTCGGCGAGACGATGTACGGCGTCCGCGAACCGCTGACGGCGTTCATGCCCTCCGACGTGCTCGAGGACTGAGTTGGAGACGACCAGGTCGTACGGTCCCCTGAGCACGGAATCGGGCAGCTCGCACGCGTCGGCGAGGTCGCTGTCCATCCATCCGGGCAGGTCGGCCGGTGGCGTCTCGAGATTGAGCAGGTGTACGCGAGCCGGGCGCACCGGCGCCTGCAGCCATGCGCCGGCGGTGCCGCCGAGATCGACGACCGACATCTGGCGGAGATCGGGGAACGCGGCGTTCAGCCAGGCCCATCGACGCGCCCGATAACGCGCTCCGAACGAATCCGGGGCATCGACGAAACTGTTCCGAAACGTGTGTAGGCGACTCACCCGCGCTCCTGCGCCACTGCGGATCCGGGCATGCCTTCAACGCGTTCGGCGAACCACCGAATGAATTCAGAAGGAGTTGCCCGGTCCGGCTGGACGTTCGACAAATGGACGCATTCATCCTCTCCTCGAGAACGCGCGAGGAGACATACGCCAAATGCTCTAGATCGTGGCCGTAAGCGGTCAGTCGACCAAGTAAACCGAACAGCGATTGCCAGAATGGTCACCATGAGTGAATGACCGAACACGCAACATTCGATTCACTGAATACGACGCCGCCGGAAAGTTGACAACGCACGCATTGACAGCGTCCACCCGATGAGCCAATGTCGAGCTCCAAGGTTCCGGTGGACCTCGCGTCACGGGGAGACGGATGGACCCGATTGGCATCGACGGGGCGTGGCTGTTCACTCCACAGATCCATGGCGACGGGCGCGGGTCGTTCCTCGAATGGTTCCGGACCGCCGATTTCGCCGCCGCGACGGGTCACCGGCTATCGCTGGGGCAGGCCAACTGCTCGGTGTCGCGACGCGGTTCGCTCCGGGGAATTCACTTCGCCGACGTGCCGCCGGGACAGGCGAAGTACGTCACATGCGTGCGGGGCACGGCCCTCGACGTCGTCGTCGACGTCCGGACCGGATCCCCCACCTTCGGGCGTTCCGTCGCGATCCGGCTCGACGACCGTACGCGGCGTGCCGTCTACCTCGCCGAAGGACTCGGACACGGGTTCCTCGCGCTCAGCGACGAAGCCGTCGTCATCTACCTCGCCTCGGAGCCGTACGCGCCGGAACGCGAGCACGGGGTGCATCCGCTGGACCCCGCCCTGGCCATCGGCTGGCCGCGGGGCATCGAGCCGGTGCTCTCCCCGAAGGACGCCGCCGCACCGTCCCTGGCCGAGGCCGAACGGGCCGGGCTCCTTCCTACCTACGCCGACTGCCTGGCCTACCAGGAGAAACTTCGCACTCTGACGCTCTGACGCTCTGAGAGCCGTGCTGGGCCGTACGTCTCAGCCGATGCCCTCGAGGACGGCCGCCCGCAGCGCCGTCCTCCAGTCGCGGATGGGATCCAGTCCGGCGCCGGCCCAGCCACCATGGCCGAGGACGCTGTACGCGGGGCGCGGCGCCGGCCGCGGAACCCGGGCGGCCGTCGTCGGCCGTACCCGCCGCTCGTCCCCGCCGACCAGGTAGAACACCTCGCGCGCCAGCCCCCACCAGGTCGTGTGCCCCGAACTCGTCGCGTGGTAGACGCCCGGGCGGGCCCCGGACCGCATCAGGGCGATGATCTGCCCCGCCACGTCACGGGTCCATGTCGGCTGGCCGCGCTGGTCGATGACGACGTCGACCGTCTCGCGCTCGCGCTCCATGCGCATCATGGTGGCGACGAAGTTCGGGCCGCCCCGGCCGTACAGCCAGGCGGTCCTGACCACGTACGCGGCGGACGGCAGCACCTCCAGCACGGCACGCTCGCCGGCGAGCTTGGTACGCCCGTAGGCGCTCCGCGGGGCCGGCGGCGCGCCCTCCGCGTAGGGCGTGCAGGCCCTGCCGTCGAAGACGTAGTCCGTGGAGACCTGGACCAGCCGGGTGGCCGTCATCGAGCAGGCCAGGGCGAGGTTGCGCGCTCCGTCGCCGTTGACGCGCAGGGCATCGGCCTCCCGGTCCTCGGCCGCGTCGACCGCCGTCCACCCCGCGCAGTTGACGACGATGTCCGGACGCTCCGCCCGCAGCAGGGCCCGTACGGCATCGCCGTCGGTGACGTCCAGCTCGGCGCGGCCGAGCCCGGTGACGGTCTCACCCTCCTCGCCCAGCAGCGCCACGATCTCGCCGCCGAGCATCCCGGACGCCCCCGTCACCAGCCAGGAGGTCATTTCAGCGCCTCCCACCAGGTCCGGTTCTCCGCGTACCAGCGCACCGTCGCGGCGAGGCCGTCACGGAACGGGGTCCGCGGCGCGTATCCCATGCCGCGCAGGAGGCCGTCGTCCAGGGAGTACCGCCGGTCGTGTCCTTTCCGGTCCTCGACGTTCCGCACGCTCGCCCAGTCCGCGCCACAGGCGTCGAGCAGGAGTTTCGTCAGCTCCACATTGGTCAGTTCCACGTCACCGCCGATGTGGTAGATCTCGCCGGACCGGCCCTTCTCCAGGGCCAGCTGGATACCGCGGCAGTGATCGTCCACGTGCACCCAGCCACGCACGTTGCCACCGTCGCCGTACAGCGGGACCTGCTCCCGGTCAAGGAGGTTCGTCACGAAGAGCGGGATGACCTTCTCGGGGAACTGGTGCGGGCCGTAGTTGTTGCAACACCGGGTGATCACCACGTCCAGGCCGTGTGTACGGGCGTAGGCGCGCGCGATGAGGTCCCCGCCGGCCTTGGCCGCGGCGTACGGGGAGTTCGGGGCGAGTGGCGCGTCCTCCCGCCACGAGCCCGTCTCGATGCTGCCGTACACCTCGTCGGTCGAGACCTGTACGAGCCGTTCGACGTGCGCGTCCAGGCACGCCCGCATCAGCGTGTGCGTGCCCGCGACGTTCGTCCTCACGAAGTCCCCGCCGTCGGCGATCGACCGGTCCACGTGGGTCTCCGCGGCGAAGTTGAGCACGATCCGGTGGCCCGGGACGACCTCGGCGAGCAGCCGGGCGTCGCAGATGTCGCCATGGACGAAGGTGCAGGCCACGCCGGTCAGATTGGCGCGATCGCCGGCGTAGGTGAGCTTGTCGAGGACGGTGACCTCGGCGGCCTCGAACCCCGGATAGCCGCCGGCGGCAAGCGTCCGCACGTAGTGGGAGCCGATGAACCCGGCGCCCCCCGCCACCAGGATCCTCATGAGGAGATCTGCACTTTGCTGTGGTCCCCGAGCACGAGCCGATGGGCCTTCGGAACCCTCGGCGCGGGGGTCACCTCGGCCTCGTGCCCGATCAGTGAGGCCTCGATCCGCCGCACTCCCCGGACGGACGCGCCGCGCAGGACGATGGAGTACTCGATCTCGCTGTCGGCGATGACACAGTCCTCGGCGATCGAGGTGAACGGGCCGATGTAGGAGCCGGTGACGCGCGCGCCCCGCCCGATGATGGCGGGTCCCACGATGCGGGAGCCGGTGACCTGCGCCCCCTCCTCGACCACCACCCGCCCGATCAGCTCGCTGGAGTCGTCGACCGTGCCTCGCCGCTCCAGCCCTTCGAGCACGAGACGGTTGACCTCCAGCATGTCCTCGACGTTGCCGGTGTCCTTCCAGTAGCCCGAGATGGTGGTGGAGGAGACCTCCCTGCCGGTGTCGATGAGCCACTGGATCGCCTCGGTGATCTCCAGCTCGTTGCGCCAGGAGGGCTTCAGCACCGCCACCGCATCGTGGATCGCGGGCGTGAACAGGTAGACGCCGACGAGCGCGAGATCACTCTTCGGGTGTTCGGGTTTCTCCTCCAGGCCCACGACCCGCGCGCCTTCGGCGTCGAGCTCGGCGACGCCGAAGGCGCGCGCGTTCGGCACTCGGGTCAGCATGATCTGGGCGGCCGGCCGTTCGCGGCGAAACTGTTCGGTGAGCGCGGTGATCCCGCCGAGGACGAAGTTGTCGCCCAGGTACATCAGAAAGTCGTCGTCGCCGAGATATTCACGCGCGATCAGGACCGCGTGGGCCAGGCCGAGGGGGGCGTTCTGCCGGATGTAGGTGACGTCGAGGCCGAACGCGGAGCCGTCCCCCACCGCGTGCTCGATCTCCGCCACCGTGTCGCCGACGACGATTCCGACGTCGGTGATGCCGGTGTCGCGGATGGCCTCGAGCCCGTAGAAGAGGACCGGCTTGTTCGCGACCGGAAGGAGCTGCTTGGCCGATGTATAGGTGATCGGTCTCAAACGCGTGCCCGATCCCCCGGCCAACACAAGGGCTTTCACGGGACAAATCTAGATAGCGCTACCGCAAATAGGCGAGAGCACGGCCACCTCCGGCCAGCCCCACGGGCAAACCACCCACGACACATGCGCTCGGCCACATGCGGCCTTCGTGTAAACCCTTCCTATCCAGTGTGCGGCTTGGCATTCTCCGGAATAGGGGAAACGCGTTTCAAGATCACGGGGGCGGGCGTGACAGCTGTCGAGCAAGTAGAACCGGTCGTTGTACGAGAAAGGATCTTTCGGCTCACCGGCGGACGCGGTTGGATAGCACCCTATATTCGGTGGACCATCATCATCGATGCCTGCAGCGCCACTGTCGCGACAACGATCGGCCTCCTCGTACGCTTCAATGGAACGGAAACGGCACCCTGGCCCGATGTCGTTTTGGCGGTCGCGCTTCCGGTGGTCTGGATTTTCTCGATCGCCACGGTTCGCGCGTACGAGCCGAGATTCTTCGGCGTCGGATCGGATGAATTCCGGCGTGTGCTCAACGCCGGCCTGTTCCTGACCGCCGCGGTGGCGAACCTCTCGTACGTCACGAAGGCCGAGTTCGCCCGGGGCTACGCGCTCGTCACACTGCCCCTGATGATCTTCTTCGACCTGGCCGGACGGTACGCCCTCCGTAAACGACTGCACCGCCTGCGGGCCCAGGGGCGGTGCATGCGACGGTGCGTCGCGGCCGGCCATCGCGGTGCCGTCACCGAACTGATCCGCGAGCTGCGGCGCAGCCCGCACCACGGCATCAGCATCGTCGCGGCCTGCCTCCCGCCAGAGGACGGCCAGGACGATCTGGACGGGGTTCCGGTGCTCGGCGGCTTCGGCGACGTGGCAACCGTGATCCGCACATGCCAGGCCGGCACCGTCGCCGTCCTCTCCTGCCCGGAGATGGATGCCGCACGGCTGCGGCGGCTCGCCTGGCAACTGGAGAAGGGTGACACGGACCTGTTCGTCGCTCCGGCGCTGATGGACGTCGCCGGGCCACGCACCACCATCAGGCCGATCGCGGGCCTGCCACTGCTCCACGTCGACCACCCCGAGCTGACCGGGGGCCGCCGGCTGGTGAAGAGCCTGTTCGACCGGCTGGTCGCGGGGGTGTCCCTCCTGCTTCTCGCACCGGCGCTCATGGTCATCGCCGCCCTTGTCCGGACGACGGGTCCCGTGCTCTTCGTCCAGAACCGGATCGGCCGGGACGGCACGGTGTTCCGGATGCTGAAGTTCCGCACCATGGTCCAGGACGCCGAGAGGCTCCGGCTCCGGCTCCTGACGCGCAATGACGGCGACGGCGTCCTGTTCAAGATGAAGCGCGATCCGAGAGTCACCCAGGTCGGCGGCTGGCTGCGCCGCTACTCGCTCGACGAGCTCCCCCAGCTGATCAACGTGCTACGCGGCGACATGTCACTCGTCGGCCCGCGCCCGCCGCTGCCGGAGGAGGTCGCGCGGTACGGCGTGGAGGTGTACCGCCGGCTCGCGGTCAAGCCGGGGCTCACCGGCCTGTGGCAGGTCAGCGGCCGTTCTGACCTGCCGTGGGACGAAGCCGTACGGCTGGACCTGCGCTACGTCGAGAACTGGTCCCTCACGCTGGACATGCAGATCCTCTGGAAGACGGTGTCCGCCGTGATCAGCGGCTCGGGAGCCTACTGACCGGCCCGGGAGGTCAGCCAGCGCAGCAGGAGGCGGACGCCGAAGCCGGTGCCGCCCCTGGTGACCTCGGCCTCGTTGGAGGTGGCCCGGGCCGGGCCCGCGACGTCGAGGTGCGCCCACGGGCGTTCGCCCGCGAACTCACGCAGGAACAGCGCCGCGGTGATCGACCCGGCGCCGAAGCCACCGCGCCCGATGTTCGCGACGTCGGCGACGTCGGAGTCGATGGCCTCGCGGTAATCCTCGACCAGCGGCATGCGCCACAGCGCCTCACCGCTCGTCTCTCCGGCGCCGAGCAGGTCGCCGGCGAGCGCGTCGTCGGTGGCGTACAGCGCGCCGTGCCGCAGGCCCAGCGCGACCTTGGCCGCCCCGGTGAGGGTCGCGATGTCGACGACCGCGCTCGCGCCGAGCTCGGCGTCGGCGTAGGCGAGCGCGTCGGCGAGGACCAGGCGCCCTTCCGCGTCCGTGTTGAGGACCTCCGAGGTCGTGCCGCCGTAGTGCCGGATGACGTCGCCGGGGCGCATCGAGGAACCGGACGGCATGTTCTCCGCCGACGCCACCAGCCCGGTGACCCTGACGGGCACCTCCATGGCCCGCAGCGCGCTCATCACCGCGATGACCACGGCGCCGCCGGCCATGTCGGTCTTCATCGTCTTCATGCCCTCGTTCGGCTTCAGCGACAGACCGCCGGAGTCGAAGGTGATCCCCTTGCCGACGAGGACGACGTGCTGGTCCTGCGCGCCTCCGGCACGACGCCCGTCCTGCGCCCCGCCGCTCGGCTCGTACGTCAGCTCGATCAGCCGGGGCGGCCGGGGCGACCCGGCGCCCACGGCGAGAAGCCCGCCGAAGCCCTCGGTGGTGAGCGCTTCCTCGTCGCGGACCCGCATGGTCAGCCCCGCCTCGCGGGCGAGCGCGCCGGCCTGCTCGGCGAGCCACTGGGGGGACTTGTCCACGGACGTGGTGTTGGTGAGGTCGCGGGCGACCGCGACCGCGCGGGCGATCGCGGCGCCGCGCTGGAGGGCGGCCGTCCTGCGGGTGATCACGCTGATCGTCTCGGCACCGGGCTTCTTGGCCGGCGTGCCGATGCGGAAGTCGTACGACGCCAGCAGCAGGCCCTCCGCGAACGCGGCGAGAGCGTCCTCACCGGCTCCGGAGGGAGCACCGGCGACGACGTTGTCGCGTCCTCTGAAGCGCCTGGCCAGCGCGGCACCGGCCCTGCGCAGCGCGGCGGGAGAAACGTCGCCCACTCCGAAGAGCAGCAACTCCGTGATTCCGTCGCCCATCCGGAACGGCGCGCTCACGATCTCGCCCGGCTCGCCCTTCGCGTCCTCGTGGGCGAGCAGGTCCGCCGCGCCCAACGCGAACAGGCCCGCGAGCCCGTCGGCGTAGGCCGGGTCGATCTCGGGACCCGACCTCACGGGGACCGCGACCGCCTCGGCGGTCGCCGCGGCATCCCGGACCGCCCCATCGACGGTGTGAAGCTGCGTCTGTACTGGCACGTACCTCTCCTATGGAAAAGCGAGGCCCCGGCGCACGCCGGGGTCCTCGCTCGACACTCCGGTGGCCGGAACGACCACGCCCGGTGCGGGCGCGGTGTCCTAACCGACAACACCCTTCAGTGCGTCCCCGAGCTCGCCTGCCTCGTCTGCCGACAGTTCGACAACGAGCCGCCCGCCACCTTCGAGCGGGACACGCATGACGATTCCGCGCCCCTCCTTGGTAACTTCGAGCGGACCATCGCCTGTCCGCGGCTTCATCGCCGCCATGCGTGCATCCCCTTCCTGCCTAGGGCCGCGTGGGGCCGCCGGGCGTCCTCGGCCGCTGACCCGCCTGCCGTTTCAACGTCACCTGTGGTGGACCATTATCCCGTTTTCGGGACGCTAAGTGGTAACGATCAGCTCGGGGATCGTCAGACTGGACTCCTATGAATGCCCGTTCCGCCCTCTTTGACCTCTACGGCGACCACCTTCGGACCCGCGGCAGACAGGCACCGATCGCCGCGCTCGTACGCCTGCTCGCGGCCCTCGACATCGCCGCCCCAGCCGTCCGCACCGCCGTATCACGCATGGTCAGGCAGGGGTGGCTGGAGCCGGTGCGCCTGCCACAGGGCCGGGGGTACGCGCTGACGGCGAGGGCCGTCCGGCGTCTCGACGAGGCGGGACGGCGGATCTACCGTGACGCGCCTTCCGGCTGGGACGGGCGCTGGCATCTGCTTGTCATCCAGCATATTCCGGACCGCGCACGGCGCGAGCGGCTGCGCGCCGGCCTCGGCTACCTCGGATACGCACCGCTCGATGACACCACGTGGCTCAGTCCGCGTCCCTCCGCCGAGCTGGACGGCCTCTTCGACGCCGAGGGCGTGCGGGCGGAGCGGTTCGCCTCCAGCTACGAGGGCGACGCGCACGGCCTGGTGGCGCGGGCATGGGACCTCGACGGGCTGGCGCGCGCGTACGAGCGGTGGATCGGCGAGGCGGAGGAGCTCGTCGCCGCCTGTCCTGAACCGGCCGACGAGCAGGCGTTCGCGGTGCGCAGCCGGCTCGTGCACGAGTGGCGCAAGTTCCTGTTCCGCGACCCCGGCCTGCCTGCCGGGCTGCTGCCCGGCGACTGGCCCGGCGCCAAGGCCGCGCGTTTCTTCGACGCCGAGGCGGCGCGGCTCTTGCCCGCGGCCTCCCGCTTCGTCGATCGTTGCCTGGAGGGTCAACCGCTATAGCGCCCGGAGCCGGGCGCCCCGAAGGAGCCTGACCGTGCCGGAGAGCGTGCTGTACGACCTGGCGGAAGGTGTGGCGACGATCACACTGAACCGCCCGGACGCCATGAACTCACTGACCGTGGAGACGAAGACGGCACTGCGCGAGGCCGTCGAGCGGGCCCGCGACGACACGGCCGCGCGCGCCGTCATCCTGACGGGCGCCGGCCGGGCCTTCTGCGCCGGGCAGGACCTCCGCGAGCACGCCGCGAACCTGGAGGCCGGCCGGGGTCTGGACGGCACCGTCCGTGACCACTACAACCCGCTCGTACTGGCCCTCGCCGAGCTGCCCAAGCCGGTCGTCGCCGCCGTCAACGGGGTCGCGGCGGGCGCCGGCGCCTCACTGGCCTTCGCCTGCGACCTGCGGATCGCGTCGGAGAAGGCCTCGTTCGCCACCGCGTTCACCAGGATCGGGCTGGCTCCCGACAGCGGCATGTCGTGGACGCTGCAACGCCTGGTGGGCCGCGCCAAGGCTCTGGAGCTCCTGCTGCTCGCCGAGCCGGTCAGGGCGGCGGAGGCCCTGGAGCTCGGCCTGGTGAACCGGGTCGTCCCCGCCGACCGGCTCGGTGCCGAGGCTCGGGAGCTGGCGGCCCGGCTCGCCGCGGGCCCCACCGCGGCCTACGGCGCGGTCAAGGCGGCCGTCGACCACGCGTCGGCCGGCGACCTGGCGAGCGCCTTGCGGAAGGAGGCCGAGCTACAGGAGGCCTGCGCCGCGACCGCCGACCACGCGAACGCCACCAAAGCGTTCCTCCAGAAGGAACAGCCCGTCTTCGACGGCCGCTGACGGGTTCGCCCCCAGCGGCCGTCGTCCCCCTTGTGAGGGGACCCCTGACCTTGCCAGGGCAGGGTCAGGGGTCCCCTCACAGGCTTCGGGCTGCGGCGGTCAGCCGTGGAACAGGTCCAGCTCGGCGGCCGAGGCGTAGGTGTTGCTCTTTCCGTGCTCGCTCAGCACCCGGAACCGTACGTAGCGGGCGTTGACCGCCTTGAACGGGACCGTGGTCTCGAGCTGGGTGTCGGGCAGCTCGCCCTTGGCGACCGGAGCGCCCCAGTGCCGCCCGTCGGTGCTGAGGTACAGCTCGTACGAGCGGGCGCGGCCGTTGATACCGCCGTCCTGCCGGGGCATGTAACGAAAGGCCCCGACGCGCTGCGAGGCGCCCGTGTCGATGGTGAGCTCCTGCGGCAGCCTGGCGGAGTAGGCGCTGTGCCAGATCGTGTACGGATCGTTGTCGAAGGCGTTGGCGGCGGCGCCGTTCTCCCCGGTGGTCTCCTGGCTGGAGGCGGAGACGAGCTTCCAGTTCCGCTGGGAGAGCGCCGGGGGCCCGTCGACGTCGCCGACCTGGTCGTACCGGTCCAGGAACGCCCTGAAGTCACCCTGGCGCGGCGCCCCCCAGGTGCGGTCGGCCAGCGCGGCGATCGGCCGCCGGGCGAAGAAGTCGAACCACTCGGGCGGGTTCTGCTCGGCCTTGTCGGACCAGCGCGAGATCTGGTAGCCGCGGATGCCGGGCGCGGTGACGAAGTCGTACTCACCGTAGATGTGGCGCGGGTCCGCGTAGCCGTACCCGCCGGGCGAGGTGGAGAAGCCGGGTGAGACGTACAGGTGGCCGTCCTGGCTGCCGATCACCTGGTAGCCGGCCTGCGCGCGGGCGAGCGGGCTGCTCAGCCACTCGTTGATCCGGATGTTCTTGTCCGCCTCGACGCCGTGGGCCTGGTTGTAGTCCCACCACTGCCAGAGCTGCGTGGTCTTGCCGTGCGCGCGGACCTGTTTGTTGAGCTCGTTGGCGAACGCGGTGAACACGTCGCCGGGCGCGGCGTATCCGTGGGCCTTCTGGTAGGCGACCAGCTCGGGGCAGGCCTGCTTGGCCGGGTCGAGCGGGATCTCGTCGCCGCCGATGTGGAAGTAGGGCCCGTCGAAGATCGGGATGATGTCGTCGAGCAGTTCGCGGACGAACGTGCGGGTGTGCTCCTTGGTGACGTCGAGGGTCCAGCCGCCGGCGTCGTGTCCCTCCCAGCCGGTGTTGGGCTTGGAGAGCGAGTCACAGGTGAAGGCCAGGCTCGGGTCGTACTTGCTGATCGCCACCGAGTGGGCGGGCAGGTCGATCTCCGGCACGATCGTCACGTTGTAGAGCTTGGCGTAGTCCTGCAGGTCCCGCAGGTCCTGCCGGCTGTAGTGCTCCTTGGCGGTCAGGCCGGGGAACTTCCTGCTCTCGATCCGGAAGCCGTTCCAGTCCGACAGGTGCAGGTGGAAGAGGTTGAGCTTGTACCAGGCCATGCTCCGGATCTGCTGCTTGAGGTAGGACACCGGGAAGAACTTCCGGCCGACGTCGAGCATCTGCCCGCGCTCGGGGACGTTCGGCCAGTCGCGGGCCTCGCCCTTGGGGATCGACCCGGCCCGCAGTGCCTGGAGCACCGTGCGGGTGCCGTAGAACACGCCGGTCTGGGTGCGGGCCCGTACGGCCACGGTGTCGGCGACCGCCAGCTCGTAGCCCTGGTCCTGCTGGACGGCCGACGCGAGCGACAGGACGATGTCGCCCGAGTGCGGGCGACCGCTCGTGACCGGGACCTTGACCCCGGACTCGGCGCTCAGCTCGCCCGCGAACCGGGTGGCGAGCGTACGCAGCCCCGCCTGGGCCACCACTCTGGCGGACGGACGCAGGTGCCAGGAGCCGGTCGCACCATGCCATTCACGCAGGCTGGGCACGACGACCGGGGATGCGTTGGGCGCGGCTCCGGCGGCGTCCGCCATGGGGACGAGGGTCCCGGCGATGAGGACTCCGGTCAGCGTTCCGACGAAACGACGCACGCACCGCCTCCACGAGATCCGAGCACCCGCCCCCGTGGCTGCTCTTACGTGATTGATTCGACCGCATGGTAAGCAGATCCGCGCATGAGTTCCAGGCCCCGGCCGGCTCCGGCCCGGGCCTGCCCGCGACCGGGACCTACGTCATACGACGCTCTCGGCCGGCCGGCGGTCGGGGACCTCCTGGGAGCGGCGGCGGCCCGCGTACCTGATCGCCGCCAGCAGCACGCCCAGCCCGCCGAGCGTGAGGGCCGAGCCGGCCCAGATGGGTGAGGTGTAACCGAGGCCGGCGGCGATGGTCACCCCGCCGAGCCACGCGCCGAGGGCGTTGCCGACGTTGAAGGCGGCGATGTTCGCCCCGGAGGCGAGGGTGGGTGCCTGGTCGGCGTAGCGCATGATGCGCATCTGGAGGGCGGGCACGGTGGCGAACCCGAAGGCGCCCATCAGGATCAGCGAGATGACGGTCATGGCCTGGCTCTGCGCCGTCAGGGCGAACACGACCAGCACGGCGGTGAGCGCGAGCAGCACGATGGTCAGTGTCCCGGACAGGGACCTGTCCGCGGCCTTGCCGCCGACGAGGTTGCCGACGAACAGGCCGACGCCGAAGATGATCAGCAGCCACGGGACGGACGTGGTCGCGAACCCGCTCACTCGGGTCAGGGTGTAGGCGATGTAGGTGAAGGCGCCGAACATGCCGCCGTACCCGAGGACCGTGACGACCAGCGAGAACCAGACCTGCGGGTGCCTGAAGGCGGTGAGCTCGCCACGCAGTCCTCCGCCTGCCGCCCGGGCGCCGGCCGAGATGTTGCCGGGGACCAGGGCCGCCAGGCCGACCAGGGCGACGACGCCGATGACGGTGATGGCCCAGAAGGTGGACCGCCAGCCCAGCTGCTGGCCGAGCAGTGTGCCGAGCGGCACCCCGAGCACGTTGGCGGTGGTCAGCCCGGCGAACATCATCGCGATCGCACCGGCCCGCTTCGTCGGGGCGACCATGTCGGCGGCGACCACGGACCCGATGCCGAAGAACGCGCCGTGGCACAGCGCCGCCACGATCCGGCCGAGCATCATCACCGGGTAGCCGGGAGCCAGCGCGCACAGCAGGTTGCCGGCGATGAACAGCACCATCAATCCGAGGAGTACGTGCTTGCGGTTGAGCCGGGTCACGCCGGCGGTGAGCACGATGGCACCGACCGCGACGCTCAGCGCGTAGCCGGAGATCAGCCACCCCGCGACCGACTCCGAGACACCGAAGTCCCCGGCCACCTCGGGCAGCAGACCCATGATCACGAACTCGGTGAGCCCGATGCCGAATCCCCCGGCAGCGAGGGCGAGCAGGCCAAGAGGCATGAGGTTTTCCGTCCTTCCGACCGTACGGACGCCGCACGGTATGGCGCGTGTGCAACTACCAGCGCACGCGCGATAGATAGTTGCACACGCGCTATATCAGCGCAAGCTGCTAAGATACGGGCTACGGCTCATCACCTGCCGGACGGGTACGGAGACGCGGGAGACGGTCATGGGTATCGCGGATGATGCGGTGCAGCTCCGCGCGCAGGGGTGGCGGACGCTCGCCGCACTTCACGGCCTCATCGACACGGCGCTGGAGAAGGCCCTGCAGGCCGAGCACGGCCTGTCGGTGGTCGAGTACACGGTGTTGGACGCGCTGTCGCGCCAGGACGGCTGGCACATGCGCATGCAGCAGCTCGCCCGTGCCGCGGCCCTGTCGGGCAGCGCCACCACCCGGCTCGTGAACCGGCTCGAAGACCGCGGACTGCTGACCCGGATCCTGTGCCAGGACGACAGGCGCGGCATCTACACCGAGCTCACCGAAGACGGCTGGACACTGCTCAACACAGCCCGCTCCACCCACGACGCCGTCCTCGCGGACGCCCTGGCTCAGGCGGAACAGACCCCGGAACTCGCCCCCCTCGTGGACGCGCTGCACCGCCTCTCGGCCGACGCCAGGTCGATGGCTCCCTGACGGAGCAGCGGGCATCGCGCCCGCACCCCTTTCGAACCTCCGAGCCGGCCAGAGGCGGCGTCCCTCCACGACCGCTAACGTCACTCACGTGACCGAACGCGAATGGCTCCCGCCCGAAGACTGGTACGCCTCGCTTCCCACCGTCTACGTCTCCGCCGGCGCCCTCATCACGGATCCGGCCGGGCGGGTACTGCTCGTGAAGCCGAACTACCGGCCGTACTGGCAATTTCCGGGTGGGGTCGTGGAGCCGGGCGAGGCACCCCATGAGGGTTGCGCGCGCGAGGTGCGCGAGGAGGTGGGGCTGGCCCTGGACGTCGGCCGGCTCCTGGTCGTGGACTGGATACCGGTACGCGGCGACCGTCCGCGCCCGGCGCTGTACTTCGTGTTCGACTGCGGAGTGCTCGACCAGGACCCGCGGATCGATCTGCAACACGAGGAACTCGACGGCTACGACTTCCTGCCCCCTGAGCATGCCGTCGCGATGCTCAATCCGCCCGTCGCGAGCCGTCTACCGGCGGCGCTCAGCGCCCGCGAGCGGGGAAACACCGTCTACCTGCCCGAATGAGCAGGCGGGGATCACTGCGTGCAGTCACCGCTCAATTCCTACAGGCGTGCCCATACCCACTTACCGCCGTTCTCCGGTGTCGGCGTGTATCCCCATTCCGTCGCCACCGCCATCACCAGGAAAAGACCGCGGCCGCCGTTGCGGTCGAAGTCGTCATTCTCCAGATCTCCCAGCAGGTCCGCCGCGACCACCGGAACCCCCGGACCCGGATCCCACACGGCCAGAATGCTCTCCCCACCGTCGGCAACGGCCGTGACCTTGAGGATCTCCCCGGGCGCCGCGTGGACGGCGTTGGTCACCAACTCGGAGATGATCAGCTCGGCGTCGGTGGATCTGTCCGGCCGGCCCAACTCCCGCATCGTGATCCTCACCCATCCGCGAATGGCCGGGACGGCACTGTCGAGCGCGGCGAAAGACAGCGCCTCGGAGGCTGGAAGCTGATCCTCGGTGACGCCCATCTGGCCTCGCATTCGGTTTCCGTCCAGTTCGTGTCCCAATCCTGACCTTTCACGGTTACGCTCCGCAGCAGGTTGAACTCCACATGTGAGCGCCCCCCGCTTTGTGGGAATCCGGAGGCATACACCAATGGCAAAACCCCCAAAGGCCTTACAACCCGACCAGAGCCTTTCCGCGTACTTCGGCTTTGAGCTGCGCAAACACCGTGACGAGGCAGGGCTGTCCCAGCCGGAGCTGGCCGACCGGCTGCACTGGGCGAAGTCCGCGGTCGGCAACCTGGAGACCGCCTTTCGCTCCCCGACGCAGGACCACGCCAGGGACCTGGACGGCTTCTTCGCGACGGATCGGTTCGGCTGGCTCTACGGCCTGATGATCCAGGAGCAGCTCCCCGACTTCTTCCGCCCGTTCGCGGCCAAAGAGCCGGAGGCGACCGACATCCGGGCGTTCGAGCCCCTACTCGTGCCCGGACTTCTGCAGACCGAGGAGTACGCCCGCGCCGTTCTGGCCGCCGGACGGAAGCCAGAGCAACTCGATCAGACCGTCTCAGCGCGCATGGAACGGCAGAAGATCTTGCATCGGGCAGAGCCGGACCCGCCACGCCTGTGGGTGGTGCTCGACGAAGGTGTGATCAGAAGACAGGTTGGCGGCGCAGAGGTGATGCGGAAACAACTCGCCCATCTCTTGGACACGGCACAGCGCTATGACGTCACAATTCAGCTCGTGTCGGCATCGATAGGTGCGTACCTTGGCCTCGAAGGTGGGTTCTCCATCCTGAGCTTCAATGAGGGTGCCAGCATCGCCTTTGCCGAAGCCTCAGGTGGAGGACACATGATCGAGCAGCAGAAGGACGTGACGAGGGCCGTCACGCGGTTCGAGCTGATTCGAGCCGAGGCCATGAGCGCCGAAGACAGCATGAGGCTCATCCAGGAGGCAATGTGAACACCCCCGATCTTGTCACCGACTGGCGCAAGAGCCGCCACAGCGGTAACTCAGGCGGCAACTGCGTCGAGGTCGCCGTCGCCGAGACCAACCGCGGGATCGCGAAGTGAACACCGGCTGGCGTAAGAGCAGTCAGAGTGGCGGCTCAGGCGGCAACTGCGTCGAGGTCGCGCTGATCAGGGATGCGCCTGCCGGGCGTAGGCGCCCCGGCGGTGGCATTCCCGCAGATGGTCGTCCACCAGGCCACAGGCCTGCATGAGGGCGTAGACCGTGGTGGGGCCGACGTGCCGGAAGCCGTATCCCTTGAGCTCCTTGGCCAGTGCCTTGGAGCCGGGGGTGGTGGCGGGCACGTCCGCGGTGGTCTTCGGGGCCGGGGCATCCGGATCGGCGTAACGCCAGACCAGGGCGGCCAGGCCGCCGGGCAGGTCGAGGGACGCCCGGGCGTTGGCGATCGTCGCGTCGATCTTGCGCCGGTTCCGGACGATCGACGCGTCGGCGAGCAGCCGCTCGACGTCGGCGGGCCCGTAGGCCGCCACCTTCTCCGGGTCGAAACCGTCGAACGCCCGGCGGAAGCCCTCGCGCTTGCGCAGGATCGTCAGCCACGAGAGGCCGGACTGGAACGCCTCCAGGCACAGGCGCTCGTACAGGCCGCGGTCGTCGCGGACCGGACGCCCCCACTCCGCGTCGTGATAGGCGATGTAGTCGGGGGTGGACACGCCCCACGTGCAGCGCGCCAGCCCGTCGGCGCCGGTCACGGTCATTCGAACATCTTAGCGAGGCGACGAAGCGCCGTATGCAGCATGAGGCGGGCGAGCGGCCCGGCCGTGATCCAGCCCGCGCGGCCGACCGCGCCGAGCGGGAGATCGATCAGCTCCGACCAGGTCACCCGACAGCGCTCCCCGGGCAGATCCACCAGGTCGAACCGGCCATCTCCATGCACCAGCCACCCCGTGTGGCGCACGCCGACGCGGTGCGGCGGCTTCCAGTCCGAGATGACCATGGTGTCGAGGAAACCCACCGGGCCGGCGCCCGTCCAGGCCTCGACGCTCTCGCCCTCCCCGGCGCCGCCCTCCGCGCGGGTGAACGGCACCCACTCTCCGTGCCTCGGCCAGTCGACGAGGACCTCCCACACCCGCTCGGCGGGAGCTTCGACGTCGATCGCGGCGTGCACCGCCACCCGGCTCACTCGCCGTCCTCCCGCCGAGTGGCCTGCTGCTCCCCGAACCCGGCGTCGCGCTCGCCGGCGATGGTCTCCGGCGCATCGGCCGGGGCGGGACCGGCCTCGGCGGCACGGACCTCCCCGGCCTCGGGCGATGCCGGCCGACGTGCGACCGGCACGTCGTCGACGGAAAAGTCGTTGTCCGCGATGGCGCGGTCATCGGGCATGGCGAAACCGTCGTCGCGGGTGTCGGTCAGCGCCCGGCGCTGGGGTTCGTTCCGCACGCCGCCGTCCAGGCGCTGCCGCGCCTCGGCGAGCTCCTGTTCGAGGACCGCGATGCGAGTGTCGCGCTCGGTGAGCTCGTGCGCGAAGCGTTCCAGCGCCTCGTCGGTGATCTGCTTGTGGTAGCCCCACAGGCCGAGCGGCAGACGGAGCAGCGCGGCGTCCGTACCGCCGACCGAGCGGCGGCCGGGCAGCGCCAGCGGCGGATGGTCGGGGTGTTCCGCGGAGAGCTCCCCGCCTCCGCCCACGGCCACGACGACGATCGCAGCCAGTACGGCCACGGCGGCAAGGGCCACGGTGATGGTGACGAGCAAGGTCAGGCTCCCCTCTTTTCCTCCGACACCCCGATCGTGCCACAATCGCCAGACGGGATCTGGTGACCTGGGCAAGAGCGTCGATCACAGTGTTGACCTGGGCTCCCAGTTTCTTCACTCGCTGCCTCACGCTTGATCACGCGTCATGTGGCCTCGGTATGCCCTGCAGTTGACGGGCGACGACGATGCGATGGATCTGGTTGGTGCCCTCGTAGATCTGCGTGTTCTCGGTCGGTGCACGGGCCTACCTGCGCGATCAATCGCCGTCTGCCCCGTGACGTGGGAAGTCGCCTCGCCATCCCGTTCGCCGTCGTCCCACCCTTTGGGGAGCGGGGCCGCCGGCGGTGGTGGAGATCCCCGCTGGAAGACCGACCTTCGCCACCGCCAGACCCCCATGTGGTTCACTGCTGAGATGGCTGAAGACTTGGAGACCTCGTCATTTGAATCCGCCGAGGCCTTCGAGGCCTGGTTGGGCCTGCACCACGATTCCTCGCCCGAGATATGGCTGAAGCTCAGGAAGAAGGTCCCCGGGGTCTTGGCCCTGGACTACGCCCAAGCCCTCGATGTGGCACTCTGCTATGGCTGGATCGACGGGCAGAAGGGCAAGTTCAACGACGAGTTCTGGCTGCAGCGCTTCACTCCGCGCAAGGCCAGGAGCAAGTGGTCCAAGATTAACCGTGACAAGGTGGCGGCACTGGTCGAGCAGGGCCGGATGCAGCCCCCGGGACTGGCCGAGGTCGAACGCGCCAAGGCCGACGGCCGCTGGGAAGCCGCATATGACGGGGCCAAGTCCGCCGGAGTGCCGGACGACCTGGCCGAGGCGCTCGCGGCGAACCCGGCCGCAGCCGAGTTCTTCGAAACGCTCGACCGCCAGAACCGCTACGCGATCCTGTACCGCATCCAGGACGTCAAGAAGGCCGAGACCAGGGTGCGGCGGATCGAGAAGTTCGTGGCCATGCTGACCGAGAAGAAGAAGCTCTACCCCTGATCACCTGGTTGAGCCGCCCAAGCCGCTGATGCCAAGTTCCGCTTTTTCGGCCAGAATTATGCCTGGTGGCAGCCTCGGGATTGAAACTGCGCCTTACCAAGCTGTTGCGGTCCCCCCTCCGCTCCAATAGCTGCCGACTCCGGGACTCTCGGTCGGGTTCTGTCAAGCGCGGTTTTGCGTGTTCCATGTGACGGCACCTTCTCGCGCGCTGGTTGTCCTACGGTCACGGCCGCGTTTGACGGGTTCCGGCCGACCCGGACAATCGGGCAGCGGGAGCAGTCCACGGTGAGCGACGGAACAGTCGGCCACTGGTCGCCCAGCTCGTCTCGACTGTGCTCGGTGCTGCGGTGCGAAGCATGGCGGCCCCGGAAAGACATCTCGCTTTTCGCGCCAGCCAACCGGCTGCCTGCCCGCCCGGAGCGGGAGCGCCAGCGGGAGCGGAGGGTGGGCGCCGAGTTGGCGGCGCGTGCGGCCCGCTTGTCGGGCCGCCCCGAAAGATGTACAGAAAGTTTGCACAGAGTCTGATGGTGCAGGTGTGTTACGGCGGCAGCCCGCTCAGGGCCGCATGACCTTCCGCGCATTAACGCGGTACGGCTCTAGGCAACGTCTGGGCGTCCGGCGGAAGCGGTTCTCGATCTACCCCATGCACTCCACGTACACCGAGATCGTGCCGGTGGAGGACGGGGTGGTGTTCACCATGGTTTCCCATGCGGTGGCGGAAGTGAGGTTCGGAGCCGGAACGTACCCATTAGGGGCGGCGCCGGGGACGGCGGGGAACTGGCCGACGACCTCGACGTTCTGCCCCTTCTCACCGGAACCGGTGACGCCGTTTTGCAGCAGGTAGCCACCGCCAGTTGCGTGGTCACCGGTGGGACAGACGGCAGCCGTAAATACTTGCCCACTACCGCCACCATTACCGAACGACTCGGTGTTCGTGAAAGTCGTTACTTGCGCGGACGGTGCCGCGGGTCCCTGCGGGCCGGTGTCGCCCTTGGGGCCTTGCGCCCCAGCTGGTCCGGTCGCTCCGGTGCCACCCTTCAGACCTTGCGGACCTGTAGCCCCGGTGGGGCCTGTGGGTCCTGCCGGTCCGGTGGGTCCGGTCTGGTTCCAGGTGATCTGCTTGTCGCGGTGCCAGCATGTCGGCGCCTTGCTGGGGTTGACGTGCACGTTGTAGACCTCGCCGGCACTGCCCAGGCAGCCTTTATACACATTGGCGGAGGGAGAGTTGGCGGCCAAGGCGACCGCGGAACTGCCGCCCGCGAGCAGTGCCACCATGGCGCTGCTGATCAGGACGCGGCGGGTCACACGGATACGAGTCATAGGAACTCCCCGGGGAAGAAGTGGAAAGCCGGTTCGGTCCTAATTGTGGGGCTAAGAGCGCAGATTGCAGTCCAACCGAGTTGGCCGGATCAGGCCGAGAAGCCTGGTCGGGAGTCATGCGCGGAGGTGGTAGGTCCCATGAGTGAGGACCCGGTGATAGCCAAGCCTTTCCCGAAGTGACCAAGCTCCTGCTCGGAATTGGCGAGCCGAACATTCGGCAGTCAGTTGGCGCCCGCTGGCACCTCATCCTCGACGAGAACGGGGACAGCGACATTCCTTCCACCGGCTGAGGGCGGGCACTGCTTCTTCGAGATCGCCTTCGCGCGCGGCTGCCACGTCGAGAGTTAGACGTGCCTCCGTCATACGCATCGGTGCTAGCTCCGTTCGGTCCGGTGCCGTACCACTTCAGAGAACCTCCTCGGCATGCGAGGCAGCTAGGCGGTCCTCGCCGGCAAGCCGGTAGGCGTGCATAGCGTAGAAGCCGGAAGCCAGTGCTGGATTCCCGCACGGAAAGCCGCAGGGGTCGCCAACACCGGGGAGAACGGCATGCACGTCCTTCGCCACACTGCGGCGTCGGCGTGGCTGGCGGCCGGCGTCGACATCCGCACCGTGGCCGAGTACCTCGGGCACTCCGACCCCGGTTTCACGCTCCGCGTGTACGCCCACCTGATGCCGGACGCATCCGACCGTGCCCGCACGGCCATGGATCAGTTCTTCGCCGAGAGCCCGAGTGCCCTGGATGTGCCCTCAGGGGGCGCGCGATGAGCATCGACCATGGTCAACGCGTTATCTGGTCGGTTGTGCCACGATCAGCGGCATGGAGTTGCGTCTTGCGGCCCGCACGTTCGTTTCCGGGGAGTTCGCCATCATGACGGACGGAGTGGTGGAAGGCGCAGATATCGCCGAGGTCACCGCCGATCCGGCCGCGATCCGCGCGATCCGCGCCGACCACCCGTCGTTGGCGCTCGCCGTCACACCCGTCTCCGACGAGCAGGCGGCCGCGTGCGTACGGGCCGGCGCGGACCTGCTCATCGGCGACGCCTTCGCCGGTGTCGCCGCCACGACCGGGGCCGCCCTCGTCTGCTCCGCGCCGGAGCGCGCCGAAGGCGTACGGCCCGACGGTGTGCTCGTACGCGTGGAAAGCGTCCAGCATGCCGAGACGCTCGCCCAGGGCGGCCATGCCGTGCTCGCGGACGAACCGTCGCCGGCCGTCGTGGCGGTGTACGCCTGGCTGGGCGCCCGGGTCTTCCGCACGAACGACGTCGACGGCATCCGGCAGGTGCTGGACATGGTCGCCTCCATCAGGGGCACCCGGCCGCCCGCGGTCGTCCGCCGCGGCCTCGCCTGATCTTCGAACGTCTCCGCACGGCCGCGGCAGGAGTAGCCGGCGGCGTCGGCAGGCCGGTGACCGTCACCGGCCAAACCCATAGGCGGCCTATATAGGCATCTGATATTTGGTACTTATGCGGATGAATCCCGCCAAACCCGATGCTTCGCACGCCCCGGCGAGGTCCACGGTGGCGGCAGGTCTGGACGAACTCGCCCACCTCGCCGTACGCCACTCCGGCACTCCCCGCGAGATGAGCTTCACGACGGCCTCGACGCTTTCCCGGCTCGAGCACGAAGGGGCGCGTCGCCTGACCTCCCTCGCCGCCGACGAAGGAGTGGCCCAACCCTCGATGACGCAGCTCATCCAGCGTCTGGAGCGGCAGGGATTCGTCGAACGCCATCGGGACCCCGACGACAGACGCGTGGTCTGGGTCAGCATCAGTGAGGCCGGGCGTGGATTGCTCGCGGATCGGCGCGGGTCACGGGCGGCGCGGATGGCCGAGCTACTGGCCACCCTGCCGGCGCAGGAGGAAGCGGCCCTGTCAGCGGCCGTGCTGGCGGCCCTCCCGGTCATCCGCAAACTCGCCGAACGGCACCCCGGGACCGGGGACCCGCCCCCGGGCTGAGACCCGCACCACACGGTGAACAAGGCGACGGCCCGCGGCGTCAGCTGGAGACAGGAGCACAGGTTGAGCACCTCTCATACGTCCGACACGAACCCGTTCCGACAGCCGCGCGCCGTATGGGCGGTCGCTTTCGCGTGCGTCATCTCCTTCATGGGGATCGGGCTGGTCGACCCGATTCTGCCCGCGCTGTCCGCCAAGCTGAAGGCCAGCCCGAGCCAGGTGGAACTGCTCTTCACCAGCTACCTGGTGGTCACGGCGGTCGCGATGCTCCTCACAGGCTTCGTCTCGAGCCGCATCGGCGCCAAGCGCACGCTCGTGGTCGGCCTGGTCCTCATCGTGGTCTTCAGCGCGCTCGCGGGATCGGCGGGGACGATCTCCGGCATCGTCGGTTTCCGCGCCGGGTGGGGCCTGGGCAACGCCCTGTTCATCGCCACCTCTCTGGCGGTCATCGTGGGCTCCGCCAGCGGCGGCTTCGCCGGCGCCATCATCTTGTACGAGACCGCTCTCGGCATCGGCATCGCCATCGGGCCCCTGCTCGGCGGTGAACTCGGAGCCATCACCTGGCGCGGCCCCTTCTTCGGCGTCACCGTCCTGATGGCGATCGCGCTCGTGGCGACCGTCGTCCTGGTCCAGCCCACGCCCAGACCGGCCGCGCGGACGTCGATCGCCGCCCCGATCAAGGCACTGCGGCACCGCGGGCTGCTCACGATGGGCCTGACCGCCCTCTGCTACAACTGGGGCTTCTTCACCGTCCTCGGCTACGCGCCGTTCCCGATGCACCTGGGCGCCCACCAACTCGGCTACGTCTTCACCGGCTGGGGCGTGTTCGTCGCCATCTTCGCGATCTTCGGCGCCCCGTGGCTGCAGGCCCGCCTCGGCATCGCCCGCGCCCTCTACCTCAACCTCGCGCTGTTCGCCGTGGACGTCCTCGTCATCGCCGTCTTCACCACGTCCCGGACCGTCCTCATCATCGCGGTCATCGTGGCGGGCGTGTTCATCGGGGTGAACAACACCATCACCACCCAGGCGGTCATGACCGTCTCCCCCGCCGAACGCCCGGTCGCCTCCGCGGCGTACGGTTTCGTGCGCTTCATCGGCGGTGGACTCGCGCCGTTCGCGGCGGGCCAACTCGCCGAGCACACGAACGTGCACGTCCCCTTCTATATCGGGGCCGCCGCCATCGTCGTCGGCATCGTCGTGCTCGCCACCGGCCACCGCCTGCTCGGCGAGGCCGAACGCGCGCAGGCCGCCGAAGCCGGCCAGGGGGCCGGAGACGGAGACCGGCTCGAACAGGAGGCGCTGGCCGAGGAACTCGGTTCCTCCGGCTGACGCCGACCGCACTGGTTCTGCCGCTCGTCGACGAGCGAAGACAGCTGACGAAGCCGCCCGGGACCTGGGGCCGGTTCGAAGAATCCGCCGGCTCCAGGCTGCCCCGGAACGGCGCCGCCATCAGAACGCCGGGACGATCACGGCTCCGCCTCGAGGTAGTCCTCGGCGGTCGCCTGCAGGTGTACGGGGGAACGCTCCAGATGGTCGAACGCCTCCGCGACGGAGGTCGTCCAGCCGATGGCGTCGAAGATGCGCGGCCGGGCGAAGCCCTCGTCGAGCAGATGCCGCATCAGCTCGCGCAGCGGGTCGTACAGACCGTGCGGGTCGAGGATGGCGATCGGCTTCTCGTGCATGCCGAGCACGCGGGAGGTCCAGATCTCGAACAGCTCCTCGAGCGTGCCCAGCCCGCCGGGTAGCACGAGGAACGCGTCGGAGCGGCGGTCCATCTCGCCCTTGCGCGACCGCATGTCCTCGGTCACGACGAGCTCGCCGGAGTCGTCGTCGGCGATCTCGACGTCGACGAGCGCCTTCGGAATGACCCCGATGGTCTTCGCGCCGCCGTCACGGGCGGCCCGGGCGACGGCGCCCATGCACGAAACGGTCGCGCCGCCGCTGACGAGCGTGTGCCCGCGACGGGCCAGCTCCGCACCCGCGTCGGCGGCGAGGTCGAGGTAGCGGCGGTCGATGCGGCTGCTGGAGGAGCAGAAGACGCAGACCCGCATCACGAGCCGTTCCCACCGGTGCGGGCGAGCTCCTCCTGGGCCGCGCGCTCCTCGAGCTCGCGCTCCTGCGTCTCGTGGGCGCGCCTGATGATGTTCACGACCTCCGCCGGGTCGTCGGTGACGTGGATCAGCTCGATGTCCTCGACGGCGATCTTCCCGCTGGGGGCCATCTGGTCCTTGATCCAGTCGAGCAGGCCACCCCAGAACTCGGTGCCGACCAGCACGATCGGAAACCGGGTGACCTTCTTGGTCTGGACGAGCGTGACCGCCTCGAACAGCTCGTCCAGGGTGCCGAAGCCCCCCGGCAGCACGACGAAGGCCTGGGAGTACTTCACGAACATGGTCTTGCGGACGAAGAAGTAGCGGAACTCGATGCCGATGTCGATGTAGTCGTTCAGGCTCTGCTCGAAGGGCAGCTCGATGCCGAGCCCCACCGAGACCCCGCTCGCCTCGGAGGCCCCCTTGTTCGCGGCCTCCATGATCCCGGGACCGCCGCCCGTGATCACCGCGTAGCCGGACTCCGTCAGCGCGGCACCGACCCGTTCCGCCAGCGCGTACTCCTCCGATCCCGGCTTGGTACGCGCGGAGCCGAAGATGCTCACCGCCCGAGGCAGATCGGCCAGCAGCCCGAACCCCTCGACGAACTCCGCCTGGATGCGCAGTACCCGCCAGGGGTCGGCGTGCACCCAGTCGGAGGGACCGCGGGAGTCGAGGAGTCGCTGGTCGGTCGTTGTCGAGGGGATGGCCTTGCCACGGAGCGTCACAGGGCCCTGCCGCCTCCTGCGAGGCGCCTGATCGAATTGCATCCCCTTACCGTAGCCAGCGGCGCAAGCGGATTGACGCAGGCAGCCAAGGCGTCATCCAGCCGCCACCCGGCATATTCCGGGCCGCTCAGCCGAAGCTACCGCGCTCGATCTCGTCATAGGCGCTGATCTTGTAGTCGATCAGCGCCAGGTCCTGCCGGAGCTGCTCCACGCGCTCGGCCACCTCGGCCCGGTGGGCCATCAGCAGCGACTTGCGCTCGGCCGCCGTCGACGTGCCCTCCCGCGCCAGCTCGGCGTAACGGAGCATGGTCGCGATGGGCATCCCGGTGGCGCGCAGCCGGGTGAGCAGGGCGATCCACGAGAGGTCACGCTCGGTGTAGCGGCGATGCCCACTGGCGGCGCGCTCGGGCGGCTCGCGGAGCGCGCCGATCCGCTCGTAGTAGCGCAGCGTGTGGGCGGACACGCCGGTGCGCTCGGCCGCCTCCGCGATCGTGAGTCCCTCGGTCAGAGCCTGCGTCATGACCCCACTCTCATCCTTCGGCACGCTTCACCTGAAACCGCACCGATCAGGCGGTGAGCCAGGCGCGCATCCGCTCCTCGCTCGCGAAGATGCGCGGGATCTCGACGTACTCGCCGCCGGTGTGCGACAGGCTCGGCTCGCCGGGACCGAAGTTGACCGCGGGGACGCCGAGCTGGGAGAACCTCGCGACGTCGGTCCAGCCCAACTTGGCGCGCGGGGGCGCCTCGTTTCCGTCGCTCACCGCCTCGACGAACGCGGCGGCGGCCGGATGCGTCAGCCCGGGCCGGGCCCCCGGGGCGCCGTCGACCACGGTGACGTCGTAGCCGGCGAAGACCTCGCGCAGGTGCTTCTCCGCGTCGGCCGGGGACTTGTCCGGCGCGAACCGGTAGTTGACGGTGACGACGCACTCGTCGGGGATCACGTTGCCGGCCACCCCGCCGCGGACGAAGACCGCGTTGAGCCCCTCGCGGAACTGCAGGCCGTCGACGACCGGGCGGCTCGGCTCGTACGAGCGCAGGATGTCGAGCACGGCTCCCGCGTTGTGGATGGCGTTCGAGCCCATCCAGGACCGGGCGCTGTGCGCCCGCTCGCCGGGCACCGTCACCTCGACCCGGATCGTGCCCTGGCAACCGCCCTCGATGATGCCGCCCGACGGCTCCATCAGCACGGCGAAGTCGGCCTCGAGGAGCTCGGGCCGGGTCTCGCCGATGCGCTTGAGCCCGTTGCGCGCCTCCTCGACCTCTTCGCACTCGTAGAAGAAGTACGTGACGTCGCGGTTGGTGTCGGGGATGGTCGCCAGCTTGAGCTGCACGGCGACGCCGGCCTTCATGTCCCCGGTGCCGCAGCCGTACAGCCGGTCGCCCTCCACCCGGGAGGGCAGGTTCTCGTTGATCGGGACCGTGTCGAGATGCCCCGCGATCACGACGCGCTCGCTCCGCCCGTACGACGTCCGCGCGATCACGGTGTCGGCGTCGCGCTCGACGGTCAGATGGGGCAGCGCGCGCAGCGCCTCCTCGACGGCGTCGGCGAGCGCCTTCTCGTTGCCGCTTACCGATTCGATGTCGACGATCGCCGCGGT
>JAOPYL010000049.1 GCA_025964625.1 Actinoallomurus sp. | reverse complement strand
GTGTACACACGGGCGGAGTGGGGCGCCAGACCCCCCACCTCGCCGGCGTCCATCATCAACGCGCCCGACCACCTCGTCGTCCACCACACGGCGTTCCCGAACTCGACCGACTACTCGCTGCAGCACGCGTTCCAGGACTCCAGGGACATTCAGAACCTGCACATGGACACGAACGGCTGGAGCGACACCGGGCAGCAGCTCACGATCAGCCGTGGTGGCTACGTCATGGAGGGCCGTAACCGCTCACTCGAGGCCATCGGCAAGGGCGCGAACGTGATGGGCGCCCAGGTCGCGAACGAGAACGGCCACACCCTCGGCATCGAGAACGAGGGCACGTACATCACCGAGCTGCCCCCGGCCGCGCTGTGGAACTCACTGGTCAGCACGCTGGCGTGGCTCTGCAGCATGTACGGCCTCGATCCGCACGCCTCGATCGTCGGACACCGGGACTACAACAACACCCAGTGCCCCGGCGACGCGCTCTACGCCAAGCTCCCCCAGCTACGCGACGACGTCGCGGGCGCGCTCGGCATGCCGCTCGGCGAGCGCGCGACCCCATACGTCCGGACGAACCTGCCCGGACCCCGCAAGCGCGGCGACCACGGCCCGGCCGTCGGCGCCCGCGAACCCCGTCCCTGAAACCCCGCCCCCGAAGTCCCCGTCCCGCCCCGCCACATCCCAACCCCCGGAGGAACTCGTGGCCCCGTCACCGCGCAACCGCATCATCCGCCGACTGAGCACCGCCACGGCGGTGCTCGCCCTGACCGGCGGCGCCCTGGCCGCCGGCCCCGCCGCCAGTGCGAAGACCAACCCCATCACCCACCCGGACCAGGACCACATGGGATCCGGGCTGGCCGCCCGGAGCAGCAACCCGGGCTCGGTCACGCCGATGGTCTCCGGGCTGCCCGGTCTGGACGTCGCCAGCTACCAGGGCAACGTGAACTGGAGCAGCGTCAAGGCCAACGGCGCGACGTTCGCCTACACCAAGGCCACCGAGGGCACGTCGTACCAGAACCCGTACTTCGCCCAGCAGTACAACGGTGCCTACAACGTGGGCCTGATCCGCGGCGCCTACCACTTCGCGACCCCGAACACCTCCAGCGGCGCCGCGCAGGCCGACTACTTCGCCGCCCACGGCGGCGGCTGGTCGGCGGACCACCACACGCTGCCCGGCGCACTCGACATCGAGTACAACCCCTACGGCGCCACCTGCTACGGCCTCAGCCAGGCATCCATGCGGAGCTGGATCCACGCCTTCCTCAACGAGTACCACGCCAGGACCGGCCGCTGGGCGGTCATCTACAGCACCCTCGACTGGTGGACCAGTTGCACCGGCAACACCGACTCGACGTTCGCGGCCAACGACCCGTTCTGGATCGCGAAGTACTCCAGCTCGGCGGGCTCGCTGCCGGCCGGCTACGGCGCCTACACCTTCTGGCAGTACGCCAGCAGCGGCACCTTCCCCGGTGACCAGGACGTCTTCAACGGCTCACAGGCCCGCCTGCTCGCCCTCGCAGACAACACCTGACCCGCAGCCCGTGAGGGGTCCCCTTGCCCCGCTCCCCCGGGGGACCCCTCACCTCCTCGTCGGGCTTCTACCCGTTCTGGCAGTACGCCGACGATGGAACGTCAGGGGTGAGCTGCGGGCGGTGAGCCTCAGGCACTGAGACCGTGGTCGCGCAGGACGTCGTTGAGCTGGGACTTGTCGTGGCGCACGCCCGGCTCGAGGCGCTTGATGATGAGGACGGCCGGCATCCCGAACGTGCCGCCGGGGAACTCCTTCAGCCGCGTGCCGCCCACGGCCACGCACCAGTCCGGAATGCGGCCGCGGCCGATCTCCTCACCCGTCTGGACGTCGATGACGGGCATCGACGCGGACAGGTTGGTGCCGGACCCGACCACCGCGCCCCTGCCCACGCGGGCGCCCTCGACGATCATCGAGCGGCTGCCGATCATGGCCTCGTCCTCGACGATGACCGGCTTGGCGTTGGGAGGCTCGAGAACGCCGCCGATGCCGACGCCGCCGGAGAGGTGGACGTTCTTACCGATCTGCGCGCAGGAGCCGACCGTGGCCCACGTGTCGACCATCGTGCCCGAGTCGACGTAGGCACCGATGTTGGTGAAGGACGGCATCAGCACCACACCGGGCGCCAGGTAGGCCCCCCATCGGGCGATCGCGCCGGGTACGACGCGCACGCCCTCCAGGCGGGTCTTCAGCGGGATGCGGTCGTGGTAGTGGAAGTCACCGACCTGCGACCGGACCATCCCGAGCACCTTGAAGCCGAGCAGGATCGCCCGCTTGGCGCGCTCGTCGACGAGCACCTCGTCGGTGGTCTCGTCGATGCGGGCCACCCGTGCCCTGCCCTCGTCGAGCAGGTCGACGGCCGTGAGAATGGCGGAACGGGCGTCGGTGTCCTCGGGGCTCAGGTCGGCCCTGCGCTCCCAAAGCTCATCGATGGCGCTGGAGATCGGGCTGGCGAACGTGTCGGTCATGGCCGTGAGGATAGTCGTGACGCGATCGCCGGATGTCCACCAGGGGCGCGGAGCCGATACGGTCATGCCGTGGGTGGGACGACTGGAAGGCGGCTGCGGCTTGCCGTCATCGGAGTGGTCACGACGCTGCTCATCGTCGGCGGCGGTGTTGCGCTGTATCTCCATTTCCGCCCATACCTGCACGGCACCAACTGCGAGGCCCACTCGGCCACCGAACTGATGCCGCTCGACCTGGACCAGGCCGCCAACGCCGCGACGATCGCCGCCGTGGCGCTGCGCAGGAAGCTGCCTGAGCAGGCGACGGTCATCGCGTACGCGACGGCGATGCAGGAATCGCACCTGCGCAACCTCGAGAGCGGCGACCGCGACTCCGTCGGCCTCTTCCAGCAGCGCCCCTCCCAGGGCTGGGGCTCGGCCGAGCAGCTCAAGGATCCGGTGTACGCCACCGGCCGCTTCTTCCGCGCCCTGGTCAAGGTGAAGGACTACTCGGGCCTTCCGGTGCACGTGGCCGCGCAGAAGGTGCAGCGCAGCGCGGACGGCACGGCCTACGCCCAGCACGAGGATGACGCCAGGACCCTCGCGGCGGCCTTCACCGGGCGGCTGCCCGGTGCCGTGCGCTGCTGGTACCCCCCGAACAAGCGCAAGAAGCACCCCCAGACCGGGGCGGCCCTCAATGCGCTCGGCGCGATGCTCAAACGGCCCAAGAGCGGAGACGCCGTCACCGCACCGAACTCCCGCGTCGGATGGACGATGGCGGCGTGGATGGTCGCGCACGCGCAGCCGTACGGCCTGCGCGAGGTGCGCTACGCCGGCAGGCACTGGAGTGTGGACGACGGGCACAACGGCTGGACCAGGGACAAGAAGGCCCCCGCCGGCCGCATCGTGATCCGCTGAGGATCCGGCGCCGCGCGGGGACGCCCGGCCGGAGAGGCGTTCCCGCGCCGCGGCTCAGACGCCGAGACCGCGGCCGATGATCTCCTTCATGATCTCGGTGGTGCCGCCGAAGATGGTCTGGATCCGGGCGTCGAGGTACGCCTTCGCGATGGGGTACTCCGTCATATAGCCGTACCCCCCGTGCAGTTGCAGGCACCGGTCCACGACCCTGTTGCAGAGCTCGCTGTTCCACCACTTCAGCATCGAGGCCTCTTCGGTGCCGAGCCTGTCCGCGACGTGCTCCATGACGCAGCGGTCGGTGAAGGCGCGCGCCACCGTCAGCTCGGTCTTCATCTCGGCGAGGGTGAAGCGGTTGTGCTGGAACCTGCCGATCGGGCGGCCGAACGCCTCACGGGTCCGGCAGTACTCCAGCGTCCCCTCGAACGCCTTCTCCGCTCCCGCCAGGGCGGCGACGCCGATGGCCACCCGCTCACGCGGCAGGTTCTGCATCAGGTAGACGAAGCCCTGCCCCTCCTCGCCGAGGAGATTCGTCTTCGGCACCCGCACGTTGTCGAAGTACATCTCGGCGGTGTCCTGGGCGTGCAGGCCGATCTTGTCGAGGTTACGGCCGCGCTCGAAGCCCTTCATGCCGCGCTCGACCACGAGGAGGCTGATGCCCTGGTGACCGGCGTCCGGGTCGGTTCGCGCGACGACGATGACGAGGTCGGACAGGATGCCGTTCGTGATGAACGTCTTCTGCCCGTTCAGGATGTAGTCGTCGCCGTCCCTGACCGCGTTCGTCTTGATGCCCTGCAGGTCCGAGCCTGCCGCCGGCTCGGTCATGGCGATCGCGGTGATGATCTCCCCGGAGCAGTAGCCCGGAAGCCAGCGCTGCTTCTGCTCCTCGGTGGCGAGCCGGTTGAGATAGCCCCCGTTGATGTCGTTGTGCACCGCGAAGCCCGGTCCGTGGATCCCGGCGCGCGCCAGCTCCTCGCCCATGACGACGTAGTAGCGGTAGTCCGGGTCGCCTCCGCCGCCGTACTGCTCGTCGATGTCGATGCCGAGCAGCCCCTGCCGGCCGGCGGCCAGCCAGACGTCACGGGAGACGATGCCGTCCTTCTCCCACTGTTCGTGGAACGGCTCGGCCTCCTTGGCGATGAAGGACCGCACCATGTCGCGGAAGGTCTCGTGCTCCGTGGTGAAGATCTCACGCTTCATGCCCTGGCGCTCCTCGGACGACGTAAGTAGAACCTTATTCGGTTCAATGAAACACCATCGCGCCGGTGCCCGCACAGCCCCGGGAGGGGACCGGACCGCCGGGCGTCAGACGGTCAGGCGTGCGACGGCGGCGGCGACGCGCTCGTCGGTGGCGGTGAACGCGACGCGCACGTGCCGCGCGCCGGCGGCGCCGTAGAACTCGCCGGGGGCGACGAGAATACCCCGGTCCGCGAGGGTCTTGACGGTGTCCCAGCACGGCTCGTCGCGGGTCGCCCAAAGATACAGACCGCCGTCGGAGTGGTCGATGCGGAAGCCGTGCGACTCCAGCGCCGTCCTGAGCGCGGCACGCCTTGCGGCGTAGCGCGCCCGCTGCTCCTCGACGTGCTCGTCGTCGCCGAGGGCGGCGGTCATGGCGGCCTGCACCGGCGCGGGAACGATCATCCCGGCGTGCTTGCGGACCTCGAGGAGCTCCTTGACGAGCGCCGGATCGCCGGCGACGAACCCGGCGCGGTAGCCGGCCATGTTGGACCGCTTGGAAAGCGAGTGCACGGCGAGCAGTCCCTCGTGAGTGCCGCCACAGACGTCGGGGTGCAGGACCGAGACGGGTTCGGCGTCCCAGCCGAACTCGGCGTAGCACTCGTCGCTGACGAGGATCACGCCGCGCGAACGTGCCCACTGAACGACTTTGCGCAGGTGCTCGGTGGGCAGCACCTGGCCGGTCGGGTTGGACGGCGAATTGATCCAGACGATTTTGGGCGCCTCCGGACCGAGGGTCAGGAGCCCGTCGACGGCCCGGGGCGTCGCTCCGGCCAGCCGTGCGCCGACGTCGTACGTCGGGTAGGCCAGCCCGGGGAAGGCCACGGTGTCACCCGGCCCGGCACCGAGGAGCACGGGCAGCCAGGCCACGAGTTCCTTGGTGCCGATGACGGGGAGAACCGCGGCCGGGTCGGCGGCGACGCCGAGCCGGCGTGCCAGCCAGCCCGCAGCGGCCTCACGCAACGCCGGAGTGCCGTACGTCGCCGGATACCCGGGCGCGTCGGCGGCCTCCGCCAACGCGCGGCGTACGACCTCCGGGGTGGGGTCGACCGGCGTGCCGACGGACAGGTCGACGATGCCGTCCGGGTGCTGCTGCGCCTGCTGCTTGTACGGGACCAGCAGGTCCCATGGGAAGCCCGGCAGCGTCTTGGTCATGCGTCCCCCAGATATGCGCGCCGCCTGCCGCTCAGCGGCAGACGGCGCGCGCACGTACCCGTCAAGTCAGGCGTCGCCCTGGGGCGGCAGCGCTGCCACGACCGGATGGTCCTTGTCGATCTTGCCGACCTTGGACGCACCACCCGGCGAGCCCAGATCATCGAAGAATTCCACGTTGGCCTTGTAGAAGTCCTTCCACTGATCGGGTGTGTCGTCTTCGTAGAAGATCGCCTCAACCGGGCAGACCGGCTCGCATGCACCACAGTCGACGCACTCGTCCGGGTGAATGTAGAGCATTCGCTTGCCCTCGTAGATGCAGTCGACGGGGCACTCTTCGATGCATGCCTTGTCGAGCACGTCCACGCAGGGTTGCGCGATGACGTAAGTCACGTCTTACTCCTCAACGTCTGTGGCCGTCGCCACGGCTCGCAGCGGTGTCCTTGTCTAGTATTGCTCTTATCAGTCCACTGTTTCGACAGCGGGGGTGTCACATCGGACCGTTCTTCTCCGCCCGGTATGTCGTTTCTATCTCACCAACCGACGTCGGTCGACGTGTGTCACTCCGGCGACGGCTGTCCAACGGAGGGTACAGCGACGTCGTCGGAGAGTTGCAGACCTGGGTGGACGGGAAACTGACCGTGCGGCGCCGCGACGGCTCCGTGGTGTCGGTGGCGGCCGCCGATCTGGTGGCGGGCAAGGTCGTGCCTCCCCCGCCCCCGCGCCGGCAACGCTCATCGGACCCGGACTCCTGATCGGCCGGCCTGGTCAGGGCAGTGGCCAGGCCGGGACCTCGGCGGGCAGATCGCGGCTGACCCTCATCGGGAAGTCGGCCGGGCGCTTCTCCAGGAACGCGGTGACGCCTTCGGCGGCGTCCGGCGCCGAGCCGAGCGCGCGCATCAGTGCGGAGTCGGCTCTGTGGGCCTCCCACGGCGAGGACGCGCCGAGCCCCGACCACATCAGCCGCCGTACGGCCGCGACGGCCACCGCGGAGGTGTTGCGGGCGATCTCCCCGGCCAGCTCGTACGCGGCGCCGAGCAGCTGCTCTCCCGGGTGGAGACGGGATACGAGGCGGCCTCGCAGCGCCTCGTCGGCGTCGAAGACCCGCCCGGTCGCCCCCCACTCCATGGCCTGCGCGATGCCGACGATCCGGGGCAGGAACCAGCTGGAGGCGGCCTCGGTCACGATGCCGCGGCGCGCGAACACGAAGCCGAACCTCGCGTCGTCGGCGGCGAGCCTGATGTCCATCGGCAGGGTCATCGTGATCCCGACCCCGACCGCCGGGCCGTTGATCGCCGCGATGACCGGCTTGAGCGACCGGGCGATGCGCAGGGCGACCGTGCCACCCCCGTCACGCGGCGTGCCGTCCTCGAACGTGTCGCGCCCGCCGAACATGTCCTTGGCCGCGCTGTAGTCGAACGTGTCGCCGCCTCGCTCCAGGTCGGCGCCGGCGCAGAACGCGCGTCCCCGGCCGGTGACGACGACCGCGCGCACGTCGTCGTCGGCGTCGACGCGGTCGAAGGCGTCGATCAGCTCTCCGCGCATCACGAGGGTGAAGGCGTTGAGCCGCTCCGGGCGGTCGAGCGTGATCGTGGCGACGCCGTCGGCGACTTTGTACTCGATCTCGGTGTACGGCACTGCTGCTCCCTGCGGCCGGGGGACATTTCAGAATCGGATTCTAGGAGGCGCTCCAGCGGTGTCCTTCCGCCGCCCGGCGGGGCGCTCCCCGGTCGCGGGGACGTCGTTCATCCCTGTTCGTCCCTGCTCATCCCTCGCTCCCGGCGGACCGTGGCCGTGGTGCGTCCTCGTCGGCGGGGCAGCCCACGAGCGGCGGCATGGCCGGGACCAGCACCTCGCGCCCCCACTCCGCCCGCGTGCCGCGATAGTCGGCCGGCGGGGTGACCTCGAGGGTCGTGCGCGAGATGGGGACCAGGCGCGCCGTCATCGGCCGGCCGTCCACGAACGGCGTGGCGCCCCAGAAGGTCCAGAAGTCCTCCGGATCGACCTTCGGGTGGTCGTCGAGAGGCCGGGTGGGCTGATCCGGGTGGAGCCGTGCCCACCGCCACTGATCGCTCAGCAGGCGGCACGCGAGCGCACGCAGCAGGTTCAGCGCCGCCAGGTCGTGGGCGCAGGCGACCTTGTCGACCACGAGGTCGGGCAGCCCGAACCGCCGCAGACCGAGCAGGGTGATCCGTAGGCAGGAGCAGGCCGCGGTGGCCCGGGGGGCGTCCGCCGAATCGGGACGGCCGGCCGCCTCGTTGATGTCGTATCGGGTGCCGAACCACTGATCACCCATCCGGAACCAGCCGCGCTCCGCGCGGGCGAGACCGTCGCGAAGGACGACGTGCCGGGCCTGCGGGTCGATGAGGATGCCGTTCGCGGCGTCGGCGATCGCCCGGGCCACCGCCCGCGCGGTCTGCTCGCCGTGCGGCTGATCGACGGTCGCCGCCCGGTGCACGACCACTATCTGGTGGGACGACTCGCGAACGCGCCTCTGGTCGTCATCGGAGGCCAGGACGTCGTCGAGCCGCCACATGGCCTCGCCCGCGCTGATCGTGAAGATGCCGAGCCGGGGCGTCGTGAGCGCCTGGACCGCCGCCGTCCGGAACGGCTCGGGCACCCGCCACGGGACGACCGCGCGGGGATCGTCCGGCGGCTCGCTCGTCGCGATGACGTAATGGGAGGTCACCGTCTCGGGAACGGAGAGCACGAGGTGGGACATGACCGCCTCCTTGCGGTTCGTGAGGGGAACGGCCGGGCGGCTCAGGCGGCCGTGCGGCGCGGTGCCTCGGAGACGTAGGGCATGGCGAGGTCGACGAGGTCGTTCCACCACTCGGCCGCCACCGCGCCGAAGTCCGCCGGCGGTCCTACGCTGAGGTACGGGAGGGCTTCGAGCCCCTCCTCGGGGACGTGCCGGAAGCGGACTCTCACGCGGCCGCCGACGGCCCCTTTCGGCTCGGCCGCCCAGTAGCGCCAGACGTCGCGCCCCTCCGCCCAGGCATGCCGGGCGAGCCGGCGGGCTCGCGCACCGGGGTTGCACGCCAGCCAGTCCCAGTGCTCGGAGACGAGCGTGACGGAGAGGCACCGCAGCAGCGTCACGGCGGCGAAGACGTTGCCGACGGGGACCCTCGTGGCCTGGAGTTCGGGCAGCGCGAAACGGTGCAGCCCCGCCGTCATCAGGTCGAGTCCGCCGCCGTCCACGCCGTCGTCTCCGGCCTCGTCTCCGGAGATGAACGTGGCCAGCCAGTCGTCGGCCAGGCAGAACTCGGGATGTTCCGCGCCGAACCGGAAGTCGTGCGGCAGCACCTGGTGCGACCAGGCGTCATAGACGACACCGTCGCAGGCCTCCGCGATGACACGGGCGATCGCGCGCGCCGCCTGCCCATGGTCGGGCTGCGAGACCGGCGGAGCGTGACCCATCACGACGATGTGATGGGTTGCCTTCTCCAGCAGGTGGCGCTCCTCGGGCCTCACCCACGCCGCGCTCCCCATCAACTCCGAATAGCCGGACGCGCCGGCCGGCAGAGTGCGGATCCGCATCAGCGGCGTGCCGAGCAGGTCGGCCGCCAACGGCAGGCACACCCGGGCGCGTGCCATGGCAGAGGGGTCGTGCGGAGGCTGCGCGGTGGCCACCACGAACGGCGTCGCCACGGTCTCGGGGATGTGCAGGTCGATCATCGAAACCTCCCGGGGGACTCGGTCACCGGACAGCCTGTCCCGCCCGCGGCCGGGCCGAAAGTCCTCATGCACAGCCTGTGGATAACCTTCGGGACCACCGGATCCGGACACTCGGACGAGTACGCCGGTCTCATCCCCGCCACGCCCGGGGAGCGAGTGACGCGGGTCACTTCCAACGATCTACCATCCGGGACGTTACGGCACCTGCCCTGTTTGTCGGATATCTTTCGGCTCATGCAATGGGCCGTGGCGACGTACGACACCGCCTTCGGGTACGTCTCCGCGCACGGCGCACCCCTGGTCGACCTCCTCGACCCCAAGCCCGACGAGCGCATCATCGACCTCGGCTGCGGGACCGGCGTGATGACCGTCGAGATCGCCGCGCGCGGGGCGGAGGTGCTCGGCATCGACGGCTCGGTCGAGATGGTGAACACGGCGCGCTCCGAGCATCCGAATCTGTCCTTCGCGGTCGGCGACGCACACGACCTGACCACGAATGAGCACTACGACGCCGTGTTGTCCAACTCGGCCCTGCACTGGATGGTGCGCGACCCCTCGGCGGTGATCTCCCGGGTGCACGCCGCGCTGCGGCCCGGGGGCCGGTTCATCGCCGAGATGGGCGGCGCGGGCAACTGCGCGGAGCTGATCGCGGCGGTGCAGACCGCGTGGCGCGTTTTCGGCCTCCCCGAGCCCGAGCTGCCGTGGTACTTCCCCACTCCGGCCGAGTACGCCTCCCGGCTGGAGGAGGCGGGGTTCCTCGTGCGGCTCATGGAGTACTTCGACCGGCCGACGCGTCTCGCCGAGTGCCCGGACGGCGCCGCCGACTGGGTGCGGCTGTTCGCACCCGAGCTGATCGCCGAGGTGCCGCCGGAGATCGCCGGCCCGCTGCTGGACCGGGTGAACGAGCTGGCGGCGCCGGCGCTGCGCCGCGAGTCCGGCTGGATGGCCGACTACGTACGGCTCCGCTTCGCCGCCGTTCGCTAGCGGCGAAGCCTCGGCCTCCGGCGCCGCGTGGTGACGAGCCGACCGGCCGGCCTTCCCCGCGCCCGGCCCGTTCTGGGTAGGGTCGTGGTGTGTTGCGTCTGTACGACTCCAGGACCGCGCGCGTCGACGAGATCAGTCCGGCGCGGGCCGGCGTCGTACGGGTGGCCTGCGCCGGCGGGTTGCGCTCGCTGCTGGTGGGCGACCTGGTCCGGCGGGTCACCGCGCACCACCGGCTGCGGGCGATCGGGATCTGGGAGGACGTCCCCGGCGCCTCCGATCTGAACGTCCGCCCCGCCGAACTCGCCTCGGGCGAGGCCGACGTGCACATCGGCGAGACCGTCGGGCGGTGCTCGATGGCCTCCTCAGACGGCCTGGACCCCCTGGCCGTACGACTGGCACTGCTGTCGCGGCACTACCGGTCGGATGTGACCCTGACCCGGGGGGACCTCGCCGAGGCGGAGTCGTCACTCACCTCGTGGCGGCGGCGCGTGGCGGGCTGGGCGGAGTCCCCGGGCAAGTCGCTGAGCTCCGAATACGTGGGCGAGGCCGTCGCGGCCCTGGACTCCGATCTCGACACGCCGTCGGTGTTCCCGGTGCTCTCCCGGCTGGCCGAGGACGCCTCCGTTCCACCCGGCACGAAGTTCGAAACGGCGATCAAGGTCGACATGATCCTCGGTCTCGACTTGGTCGGGCTCGTCGGACGTCTCTAACTCGCAATAGGTTTCGGCCGTTTTCCCGATTCACGGGAAGCTCTTTTCTTGTCCCTGGCGCCTCAGTAAGCTCAACAGGTAATTTGCCCCGGTGCCCGCGGGAATTCAGGATGCGCTTCCGTACGTGTGTCGGCACGCTGATGCTGGCGAGCCTGCTCACAGCCTGCGGCAATCGCACGTCAGGCGGCTTCCACCCGAGCGGGCACGCCCCTGCGGGCGGCCCCGGCACGACGTCCTCGACCAGCGGGGCCAGCTCGGCCGGCGGCACGCCGGGCGCGGCCCCCACGGCCAAGACCCCCCAGTCGGCGCTGGCCGCCTACCGGAACTACCAGCGGGTGTACGAGCAGGTCTACGAGACCGGCGACCCCTCCCTCCTCAGCACGGTCGCGATGGACCCTCAGCTGTCGCTCCTCACCAAGGACCTGGCGGACGTCCAGGCGCAGGGCGTCATCTGGCGGTTCCACAACGTGCTGAACCCGAAAGTCCAGGGCCGTTCGGCGGACGACTCGACCGTGGTGGTCCTCGACTGCGTGCAGACCCTCGGCGCCTACCGTTTCTCCGCAAAGACCGGCAAACGCCTCAGTGCCTGGCGCGGGGGCGCTTTCCTTTATCAGGCGATCATGAAATTCGACAACGGCTCCTGGAAGATCTCCGATGGAAGGCAGGGCAACAAATGCTGACCAGGCTCTGCTCAACCGTTTCCGTGCTCATTCTCACCGCCGGAACGGTGACCGCCGTGACGTCCGGCACAGCCTCCGCCGGCCCGTGCACCGGCACGACGACAACCGTCACCTGCTCCTCCGGAACACACCTCCACTACGGCGGCAGCGGCGGCACGGGCCCTGGCGGGGGTGGCGGCGGTGGCAACAGCGGGCCAGGGCTGGGCTGTCCCAACCTGGGCAATACGATCGCGTGCCCGATCGGCAACAACCCCGCACCGGTGGCCCACATCCCCACGATCGATGTCGCCTACAACGCCCGTGATGGGCTCATCGTGCCCGCGCCGCACATCCACACGGCACCGGCCGGGCGCAGCTACGTTCAGATCAAGACGGGGCTGTGGGTCGATCAGGCGGATTTCGCCACCAAGTCGGTAACCGTCCCGGCTCCGGACCAGTCGGTGACGGCTACCGCCACGCCGCAGTCGGTCACCTGGAAGATGGGTGAGGGAACCACCACGTGTCAGGGGCCGGGCGTTGCGGGCGGAACACAGTGCGGCTACACCTATCAACGCTCCTCCGCCAATCAGCCGAACGGCGAATACACGATCAGCGCGACCACCACCTGGAACGTCACATGGACGTGCACCGGGAACTGCGACCAGGCCGGCGGGACGCTGAACCCGCTGACCCTGACGACGACGGCACAACTGGGGGTGGGCGAGGTCCAGACCGAGTCCAGGCCCGGCTGACCCGAACCCAGCGGACCGGAAGGCCAACCGTGCTCACCCCTCGATCGTGCGCTCTGCCTGCCAGCCTCACCCTGCTCGCGATGTCCCTGGCCGGCTGTGGCGGCGGCCACTCGAAGAACACACGCGCCGCTGCTTCGACTCCGCCCGCCAGCGCGTCGCCGATCCCGACGCCGGTCTCGTACACGGCGCAACGCATGAAGTCATCGCTGCTCACAGCCCACGACATCGGCTCACGGACGCGGAGCACATCTCTGACGATTCTGGGTTTCGACAAGAGCGCCGTCCCATCGTGCGCCGACTCGATCATCAAGCTGCCGGGCCGGCCGAGCACCGCGGCTCATCAGTTCGGCCCACCGGATCCCCGGTACACCGGGGAGAACTACGCGGTGCTGGGCGCCGTCTACCCGGACGCGGCATCGGCGGCGTCGGCATTCGCGGGTATACGGTCCACGGTCTCCGCCTGCCCGGGCAAGCAGCACGTCCGGTCCAGGAAAGTCGGCGCGAACCAGGCGACCCTCCCCTACGACCAGACCTGGAAGACGACAACGGACAGCACGGCCGGGTGGACTCATGTACGGGGCTTCGAAAAGCGTACGTATTCCCCTTCACTCAGCGTGATCAATATCGAATACCAGGCATACGACTATGCGCTTCACGGCAACGCCGTGATCGCGTCGCTCTACTGGAAACGAGTCAAGCCCTCGGCCTCTGGTGATCCGGTCGCGAAACAGGCGACCGCCCTGCTGACAAAGCAGCTCGCGAAGTTCGGCTGAGTCTGGATGAGCGACTGGCGGATACCGCGGTTCGACGAATCCCGGCCGGGTCAGAGCAGCCGGCGGGGGGCCAGGACGATGCCGTCCTCGTCGCTGTAGAGCCAGGCGCCCGGCCGGAACTCCACACCGCCGAAGCCGACCGGCACGCCGGCCTCGCCGGCCCCTTCCTTGGCGCTCTTGCGCGGGTTGGATCCGAGGGCCTTCACGCCGAGATCCAGGGCGCGCAGTGCCACGACATCGCGCACGGCTCCATTGATCACGACGCCGGCCCAGCCGTTCGCCACGGCCGATGCGGCGATCATGTCGCCCATCAGCGCCGTACGGAGCGAGCCTCCTCCGTCGACCACCAGCACCCGGCCCGAACCCGGCGTCGCCAGGACCTCCTTGAGCAGCACGTTGTCCTCGAGGCACCGGACGGTCTCCACCGCGCCGGCGAAGCGCACCCGCGAGCCGTACGACCGGAACTGCGTCTCGCAGCCGGCCAGCTCGGCACCGTACTCGTCGATCAGATCAGCCGTCGCGAAATCCACCAGGGAAGGCTAATGGCCGGGCGGCCCGAACGAAAGGGGTCATCTCCGGCTTGGTCAGAGACCGATGTGACGGCGATGTCCAACGCGCACTCGTCACGGGCGCAACCGGCGACTCGACGCCGTGGGGGTACTAGGCGTCCGGGCCGTCGGTGGGGCGGCCGAGGAGGCGGGACAGCACGATCGAGGTCTTGGTCTGCACGATGTTCGGTTCGTTGCGCAGCCGCTCCAGGGCCTGTTCCAGGCCCTGGATGTCGTGCGCCCGCAGGTGGATGAGCGCGTTGGCCTCGCCGGCCACCGTGTACGCGGCGACCACCTCGGGATGCCGGCGGATGCTGGCGTAGATCTCGGCCGGCGACGTGCGGCCCGCGCAGAACAGCTCCACGAACGCCTCCGTCGTCCAGCCGAGCGCCGCGGGGTCGACGACGGCCGAATAGCCCGTGATGACGCCGTCGTGCCGTAGCCGGTCGACGCGTCGTTTCACCGCCGGAGCCGAAAGCCCGACCTTACCGCCCACCTGGGCGAACGACGACCGCGCATTCTCCAGCAAGCACGCAACGATCCGCCGGTCTATGTCGTCAAGTCGCAATGATCAGACCCTTCTACGCGCTTATCCGTTATTGGTGTTGCAGCGAGGCCGACCTTACGCTGCACGTGATGCCTCACCAACCTCAGGCACACACAACGGGCCCGTACTGCCAGGAGCGCAACACGCATGACCATGCAGACCCTTGCCCGCGACGGTGCGGGCATCTCGGCAGGCCGACCGGCACGCACCTACCTCATGTGCCCGCCGACCCACTTCGGCGTCCATTACGCGATCAACGCATGGATGGATCCGGCGACGCGCGTCGACCGCGTCCGGGCCATGGCCGAATGGGAACGGCTGCGCGCGACGTACGTCTCGCTCGGCCACAACGTGTTCGTCCTGGACCCCGTCGAGGGCCTGCCCGACATGGTCTTCGCGGCCAACGGCGCCACCGTGGTGGGCGGAATGGTGCTGGGCGCGAGGTTCCGGCATCCGGAGCGGGCGCGCGAGGCCGACGCCCACCGGGCGTGGTTCGAGGATCACGGCTACCGCCGGATCATGCCCGCGGCCCACATCAACGAGGGCGAGGGCGACTACGCGTTCGCCTACCGGGCGATCGTCGCGGGGCACGGCTTCCGCACGGACCCGGCGGCGCACAACGAACTGCACGCCGCGTTCGGGCTGCCGGTGATCAGCGTCAAGCTGGTCGACCCGCGCTTCTACCACCTCGACACGGCCCTGTTCGTCGTCGATTCCTTCACCGCGGCGTACTACCCGGGCGCCTTCGACGAGGACGGGCTGATCAAGCTCAAGACGCTGTTCCCCGACCTGATCGAGGCCACCGAGCAAGACGCGCTCGCCTTCGGCCTGAACGCGGTCAGTGACGGACGGCATGTGGTCATCCCGCATGACGCCAGGGCGCTGAGCGCCAAGCTCACCGAGCGTGGGTACGAGGTCCTCCCGATCGAGATGACCGAGCTGCGCAAGGCGGGCGGCGGCCCTAAGTGCTGCACCCTCGAATTGCGCGCCTAACCTGGGAAAACAGGTACTCGCGGAGATCCCGTGAGTTCGACTAAGGAGCCGCTGTTGAACACGTACGACCTGCGTGCGCTGTCGGACGAGCACAGCGCCCACAACTACCATCCGTTGCCGATCGTCATCTCCGAGGCCGAGGGCGCGTGGGTGACGGACGTCGAGGGCAACCGCTATCTCGACATGCTCGCGGCGTACTCGGCGGTCAACTTCGGGCACCGCCACCCGCGCCTGATCGAGGCCGCCGAGCGCCAGCTCGGCCGCGTGACGCTCGTCAGCCGGGCGTTCGACCATGACCAGTTCGGCCCCTTCGTGGCGGAGCTGGCCGAGCTGGCCGGCAAGGACATGGTCCTGCCCATGAACAGTGGCGCCGAGGCCGTCGAGACCGCGCTCAAGACCGCCCGCAAGTGGGGGTACGAGGTCAAGGGCGTACCCGCCGAGCAGGCGAACATCGTCACGTTCGAGGGCAACTTCCACGGCCGTACGACGACGATCGTCAGCTTCTCCACCGATCCCGACGCGCGGAACTCCTACGGCCCGTTCACGCCGGGCTTCCGTACCGTGCCGTACGGCGACGTCGCGGCGCTGCGCGACGCGGTGGACGAGAACACGGTGGGCGTGCTCATCGAGCCGATCCAGGGCGAGGCCGGCGTGAACGTGCCGCCGAGCGGATTCCTCACCGCGGTGCGGGAGATCTGCGGCGACTCGCTGATGATCGCCGACGAGATCCAGTCGGGCCTGGGCCGTACGGGCACGACGTTCGCGGTGGAGCACGAGAACGTCGTGCCGGACATCTACATCCTCGGCAAGGCGCTCGGCGGCGGCATCCTGCCGATCTCCGCGGTCGTCGCGGACAAGGACATCCTCGGTGTCTTCAAGCCGGGCCAGCACGGCTCCACGTTCGGCGGCAACCCGCTCGCGTGCGCGATCGCGCGCGAGGTCATCGCCATGCTGAAGACCGGCGAGTTCCAGGAGCGCTCCCGGACGCTCGGCGCCCACCTGCACGAGCGGCTCGGCAGGCTGCCGTCCCACCAGGTTCGCGAGGTACGCGGGCGCGGCCTGTGGGCCGGTGTGGAGCTCAACGGCAAGGCGCGGCCGGTCAGCGAGAAGCTGATGGAGCGTGGCGTGCTCGCCAAGGAGACCCACGAGACGACGCTCCGGCTGGCCCCTCCGCTGGTGGTGACCCAGGAGGACCTCGACTGGGCGCTCGACCACCTCGAGGCCGTGCTCACCGAGCTTTAGGACGGCTTTCCAAGAGAGGCCTGGGCCACTCGGCCCAGGCCTTCACCATGTACCGATTGTCAGGACAAATCCGATTGCAGGGGATAGGTGATTGGCTTATAGTCCGGGTGGACTAATCGATATCAGACTAGAGATGACATGTCACGACCACTCACGCCGCTGGCCCTCGCGGTGCTCCGGCTACTCGACGTCGAGCAGATGCACCCGTACGAGATGCGGCAGCGCATCCGGGACTACGCCATCGACCAGGTCGTCAAGGTCGCCCACGGGTCGCTCTACCACACCGTGGCGCGGCTGGCCGAGCACGGGCTGATCGAGCCGGTGGAGACCAGCCGCGAAGGCCGCCGCCCCGAGCGGACGGTCTACGCGATCACCGAAGAGGGCCGGGACGAGGCCCACTCCCGCCTTCGCGAGTTCCTGTTGCGCCCGGCCCAGGAGTACCCCTCCCTGGGCATGGCGCTCTCCTTCATCTCGATGCTCCCCCCTTCCGAGGCGGCCTCGCTGCTGGACCGGCGCAGTGTGCGCCTGGAGGCGGAGCTGGCGGCCCACGACACGGTCGTCGACGGCCTGATCAAGCAGGGGCTCGCCCGGGTGAACGTCATCGAGGTCGAATTCCTGAACTGCCGGCTGCGCGCGGAGCTGGACTTCGTGAAGGCGCTGAGCGAGGACATCAAGAACGGCCGGCTGGCCTGGGGGCCGCCGGGCCGCAGATACGGGGAGACAGTATGAGGAAGTGGCACGGCAACCCGTGGGCGATCCTGATCACGCTCAGTCTCGGGTTCTTCATGACGCTGCTGGACCTGACCATCGTCAACATCGCGATGCCCAGCATGATGAACAAACTGCACGCATCGCTGGACGAGGTGCTGTGGGTGGTCAACGCCTACGTGCTCATCCTCGCCGTGCTGCTCATCACCGCCGGCCGGCTGGGGGATCTACGCGGCCAGCGCACGCTCTTCATTCTCGGCGTGGCCGTCTTCACCACGGCCAGCCTGCTGTGCGGGCTCTCCCAGAGTCCCGCCCAGCTGATCGGCGCCCGCGTCCTGCAGGGCCTGGGCGCGGCCATGCTGATGCCGCAGACCATGGCGATCATCATCGCCACCTTCCCGGCGGAACGCCGCGGGGCCGCGCTCGGCATCTGGGGCGCGGTCGCGGGTGTCGCGACGATCGCCGGCCCGACGCTCGGCGGCTTCCTGGTCACCACGTTCGACTGGCGGTCGATCTTCTTCGTCAACCTCCCCATCGGCGTCATCGTCCTGGTGCTGGCATTCACCGTCATCCCCGACGTACGGCACGAACGCCGGCACCGGCTCGACGTGACCGGCGTGCTGGTCGCCACGGCCGCGCTGTTCTGCCTCACCTTCGCGCTCACCGAGGGCCAGCGGTACAACTGGAACGCCTGGATCTGGGCGCTGGTCGGCGCGGCGGCAGTGCTCTTCGTGGCCTTCCTCCTCCAGCAGCGGACCCAGCAGTCCAGCGAGCCGCTGGTGCCCTTCTCGCTGTTCCGGGACCGGAACTTCACGGTCATGAACTTCATCGGCGCCGCGGTGTCCATCGGGATGGTCGGCATTTTCCTGCCGATCACCATCTACCTGCAGTCGGTGCTCGGCTTCAGCGCCCTCAAGGCCGGCCTGGTCATGGCACCGCCCTCGCTGATCTCGATGTTCCTCGCTCCGGTCGCCGGGCGGCTGTCGGACAAGGTCGGCGGCAAGTTCATCCTCATGGGCGGGCTCACCCTGTACGGGCTCGGCATGGCATGGGTCGTCGCCACCGCGGAGGTGGGCACGAGCTGGCCCGCGTTCCTGCCCGGCCTGGCCGTCGCCGGCGTCGGCATCGGCGGCGTGTTCGCGCCGATGGCCACCGAGGCGATGCGCAGCGTCGAACCGCGGATGGCCGGAGCCGCCTCGGGCGTCAACAACACCATCCGCCAGATCGGCTCGGTCGTCGGCAGCGCCGCCACGGGCGCCATCCTGCAGAATCGGCTCGCCGTCTCCCTGCAGCACGAGGCCGCCGACCGGGCCGGGCAGCTGCCGGCCCAGGCGCGGGGACCGTTCCTGGAAGGCTTCCACAAGGCCGCCAAGGGCGGCCTGGAGGTCGGCGCGGGGCAGACCGGCGCGGCCCAGCACCTGCCGCAGAACCTCCCCAAGGAGGTCGCCGACCAGATCACCAAGGTCGCCGGGGCGGTGTTCCACCACGGCTTCGTCGCCGCGATGAAGCCCACCATGGCCCTGCCGATCGTGGTGGTCCTGGCCGCCGCCGCCTCGTGCTTCGCCGTGAAACGCCATGGTCGAACGGGCGAGCCGCAGGCCTCCGAACCGGTCGAAGCCGCCGCCTGACGGCTGGTCAGCGCGGGTGGACCCGGTGGTAGCCGCCGTCGTAGTAGAGCAGGGGGCTGCCGCCGGGGTCCGGCCGGCTGACGCCGAGCACCTCGCCGACCACGATGCTGTGGTCGCCGCCATCGTGCACCGCGTGGGCACGGCATTCCAGCGCGGCCACGGCCCCGTCCAAGATCGGGGCCCCGGTGTGCGGGCCGCGTTGGAACGGCCATCCGTTCAGCTGCCCCTCGATCGGCCGCCCGCGGGTGGCGAACCACTGCGAGGCATCCTCCGCCTCATCGCCCAGCACCGACACGGCCCAGGTCTCGGCGCCGGTCACGACGTCATGGAACCGCGCGATCTTCTCCGGGCAGAACAGCACGAGGGTCGGGTCCAGCGAGAGCGACGTGAACGCGTTGACGGTCATCGCGTGGTCGACGCCGTCCACGACGGTCGTCACGACCGTGATGCCGGTCGCGAAGCGGCCGACCACGCGTCGGTAGTCGTCGGGGTCGACACCTGCGGACATCGGCATGGTTGCGCGGCCCCCTCCACGGCCTCGAGCCCCCGGTGAACAGCGCGTCCTACCGGGATGTTACCGGTGAGTCGGCGATCGGCGTCAGCGTCGTACGCCCGGGGCGGGGGCCGCGCCGTCGAGCATCCACGGCCGGGCCGAGCGCGTCCAGGAGATCGCGGCGAGGGCCGCGACAACGCCGCCGAAGATGAACACGTAGCCGGGGGTCGTGCCGGTGACGACGATGTCGCCCTCCGGTCGTCTGCTGGACAGCACGAGGACGACGACCAGCCAGAAGACGGCAGGGACGACCGCACCGAGCTTGCTCTCCATCGCCCATCCGGCGCTCCTGAAGACCGCGAGGTTCACCGCGGTCAGGACGAGCGCCGCCACTGGGACGCTCCCTGCCTCCCAGGAGAACTCGAACGAGCCGATCACTCCCAGCACCATGCCCAGCACGCCGAGCACGCCGTAGGCGGCGCCGGTCACGAATGCCGACTCCGCCGAGGGCGCCTGCGGGCCGTACGGACTCGTCCTCTCCTCCACAGCCGGTCAGGCTACCGCGTGGAAGAGACCGGTTTCGCGTCCGTCCTCTCCCGGTATGCCGGGTTCCCCCGCAAGGAGCGTGTAGTACTCCGCGGCGAGCACCGGCTGCCCCACGTTGTTGGACAACGCGAAGAACGGCCGTTCCACAGTGATCTGAGTGGGATGCGCGCGCATCGCGGCCAGCTTGGCCTCCAGGTGCGCGCCCGCCTCGATCCGGGTGGTCACCTGCTCGTCGGGCACGCCGAAGCCGAACTCCCCGACGGACCCGACGCGGTCGAACGGACCGCGGCCCACCGCATCCTCCAGCGCCGACATCGGGACCGCGGTGGCGTAGAACCTCGAAGGGCGCCACGGCTCGCCCTCGCCGAAGGACGTGTCGGGGGCCTGGTGAAAGGCACGCCACGCCACCCGGTGGGCCTGGATGTGATCGGGGTGCCCGTAGAAGCCGTTGTCGTCGTAGGTCACGATGACCTGCGGGCGTACCTCCCGCACGACGCGGACGAGTTCCGCCGCGGCCTCGTCCGGGTCGGCCTGCCAGAAGCAGCGGGGGTCGTCGTTGCTCGGCGCGCCCATCATCCCGGAGTCACGCCAGCGTCCCGCGCCGCCGAGAAAACGGTGATCGTCGACACCGAGGGCGGCGCAGGCCCGGGCCAGCTCGCCGACCCGGTGCTTCCCCAGCCGGTCGCCCGCGAGATCGCGCAGGTCCGCGGGGATCACCTCGCCCTCCTCGCCGCGGGTGCAGGTCACCAGGCAGACGTGCGCGCCCTCGGCGGCGTACTTCGCCATCGTCGCCCCGGTCTCGATCGACTCGTCGTCGGGGTGGGCGTGCACGAACATAATCCGCAGATCAGACATGGACGAACGGTAGCCGGAAGGCCCTCACGTCGGATTGGCGGCGGGCTGGGTCGTCTGGCCGCCCGGCTGCGTCGTGCCGCCCCCTGGCTCGGTCGTGCCGCCCCCTGGCTCGGTCGTGCCGCCGCCCGGCTCGGTGGGGCCGTCGGTGGGAGGGGTGACCGTCTCCGTCGTCGTGTAGCTGGGCCGGGTGTTCTCCGGCGGGACGAACGAGTGCTCTCGCCGGTGGGCCTGTGTCGGCGGGATCGGCCGGACCGGCTCCTGGCTCGTGGGCGGCTGGCTGGAGGGTGCGGGCGTCTGCACCGTGCCCCCTGAGGACCGGTCGCCGCCGCGCGCCGTCGCCCAGACGACCATCGCGGCCACCCCGGCCGCCACCAGCAGGCCCGCCAGCGCCGCCGCCATGGCGCG
>JAOPYL010000034.1 GCA_025964625.1 Actinoallomurus sp. | reverse complement strand
CTTGGCGCGGTTAGAGGCGGCGTTACTACCCGGTGACGATGATGGCCCGGGCAGTTCGACAGGAGCCTCGGAGGGCGAACGGGTGCCGGCAGCGTATGCGCAGGGCGACACCCTCGGCTCTCCCGGGGCAGAGCAGTCTCCCGGGGTGGAGCACAAGTGTGATTGCTGTCGGCGCCCTAGTCGCCCACGATGACGCGCGGATCGAATCTGGTGGTCGTGGGTCCAGGACGTGCAACACCAAGACTGCTAGCGTCCATCAGACCCGGAGCGATTCACCCCGCGAGGGTCCCAGCCCCACCGACTACTCCGCAGCCAGACCGCGCAGGTCAGCACCCCGACCCTATTTTCGTGCGGCACACGGCGAGTTCCCCGTAGATGCGCCGGTATCCCCATGCCGGGCTCTCTTTGGCCAGCCGCAGGACAAGAGTACGGATGTCGCGTCGGTGGCGGGCCGACCGGAGCGGGCCGCGCGGGACTTGGCGGCCAACCGGTGAGCATCGCACCGAAGCAAACCGAAAACGGCCCCGGTGCGTTCACACCGGGGTCGCCCTTTCGGACCACTACACGTGAGAGTGCATGACCCAAACCAAAGTTATCGCAGACAGCGTCCTGATTACCAGGGAATCAGGCCTGTCGGGTGCTGCGCGGCTCGAAAACTCGGCTCAGCACCTCGACCTGCGGCGTTTCGGCGCGGCCACGATGGCCCGGGGCGCAGCACCCTGGCGCGCGCTGCGCCTCGCTCCTCTACGCGTGAACGGCCCGGATGGGCGTGCACGCTGCGACCGAACACGGGAGCAAGTCAGGACTTGGGGCTGTGGGACGCTCCTATGGTTGTCAAGCGGCTGCTGGAAGATCGTTTGTTTGGGCGGCTTGGGTTTTTGGCCTGGTCAAAACCTTGTAGAGCTCGCGGGCGATGTACCGCTTCAGGCAACGGATGATCTCTTTCTTGGACAGGCCTTCGGTGGTGCGGCGTTGCACGTAGGTGCGGGTCCGGGGGTCGTGGGCCATGCGGGAGATGGCGATCATGTAAAGGGCACTGGTTGGCTTGCCGGTCACCGCCGCGATTCAGCCGGTGTCGGTTGGTTTTGCCGCTGGAGGCGGGGACGGGTGAGACGCCGCACAGAGACGCGAACGCGGCGTCGGAGTGGAGCCGGTCGGGGTTGTCGCCGCAGGTGGACAGCAGCTGGGCGGCGGTCTCGACACCGACACCGCAGATGTCGAGCAGATCGGGGCGGGCCTGTTTGACCAAGACGGCCAGCTGGGTGTCCAGGTCGGCGATCTCGGCGGACAAGGAGTGGTAGCGGCCGGCCAGGTGACGGAGTGCGGCCTTGGTGGCTTGGGCCGGGTCGGCCAGGTCACCGTGCGGATGTAGGTGGGTGCAGGCGGCGGCGAGGTCGGCCGCCGCGGAGGCGGGCAGTTGTTCGCGTAGTTCGGCGGGGGCGGTGACGACCAGCGCTTTCATCTCATTGATGCAGGCGGTGCGGGACTTGACCGCGCCGCCGCGGACCAGGTGCAAAGCGCGGATCGACTCGGTGATCCCGTCACCGGCCTTAGGCACCGCGACCGCCCGACCGGACAGGACAGCGTCCGCGGCGGCGTAGGCGTCCAGCGGATCGGACTTGCCCTTGGCCCGGCGTTGGCGCCGGTCGGGCCGGTTCACCTCGATCACGGCCACGTCCTGGCCGCGCAGGTGCCGGGCGAGCGCGGCTCCGTAGGAACCGGTGCCCTCCACCCCGACCGCGTGCAGCCGCCCAAAACCACGCATCCACGCCAGCAGGTCGGCGTATCCGGCCGCGGTGGCCGGGAACTGCGCATCGGCCAGCCGACGGGGCGTTCATCAGCACCACCGCCGCGTGATGGGTGCCGGAGTGCGTGTCGACCCCGCCCGTGATTCGTCGTTTCTTCGGCTTCTTGGCCATACCGATCACCGCACCTTCGGAGAAGAATCAGAGCCGGTGCGTGCCGGGTGACCGGACGGGCAGCACAGTGAGCCGTTCTCGGTAACGATCAGTCGCGCTGCGTGAAGTGGCCGGGCATGCGGGCGGCGTGGTGCCGGCCTCGGAAAAGCGTGAAGCCCCTGGTAGAAGTGGTCTTGTCTAGAGATCAACTTCATACCGAAGAGGCTTCACGTGTCCTCAAGTGTCACATACACCGCCGAGCTGGACATGAGGCGGGAGACGGTGCTGCACCTGTCGGGTCTGCTGCACGCAGAACGCCGACGCCTTCGTACCCGGCGCGGCCGCCGCAGCCTGGCCTGTTTCGCTCAGGCGGTGCTGGTGCTGCGCTGGTTCCTGGACGGCACCCGCATCAAGCAGCTCGCGACCGACAACGCCATCAGCGTCAAGACGGTCTACCGGTATCTGCACGAGGGCATCGACCTGCTCGCCAAGAAGGCACCTGACCTGCACAACGTCCTCGAAGCGGCGAAGTCCGCCGGCCTGTCGCACGTGAACCTGGACGGCGTGGTGATCCCCACCGATCGGGTAAGGACGCCCGGCCCGAACGGGGCGGATCTGTGGTGGTCGGGCAAGCACAAGCACCACGGCGGGAACATCCAGGTCATCTCAGCTCCGGACGGCTGGCCCCTGTGGACCTCCGAAGTGCGGCCCGGCCGAGAGCACGACGTCACTTGCGCCCGGACACACGGGATCGTCGATGCCCTGGCCACCGTCGCAGACGACCTGATCGGCCTGGCCGACCTCGGCTACGAAGGTGAGAACACCGTCCTGCGCGTCCCGATCAAGAAGACACCCGGCCGCAAGCTCACCAACGACCAAAAGACCTACAACAAGCTACTCCGCGGCGTCCGAGGCATCGGCGAACGCGCGAACGCCCTGCTCATCGTCCGGTTCAAAGCACTCCGCCGGGTCAGCCTCGACCCAGGCCGCATCGGCGCCATCACCGCCGCCGCCCTCGTCCTGCTCCACCACGAGAACAACCGAACCCTCTAATGCTCACCGAACGTGACCATGGGTTACCGAGAAAGGCTCAGTGACGGGACCAGATGAGACAGGCTCCTATCAGGCCACGCAAGACCGCTCCGGCACGCATCCTCGAAGACACTGCCAATAGAGGCGACAGATCCCACAAAAGGCACCCAACGAACAGGGCCAGTGCCGAAAAGGGTCAGCCTCAAAAGAGCACCTCCTACCCCTGCAATCTCACCCGCAAGGGCTGGTGTTGCTCTTCTCCCAAGTCTCACTGTGCCGAGAACCTCGTCCGCGTCGTGTGACCTGCGTTGATATGGATCTGCAGGGAGAGGAGACGGTGCCTGCGCGCGGTCCAGCATGATGGGTGGTCATGTGCCTGCGGTTCCTCTACGTCCTGGTCCTCGGTGCGTTCTCCTGGCTGCGGTTGGCCGGACCTCACCCCGGCGGACCGCGCTCCCCACACCGCTCCTTCACCGAACTCCGGATCGAACTTCCTTCGCTTCTCCGACATGGCCACTCCTTATAGCCGATGCCTCCACGGTTTGAAGGGAAGGCCAGTCGTCTCCTTATTTTTAGTCACTCGGACTCCCGCTCGCCCGCGTCACGATCACGCGGTTCGGACGGTTCGCGTTCCGTCGGCCGCCGTTCACGGGGCGGCCGTTCCTCGACGTCGGTCGCCGGGGGTCGCCGTACTCGCCGTGGCCGCTCCTGGTCCTCGGCGCTGGGCCGTCGCCGCACCGGCCGTGCCCGCTCCTCGTCCTGAGCGCTGGGCCGTCGCCGCGCCGGCCGTGGCCGCTCCTCGTCCTCGGCGCTCGGGCGTCGCCGTGCTCGCCGGGGCTCTGCCGGCTCACGCTCCTCGGCCAAGGCGCGTTGCTGCTCGCGCTCGGCCTCCCCGCGTGGCTCCTCTTCTTCCTCCTCGGCGCCGGGTCCTTCCCGCGGTTCCTCTGCGGGCTCCTCTTCTTCGCCGCGCTCTTCTTCCTCCTCGGCTCCGGGTTCGGCTTCGGGCTGCTCTTCGCCGCGCGGTTCCTCTTCTTCCTCTTGCTCCGCAGCCGCGGCTCGTTCCTCTTCGGGCTCTTCCTCGCCGCGAGCGCGTTCCTCTTCCTCGAGTGCCTCTTCGTGGGTCTTCACGACCTTGCCGTCACGGATCTCACCTCGCCAGCCCTCGACCTCATCGGGGTTGAGGATCGCGTGTGCCATCACGTGACGCCGGAAGTGCTTGAACTCCAGCCGGGCACGCCGTCCCTGGGCGCGCCACAGATTCCCCGTGTGCTCGAAGAGCCCCTGCGGGTGGTACTCCATGACCAGGCAGATCCGCGTGAGATTCGGCGCCAACTCGGAGAAGGACACCGCACCATCGACATGTCCCTTGGCGCCCTTGGACCGCCACACGATGTGATCGTCTGGCACCTGCTCCAGGACGGTCGCCTCCCAGGCCCGGTGCGACCACCAGACCTGCGCCTTCCAGTTGGACTTCTCCTCCTCTGGCAGCCGCTCCGCGTGCTCGACCTTCTTCATGATGTTCGGGAAGTCTTCGAACTGCGTCCACTGGTTGTAGGCGAGGCGAAGCGGAACCCCCACATCGAGTGTCTCGACGATGTTGGTGAGCTTCAGCGCCTTCTTACCCTTGCCACCGAAGAGCTTCTTGATCTTCTCCTTGATCATCGTTCCCCCGGCGCCGAGCGCCGCCCGGACCGGTCCCTTGCCCTCGGTCAGCGCCTTGACCCCTGATATGGCGGCCTTGACGCCTGGACCGCCCCCATCCTGGGCCTCAGCCTTCTCGAGCAGCCCGTGGCCGGCCTCGCTCACTTTCTCGCTGACCTTCTCCCCAACCGAGGCCAACGCCTTCTCCGCGAACGTCTCCAGGAGGGTCCTGGCCTCCTGGGCGAGCCTCTGCGTGGGCAGCCCCTCGGCCAGACCGGTGCTCCCCTTGCCAGGCCGGTTTCCCTCGGTCATTCCTGCCTCCCTTCCTCGCGGTCGGGCTCATGGCGCGCTCACAGAGGCCGTACTCCAAGCCCGGCCCTGGCGCGATACACGTCAACGAGCTCGAACAGCCCGTCCGGGTCGCACGCCGGTCCACGTCGGCCCGGGCCCGCATGTGAGCCGAATCGCACGGTCTTGGCAACCTCGTTGGCATTCACCTCGCGTTACCGCGGCGCCCGTCCTCTTCTGGGGCGGTCGTCCTCACGTCTCGGCCCTCGCCGAGGGGATTGGGACCGCGTACTCCGGGCTGGAGGACGACGCTCCTCCCGGTAGTCACGCTCCGGCTCCGGCTCCGGCTCATCCCGGTAGTCACCCTCCGGCTCCGGCTCATCGCCCTCGTACTCGTCGCCCTCATATTCGTCGCCCTCGTACTCGTCGCCCTCGTAGTCATCGCGCTCGTACTCGTCGCGCTCGTACTCGTCGTACTCGTCCGACGCCTCGTCGGGCTCGGGCTCTCGAGCCCGCTCTCGCCGGGCCGGCTCTCCACGCTCCCGTCCCCGCCTGGCCGGCTCTCTCCGCTCCCGCTCCGGCCGGACCGGCTCTTCCCACGGTTCCTCGGTTTCCTCGGGCTCTGCGCCCTTCCTGACGCCCGGTCCGCGCATCGCCTCAGCACGCTGTTGCAGCCTGTCGCTGAACGAATCGATGCGGTTGCTCGCCGCCTTCTTCGCCACCGCCATACCCGTTTCGACCAACTGACTGCGAAGATCCCCGGTGAGCTTGTCCAGCGGGGCGCCCAAAGGCGTGTGGCGCAGCAGTTCCCGCTGATCTATGGGGAGTTTGCCTCCCGCTGCCAGGAGCGCCAGCAACGCCGCCAACCGCGTCTTGCGACTCCGCCCCAGCAGGTAACCGCCAACGACGGCGACAGCTATCTGACTTCCGCATTTCATGCCCTACTCCCCCCTGCGCGACCCAGGGCGTCGGAACCTGGTGACAGTGTGCGGATGAGCGAATGCAGACGCGCCCTTCCGGGCTGGACCGTCGGAGCCGCCGGGAAAGATCACCGGATGCCTACTGGACATGACCATAGGTCCGTCCAGGGTCCACCTCGCCAGGGACCGGGCGCGACCCGCATCGTGACGACGTGGCCGACCGCAGGTCGCGGCATGTTTTTGGGTTCGACTCTACCCCCGCATATCTCCCCTGAGCAGCCCCTCAGCCGATCCGTAGATTTCTTTGCGTTGCCCTGCACGGCGGCATGCCGGCGCAACTGCCGTGACCCACGCCGGAGCCGGCGCTGGTCGAGGAATCGTGGGCGACGCGCCCCGGCACAGTGACGACGACGCGGCCGGGTTTGTCGCCAGGCTCACCTACTACGCGGTCCTGCTGATAAGCCTCAGATGGCGTTCAACATCTTCGGGCCGAACCCGATCAGCGACCTGCTCAGGACCATCGTGGGGTGGCTGCCCAGGGTCGCGGTGGCCGTCATCGCCGTGGTTGTCGCGTCCGCGATCGCGCACGCCCTGCGGGGCGGCGGTGTGGGCGTCGTTACACACCCGCGGGTGATCTTGAAGCTGAGCCCCCAGAGGCTGTTACCCCTGGGGGCTATTCGCATACTTTCGACCAGAAGTGTCGGGCTGGGGAGATTCGAACTCCCGACCCCTGCGACCCAAACGCAGTGCGCTACCAAGCTGCGCTACAGCCCGTGAAGGACCGAGTGTACCGAACACAAGGGCCGTCCCCCGCCGGGTAAACCCCCGCGGCCGGCATCTTGCGTGATCAGGTGGCGAAGATCTGACATCGGGCCGGCGATACGGCGGCCCGGCGGCGCTCTCGCGCACCGGCCTCACGGCGAATCCCTCCGGTGGTCTGCGCCTCAGCGGCATCAGGCGCGACACACATGCGAGAACCGGTACGCTACGCGGGAGACGTTCTGAGAAATCGCGGCGGATCGCCGTGTTCTCGAAGCGCGCGGGCGTAGCTCAATGGTAGAGCCCCAGTCTTCCAAACTGGCTACGCGGGTTCGATTCCCGTCGCCCGCTCCCACCAC
>JAOPYL010000031.1 GCA_025964625.1 Actinoallomurus sp. | reverse complement strand
GCCTGGTCTCCGATCAGCGAACCGAAGATCGTGGGACCGAGCGCGCCGAACACCTGGGCGATGGCGAAGAACAGCGCGATCGCCTGCGAGCGCAGCTCCATCGGGAAGATCTCGCTGACCGTGAGATAGCCGGAGCTGGCCGCCGCCGAGGCGATGAAGAAGATCACCGTCCACAGCACCGTCTGCGTGACGGCGGTCAGCGCGCCGAGCTCGAACAGGTAGCCACTGAACGCCAGCAGCGTTCCGGACAGCAGGTACGTCCCCGCGATCATCCGCTTGCGCCCGATGGTGTCGAACAGCCGCCCGAGGAGCAGCGGCCCGAGCAGGTTGCCGGCGGCGAAGGCCAAGAAGTACTTCGGCACGTCATGGTCGGGGACGCCGTAGAAGTGCTTGAGGACGAGACCGTACGTAAAGAAGATCGCGTTGTAGAGGAACGACTGACTGATCATCAGGGTCGCCCCCAGCAGCGAGCGTTCGGGGTACTCCCGGAACAGCGTGCGCGCCACCTGCGTGAACGACACCGACTCGTGCGGGTGGACCTCGAGGTACCTGCTCTCATCGACCTCCGGCAGCCGTACGCCGCTCGCCTCGACCTCGCGCTCGATCCGCGCGAGCGTCTCCTCGGCCTCCTCGGCGCGCCCGTGCATGAGCTGCCACCTGGGGCTCTCCGGCAGCGTACGGCGAAGCCCCCAGATGCCCAGGCCGATCACCGGGCCGATGAAGAAGCCGATGCGCCAGCCCACGTTCTCCGGCATCAGATGGGGGTTGAGCAGGACGTACTCGCCGAGCGAGGCGATGATCGCGCCGAACCAGTACGTGCCGCTGACGGCCAGGTCGACCCGTCCCCGGTAACGTGCCGGGATCAGTTCGTCGATCGCGGAGTGGATAGCCGCGTACTCGCCGCCGATGCCCATCCCGGCCACGAACCGGAACAGCAGGAAGATCGGGTAGTTGAACGACAGAGCGGTGAGCCCGTTGGCGACCAGGTAGAGCCCCAGCGTGACGATGAACAGCCTGCGCCGCCCCAGCTTGTCGGAGAGCCGGCCGAAGATCAGCGCGCCGAACACCTCGCCGAGCAGATACATCGTGGCGGAGAATCCGACCTCGCCGGAGCTCAGGTGCAGCGTGCCGGCGTGCTGGAGTACAGGGCCGACGATGCTGGCGATCTGGATCTCCAACCCGTCCAGGACCCACGCCACACCGAGCGCAGCGATCATCCGCGAGTGGAACCGCGACCAGGGCAACCGGTCGATGCGGGCCGGGACGAGGCTGCGCACGGTGTCCGGCGGCGCTGCCGGGCCAACGGCTCCATCCATTCGTGCTCCTATGTCGAACGCCGATCCACCATGGCGGCGGTAGAGGACTAGTAACCGACCTTGGCAAACGTAAACAAACCCGCCAGGGCGGATGGGGCCCGCGGTTAACCGGCGCAGCGCCGCGTTACCGTACGCAGTGGGTCTGAATCCGTCATAGCTAGGAGAATCCCGTTGCCTGGACCAATCGAGGACTACGCACTCATCGGCGATCTGTTCACCTGCGCGCTGGTGGGCCTCGATGGTTCCATCGACTGGCTCTGCGTCCCACGGTTCGACTCCCCTGCCTGCTTCGCCGGCCTGCTCGGCGGCCCGGACCACGGCCGCTGGCAGATCGCGCCGGTCTCCGGCGGGAAGGCGACCCGGCGGCGTTACCGGGGTGACACGCTCATCCTGGAGACCGAGTGGGAGACGCCGGACGGCACCGTCCGGGTGATCGACTTCATGCCGGAGCGCGGCGAGGCTCCCGACGTCGTCCGCATCATCGAGGGCGTGTCCGGCCGCGTGCCGATGCACCTCGACCTGAGGATCCGCTTCGACTACGGCCGGACCATGCCGTGGATGCGCCGGAACGGCAATCACCTCACCGGCATCGCCGGCCCCGACTCCGTGTGGCTGCGCAGCCCGGTCGAGCTGGAGGGACACGACTTCGCCCACCGCGCGACGTTCGTGGTCTGCGCGGGTGACTCGCTGCCGTTCGTCTACACCTGGCACCCCTCGCACCTTCCGGCGCCGCGCGACGTCGACCCCTACGAGGCCCTGGCCGGCACCGAGAAGTACTGGTCCGACTGGGCCGGGCAGTGCACCTACACCGGCCGCTACCGCGATGCCGTCGTGCGGTCGCTCGCCACTCTCAAGACGCTCACCTACGATCCCACCGGCGGCATCGTCGCCGCGCCGACGACCTCGCTGCCCGAGGCCATCGGCGGGGTGCGCAACTGGGACTACCGGTTCTGCTGGTTGCGCGACGCCACGATGACGCTCGAGGCGCTGCTGCGCAGCGGTTATCGTGACGAGGCGAAGGCATGGCGGTCTTGGCTGATGCGGGCGGTCGCCGGCAGCCCGGAGGACCTGCAGATCATGTACGGCGTGGCCGGCGAACGTCGTCTCGATGAGTACGAGCTCGACTGGCTGCCCGGCTACGAGGACTCCCGGCCGGTACGCGTCGGCAACTCGGCGGCCAAGCAACTGCAGCTCGACGTGTACGGCGAGGTCTCCGACTCGCTCTTCCTCGCCGTCAGCAGCGGCATCCAGCCGGAACGGCACGCGTGGTCGCTGCAGCGCGCCATGATGAGCTTCCTGGAGACGCACTGGAGCGACCCGGATGAGGGGCTCTGGGAGGTTCGGGGACCACGCCGGCACTTCGTCCACTCGAAGGTCATGACCTGGGTCGCGGCCGACCGTGCGGTGCGCATGATCGAGAAGTTCGACCGCCGCGGCCCGGTGGACAAATGGCGGGCGCTGCGCGACGAGATACATCGCGAGGTCTGTGCCAGGGGCTTCGACCCCGAGCGGGGCACCTTCACCCAGTCGTACGAGTCGGCCGAGCTCGATGCGGCTCTTCTGCTCATCCCGCGGGTCGGCTTCCTGCCCGCCGACGATCCCCGGGTCGTCGGCACAGTGGAGGCGATCCAGCGGGAGCTCACCACCGACGGATTCGTGGACCGCTACCAGACCGGCGACGGCGATCACGCCGTCGACGGGCTGCCCGGGCGGGAGGGCGCCTTCCTCGCCTGCAGCTTCTGGATGGCGGACGCGCTGCAGCAGATCGGCCGGGTGGATGAGGCCCGGGTACTGTTCGAGCGCCTGCTGGACCTGCGCAACGACGTCGGCCTGCTGGCCGAGGAGTACGACCCTCGGCTGAAGCGGCAGGTCGGCAACTTCCCGCAGGCGTTCAGCCACGTGCCTCTCGTACTCACCGCCTACGACCTCGACGGCCACGATGGCGTGCGCGGCGGGCGTCAGAGTCCGTAGCGACACCCCTCGCCCGTCGAGCAGGGGTCCGCGACGGGCTTTCAGGGCAGGGCGTCGAGGAACCGCAGGAAGTCGGCGGACAGGGCGGACCGGCCACCCTCCGCGTGCATGTCCAGCAGCGTCAGCGTGCCATCCCGCCACCAGAAGAGGTCGGGGGTGAGCGATCCCGGGCCGTCGTCGTACGCGTCGCGAGCGAAGGCGTGCAGCCGCTCGGCGGTGACCGCCGCCGAGTCCTTCCGGATCGGGCAGGCGGCGATCGTGCTCCGGGTGGGCGCCACGGTCAGCGCCCCGTGCGGTCCGGGGTCGAGGTAGGACTCCAGCCAGACGAGATGGGTGGCGGCGTAGAAGGTCGAGCCCTCCAGCACGCGGATGCCGGTGTCGTCGATGACGTCGCAGTCCAGCGGGCCATCGGCGCGCACACCGTCCCGGCCCACGGCGAACAGCTCGTCGGCGGTGACCGGCCAGGCCCCGGCGTCGTCGGTGACGATGGTGCGTACGGTCGTGGGCGTGTCGGCGACGATCGCCTCGATGAGCCCCGGGGCGAACGGCCGGGAGATGAGCCTGCCCGTGCGGGCCTCGGCCGGGTAGACGCGAGAGCGGAGCAGGCCGCGCACGAGGGAGAAGTCCCCCAGGTCGAGCGGCTCCTCGATGGCGGTGATGATCGTACCGACGTGGTCGGCCACCAGCGCCGGCCAGTCGTCGCGCGGCACCTGGCGGGCCAGCTGGCGGAGGTTTCGCATGCCGATGTGCAGACGCTGCGGACCGTCGAGGAGCATCACGTCGTTCGGCACGGGACGGCAGGCGTACCCGTGGCTCTCGGCGACCAGCACCACCAGCGAGTCGAGCGCCGGGTCGTCGCCGTCGGCCGCGGCCGGCCGGCGGTCACGCCTCTCGAAGGTCGTCACGTCGTCTCCTCGCCCGCGGGGGGTTCTGACGGCCCGGCGTGCGACGCTGAGCCGTCCGCCGTGCCCGGACTCAGCACCAGTGCGTCCGTGTCGAGCAGCGCCGGAGCGCCGAGCCGTAGCGTGAGTTGACGGGCGCCGTGCCCGACCGGGACGCCCGCGAGGATCGGCACCCCGAGCGGCCTGAGACGGTCGGTCAGGACCGCGCCGACGTCGCCGCAGTCGGTCCAGGTGCCGAGCACTATGCCCGCGACGTCCTCGAACCAGCCCGCCAGCAGCAGCTGGGTGAGCATGCGGTCGATGCGGTAGGGGGCCTCGCCGACGTCCTCCAGGAAGGCGATCCGGCCCGCCGCCGGCTCCGGGGAGTACGCCGTGCCTAGCAGCGACGTGAGCAGGGTGAGATTTCCGCCGGTCAGCGTGCCGCGGACGCGACCGCCGCGCAGCGCGTGCGTCCCGGGGACCGGCGCTCCCGCGCCGAAGATCGACGCCCGCAGGTGGGCGAGCGCCTCCGGCTCGGCGTCCGCGATGAGCGAGGCGACCATCGGCCCGAACGACGTGGACACCGACAGCCGCCGCCCGAAAGCCATGTGCAGAGCGGTGATGTCGCTGGAACCGTGCAGCAGCTTCGGCTGCGCACGGCACATCGCCGTCCAGTCGAGGTGATCGAGCACCCGCGCGGCGCCGTATCCGCCGCGCGCGCAGAACACCGCGGCGATCCGCGGGTCACACCAGGCCTCCTGCAGGTCGGCGGCCCGGTCGGCGTCGGTCCCGGCAAGGTAGGTGAGCCCCGCGGGGGCCTGGGGTGACCGGTCGAGCGCGTGCTTGCCGACGACCACCTCGAGCCCGAGACCCCGCAGCACGTCACAGCCGCGCTCGAGACGCGAGGGGTCGGCGGGGCCGCTGGGGGCGACGACGGCGATCCTGTTCCCGGCACGGAGGGACGGTGGTTCGCCGGCCCCAGGGTCGCCCATCCAACCCTCCTAGTTATGTGATGAGTCAGAGCATGACAGGAAGAGACCCCGCAATGGAAGAGGGCGCAAAGCACACCGAGGTAATTCGGCGTCAACACACCTCTGACACGAGCGTGGGCAGCACCTCGCCGATGGGCTCGCGGATGACCGCGTCGGCGAGGCGATCGTAGGGCGTCTCCTGGGCGTTGATGATCACGAGCCGGGCGCCCCGCTCGACCGCCTCCAGGCACAGCCCGGCGGCGGGTTGCACGCTGAGCGAGGACCCGATGGCGAGGAAGAGGTCGCATTCGCGGGCCGCGCGTACCGCGGCGTCGAACACCTCCGGCCGCAGCGCCTGCCCGAACGAGATCGTCGCGGACTTCTGGATGCCGCCGCACGCGACACAGGGCGGGTCGTCCTCACCGCGGTCGACGCGTTCCAGGATCTCCGGCATGGGGGTGCGCAGCCCGCAGGCGAGACACTCGGCGTCGAGCATCGTGCCGTGCACCTCGATGACCAGATCGGGATCCGAGCCGGCCTTCTGGTGCAGCCCGTCGATGTTCTGGGTGACGATCGCCCGCAGCCGCCCGGCCCTCTCCAAGCCGACCAGCGCCGCGTGCCCGGCGTTCGGCTCGGCGCCCCAGGCCGGGTGCTCGTGCCGCGACCGCCACGCGCGGCGGCGTACCTCGGGATCGGAGACGTACACGTCGATGGTGGCCATGGCGGCCGCCTTCGGGTCCTTCGTCCAGACCCCCTGGGGTCCCCGGAAGTCGGGGATGCCGCTCTCGGTGCTGATGCCCGCCCCGGTGAGCACGGTGACGGCGGCCGCCTCCCGGAGCCATTCGCCGATCATGGCCTGAGCCTAATCCCCGAACCCGCGAGGTCGGCGCCGCCCAACGTTGGACACGTCGTTGAGTTTCTGAGCAGGACCATGCCGACCAGGCCCGCAGCCCGCATCGCCCGTCGTGGCCCGCCCCGGCAGGTCACCGTCCCGTGAGGCATGATCGGGGAATGCGATTCTCGGGGCGCGTGGTGGTTGTGACGGGTGCGGGAGCGGGGATCGGCCGCACGATCGCCGGCCGGTTCGGCGCGGAGGGCGCCCAGGTCGTCGTCGCCGACCTCGACGCCGAGAGCGCCGAACGGACGGCCAAGGAGATCCCCGGGGCCCGGACGGCGGTGGTCGACGTCACCGATCGCGCGAGCGTCCGGGCCATGACGGCGGACCTGCCTGTGGACGTGCTGGTCAACAATGCCGGAGGCGCCACCGACGTCCCGTTCGAGGACCTCGGCGAGGACCAGTGGGATCGCGACGTGGACCTCTGCCTCAAGGGGACGTTCCTGTGCACGCAGGCGGTCCTGCCCGCGATGCTGCGGCGCGGTCGCGGCGCCATCGTCAACGTGGCCTCGGTCAACGGCCTCGCCCACTTCGGCAACGAGGCCTACAGCGCGGCCAAGGCGGGCGTGCTCAGCCTGACCCGCAGCATCGCCGTGCGCTACGGGCCGCACGGCATCCGCTGCAACGCCGTCGCGCCCGGCACGGTCCGGACCGCGATCTGGGACGAGCGCGTGCGGCGGAACCCGGAGGTCCTGGACCGGCTCGGCGGGTGGTACCCCCTGCGCCGGGTCGGCACTCCGGACGACGTGGCCGCCGCCATCCTGTTCCTGGCCTCCGACGACGCCGCCTGGATCACGGGCGCGACACTGCCTGTGGACGGCGGGCTGATGGCGGGCAACCAGCGCATGACCGACGACATCTTGGGCTCGGGAAGCACGTGAGACCGGGTTCTCCCGGTCGAAGTCAGGCGGGTCGCGCCGCGGAAGACGACGCTCGTCAGAACCAGGTCCGGACGAATTCGACGACCGTCTCGTCCTCGACGACCGGGAGAAGCTGCCATTTGTCGAACACCGTGCACGGATGGGACAGGCCGCAGTCCACCCAGTCGCCCACCTCCACCCGGGTCTCCGGGCCGAGCTCCAGGAATGCGTGCTGGTCGTTGAGCGCGCTGATCCGGCTGTCCCGCGCGGACGACTCCGTGCCGTCGGCATGCCGTACGGCCTGTGGTTCGGGCAGCCCCTGATCGAAGGAGACGTCACGGCGGCCCAGGGTCAGCAGTGCCAGGTCCGGCTCGGGATGGGAGGTCACGTGCGCCCAGGCGTGCAGCGCCGCCTTGAAGGGCGTGCCGCCGCTCCGGCCGATCGGGGAGACGTCCCGGTAGAACCCGTCGTCGTGGGTGATGTACGCGCCGCTGCGCAGCACCAGGCGTGTGTCTCCGAGCACCTCCACGACCTGGTCGAAGTAGGCGCTGCCGCCGGCGCTCACCACGGCGTCCTCGGGCAGGTCGAGACGCGCGGCCAGGGTCCGCAGCTCGCGCAGGTACCCCTCGACGGCGGCCAGGCTGTCCGGCGTGATGCCGTGGGCGATCGCCGCCTCGTAACCGGCGACGCCCGCGAGGCGCAGCTCTCCCGCCTTGGTCACCGCTCCGGCGACCTCCTCGGCCGTGGCCACGTCGCGCGCGCCGGCGCGGCCGCCGGGCGCGCCGAGCTCCACCAGCACGTCGACCGGGCGCTCGGTGCCGCGCAGCCGGGCGGCCATCAGCTCGACCCCGCGGACCGAGTCGGCCAGGCACAGCAGATGGAAGTCGGGATCACGGGCCAGTTCGGCTGCGACCCAGCGCAGTGCCGCCGCGTCGAGGAGCTGGTTGGCGAGCAGCACGCGCCGGACCCCGAACGCGCGGGCGACCCGGAGCTGCGCGAAGTTGGCGAGAGTGATGCCCCAGGCGCCGTGCTCGATCTGCCGCGCGAAGAGCTGAGGGGCCATGGTGGTCTTGCCGTGCGGCGCGAGCAGCACGCCGTGCCGGCGGCACCAGTCCTGCATCGTCACGAGGTTGTGCTCGAGGGCGAGCGCGTCCAGGGTGACGAGCGGCGGGTGGAAACCGCCGTCGAACAGGTTCCGGCGCTGACCGGCCAGCTCCGCCACCGTCATCCCGTCGGCGTCGGCCGGCATTCCCTTGAACCGCCAGTCGATCCGCTCATCGCCCAGCCGGCGCACCGCATCGGCATCCACCACGAACCACCACCCATCGCATGACATGCGCGCGCCCGATGCTCCAGGCGCCGCGTCACGCTACGTTAATGGTTTTCGTGCCGGGAGTGGAGTTGCCGATCTTCGTGGTGAGACACGCGGTGCCTTCCCGCCACGGTGCGGGACGAGCCATTAGCATCCCTTTGTGAGTGTCAACGGGGCCGTGGGCCTGCGGCCGGACGCACACCACGGATTCCGGCGGGCCCGCCGAGGGCCCGCTTGTCGGGATCGGTGCGCTCGCCGTCGGGTGACGACGGCATCCTGGCGATATCGGCCGACCGAGGTGACACACTGGTGACACCTATGCGCTCCACGTCCCCCCATATCCTGGTGGTCAACGGCACCAAGGTCCGACGCCCGGTGTTCCTGCTGGGCGCCCCCCATTCGGGCACGGACCTGCTGGCCCGCGCGATCAGACGCTCCACCGCGTTCCACCTGACCATGGGACGCCCCAACGTCGTCCGGACCGTCTACGCGTTCGCCCGGCGTCCCTCGATCGCGGCCGAGCGCGGGGAGGGTGCCGCGCGGGTGATGCGTGACGCCTACGCGCAGAGCTGGCAGGTCACCCCGGAGGGCTGCGGCGAGTGCCCCTCCCAGTGCCGGGAGCTCGGCCGGATCGGCGCGGACGGCACCTGCGCCGACCCTCGCGGCGTCCAGCGCTTCGCCGACGCCACTCCCGACCTCATCTACAGCACCGACGTGCTGCTGGACGCCTTTCCGGACGCGCAGCTCATCCAGGTGATCCGCGACGGCCGGGACGTCGTCGCGGGAATGCTCACCGACGACCGCTGCCTGGCCTGGTTCCGGCCGGGCTTCGCCAACCTGGACGAGGTGTTCCCCAACCCGTTCCTCGGTGTGGAGGACGTCACCGAGCGCGTCCGGTGGCCGGTCGCGGGTGTCGCGGTAAAGTGCGCGCTGCGCTGGCGGGGTTCCATCCGGCTCAGCGCCAAGTTGCGCGCCCAGACGCCGGAGGATCAACTGCTCACCGTCCGCTACGAGGATCTGATGACCCGCCCCCGCGACATCATCAGCGATATATCGGACTATCTCGGCCAGCGGGTGTCCAGGAGCGCCCTGTACGGGATCGACGACGGCGGCGTCGGCGTCTGGCAGGAGAACCTGACCCCCAAGCAGGTGACCCAGGTCGAGAAGATCGCCGGTGCCGAGCTTCGCCGCCTGGGCTACCCGCTCAGCGTCCGGGAATAGCCGTCGGCGGTCGACTGCCGCTCGGCGTAACGCCAGCCGATGGCCAGCCCGGCCGCGCCACAGCCGACGAGGAGGGCGGTGATCCGCCGAACTCCGCGCTTGGTCCTGTGCATCGCATTCAGCTCCGCTTTGAGAGTTCGCCTGCCTACGCCACCGTCGCCCGGGCGTGCGACGGTGGCGTGGACTTGAGAATGCGTCCGAGTAAAACCCATCGGACGGACGACCATCGCCCGGTTTAGAGATCGTTAACCCCGCCCTACGGCGGGAAGAACCGCGGGTGGCCGCCTACTTCGCGTGCCAGCGGGGCCGGCTCTCGCCGCGCTTCTTGGTGCAGACCAGTTTCTTGCCCGAGGACGACGTGGCGGTCGAGCCCTCCGCCGAGCAGTATTCACCGGCACGGGCCGACCGGTTGCCCGGCGCGGGCCGGGCCGGGTACCAGCGGGGCCGGGAGTCGCCCCGTCGCTTCATGCAGCGCGCCCAGGATCCGGTGGAAGTCTTGCCGACCGCTCCCGTCGCGGTGCAGAACCTCCCGACCTTCACGACGCCCGGGACGGTCACCGAGGCCCGTGGGGGCGCCGACGCGGGCGTCCTGACCCCGGCCGACCTGGCCGAGGCACTCGCCGGGACCGTCGGCGCCTTCTTCTTCCCGCCGCATCCGGTCAGCGCCACGGCGGCGCTCAGGGCGACGCTCAGGGCGACGCTCATCAAGGCGAGCGGACGATTCATGTGGCCCCCGATTCAGGTCCCGGCTCAGGGACTGAAGTAGTGCTGCATGCGGATGATCCGGCCCCGGCCGTCGAACCACAGCTCGAACATGTGGGCGCGGTCCAGCAAAGGATGGAGTCGCTGACGCAGCTTCCGGAGGAGCTCGGTGAGCTGCTCCGGGGTCAGCCTGACGCCCCGCACGTAGTCGGTGACGCCGTCGTTGGCGATCGGCGCCGACGCCCGGATCACCACTCCGGGCGCGAGTGGAAGCGGCGCATAACGACCGACAGCCGCGGGACGCACCGTCTCAGGCCCTCCGGGCTGGACCTTGCGGGCCGGCGCGAACAGCACGCCGGTCGCGGTCTCCCCCGCATCCACCAGGCCGAACACCTTCGACCGGTTGGCATACGCCGAACCCGCGCCGAATTCGGTTGTCTGACCCGCTCGTGCGCCCGTGAGGAGGAGGCCGCTCGTGCAGGCGATCGAGACGGCGGCCATCACCCAACGCGTTCGCGCGGTATACGCAGCGCTCACAGGCTGGGTCTACCCGTCCCCCCTTCGCCTCACTCCCCCGCTTTCCTCACGCCTGAGAGGCAGGGACGTGCAGCTCGTCAACGGTGTCGTCCCGCACGGCCTGCCTCGCGAACTGTGTGCGGTAGAGCTCGGAGTACAGCCCCCCGCCCGCGAGCAGGTCGTCGTGCCGACCTCGCTCGACGACGCGCCCGCCGTCGATGACGAGGATCTGGTCGGCCTCGCGGATCGTGGAAAGCCGGTGCGCTATCACGATCGAGGTCCGGCCCGCCAGAGCGGTCTTCAGCGCCCGCTGCACCGCCGCCTCGGACTCGGAGTCGAGATGCGCCGTGGCCTCGTCGAGCACGACGACCGACGGCGCCTTGAGCAGCAGGCGGGCGATGGCGAGGCGCTGTTTCTCCCCGCCGGACAACCGGTACCCGCGGTCGCCCACCACGGTCTCCAGACCGTCGGGCATGCTCTCGACCATCTCCCAGATCTGAGCGGCCTTCAGCGCCTCGGCCAGTTCCCCGTCGGTCGCCTCCGGCCGCGCGTACGCGAGGTTGGCGCGGATCGTGTCGTGGAACAGATGCGCATCCTGGGTCACCACGCCGACGGATCCGCGCAGCGACTCCAGCGTGGCGTCCCGGACGTCCTGCCCGCCGACGCGGACCGCTCCGCCGTTCACGTCGTAGAGCCTGGACACCAGCTGGGTGATCGTCGTCTTGCCGGCACCGGATGGCCCGACCAGCGCGGTCAGGCTGCCCGGGTCGACGCGGAAGTCCACCCCGTGCAGCACCTCCCGGCTCGGTGCGGTGTCGGTGCGCGCGATCGATTCGAGTGAGGCCAGCGAGACCTCGGCGGCGGCCGGGTAGCAGAAGATCACGTCGTCGAACTCCACGGCGGGCGCGCCCGCCGTCACCGGCAGCGGCTTCGCCTCCGGCCTCTCGCCGATCATCGGCTTCAGGTCGAGCACCTCGAACACCCGGTCGAAGCTGACCAGCGCGGTCATCACGTCGACCTGCACGTTGGACAGCGCGGTCAGCGGCCCGTACATGCGGGTGAGCAGGGCGGCCAGGGCGACGAGCGTGCCGAGTTGGAAGCTCCCGTTCACGACGAGAGAGCCGCCGACGCCGTACACCATCGCGGTGGCCAGTGACGCGACGAGGGTGAGCGCGGTGAAGAACACCCGGCCGTACATGGCGGAGATCACGCCGATGTCGCGCACGCGCCTCGCCCGGTCGGAGAAGATACCGGACTCTTCGTCGGGGCGGCCGTACAGCTTGGCGAGCATCGCGCCGGCCACGTTGAAGCGCTCGGTCATCAGCGAGCTCATCTCGGCGTCCAGCTGCATCTGCTCCCTGCTGATCTTCTGCAGCCGGCGGCCCACCCATTTCGCCGGGAAGATGAAGATCGGCAGGAGCACCAGCGCGACGAGCGTGACCTGCCAGGACAGCACGAACATGGTGCCCAGGACGAGGATCAGGCTGATCACGTTGGAGACGACGGAGGACAGGGTCGTCGTCAGGGCGCGCTGGGCGCCTATGACGTCGCTGTTCAGCCGACTGACCAGTGATCCGGTCTGGGCACGCATGAAGAAGGCGACCGGCATCCGCTGGACGTGGTCGAAGACCTGCGTGCGCAGATCGTAGATGAGCCCCTCGCCGATGCGCGCGGAGTACCACCGCTGCGCAAGGCCGATCACCGCCTCGAAGATCGCGAGTACGCCGACCGCGACGGCCAGCCCCATGACCACGCCGCCCTTGTGCTTGTTGATGCCCTCGTCGATGATCGTTTTGAGCAGCAGCGGGTTCGCCACCACGATGACCGCGGCGATCGAGTTCAACACCAGGAAGAACACGAGCTCGCGCATGTAGGGCCGGGCATAACCCGCGATCCGGCGTACCGTGCCCTCTTTCAGGCGTTGCTTGACGACCGAGTTGTCGCGGCGGAACGACA